>JBNKJW010000190.1:0-3429 GCA_050291445.1 Bacteroidales bacterium | reverse complement strand
AATTCCAGTAAATTATATTTAATGCCACCCGATAAATCTCCAACCGTGTAGGATAGTTTCGCGTTTTCGGAAAATTCTTTTACCACAAATTTAATGTCTTTAAAACTATACAGTTGTTTTGTTTGTAAAAGATGTTGCTCGTTGGCTAACAGTGTGCTGTCTGTGCCACCTGTCATAGGGATTATTTTTAAATCGTAAGGCAATTTGGCATACAGCTGGCCATTTTTCAGTGTTAAGCTAACTGCTGAATCTTCTTTACTTGCATTCAAACTAAAGGCTTGATCCTGAAAACTAATTTCCGATTGGTCTTCGATGAAATAATTTTGCATGCCAAATTTGCTGGCAAAAACAATTTCTAAGAATGGCCTTCCATTAACATCTTCCATGTATTTTTTTTCAGCATTGGGAAGTATCTTTGTAAGTTCCAGGTTATACGATTTGTTATTGGATTCGAAACCAGCCGAAAGATTGTTATTGATATAAGGAGATACAAAAGCCTTTTTATCAACAAACAATTTGCTTTCATTAGTAGCACTTTTCACTTGCAAATAATCTTTTTCAGATAAGAAAGTATTGGCACTTTCCCCTTCACGAATACTCATAGAACCTTCGTAGCCAATATATCTTGTTACTGCAGCTCCCACCAGAATAATAGCAAAGGCAGCATGAAACATGAAAATGCTAAGCTTTGCTTTTTTATATAACTTATAGGTAAAAATATTACCTATGAAGTTAATAACTAAAATTAGCTGGATTAATTCAAACCACCAGGCGTTATATACAACGTGTTTTGCAATAGCAGCACCATATTCATTTTCAATAAATGTAGCAACTGCCATAGCAATTGCATAAATTATTAAAACAGCGCCCATAAAAGGCATGGAGAAGAATATCTTTAAAGATTTTTTCATACATCTGTTTTTTAACAATAAAAAAGTTGAAAACTCAATTATATAAGTTTATAACTGGCATTAAAACTATAAAAGATATCTGAATCTGGAAAGGTTTTAAGTAGAATTCGAGTATTTTCAATCTGACTTTGCGATAGTCTGCCACAGAGCTTGTGTTGGTTGAAAAAAAGCATGATATGAAGCGAGAAACACAGAGTAGGAAGCGAAATGATACAGACACAATCATTTCTTTCAACTTCAAGCAATGCTAAGCAATAAGTAACTAACTTTAGTTGCAAACAAACGACTACTCAATTATTTTAATAATATTTTGAAGCGCTGTTTTTGGAAGCTTGTTGGTCTCTTTTTTTTTTTAATAATTTAAGCGAAAAGTTTTATCTAAATTAGAACATATGTAAAATATTCGATTTTGGGAGCTTTGGTGATAGAGGATACAAATATTTTATCAGTAAAAGAACGTTTTGCTAACGACTAACTGAGGTTTACTGTTTTCTTGAAGCAGTTTTTTTCGTAACTTTACATTTACAAACCACTCAGAATGGTTCTTAACCAAAAGCTATTTGAGATATAAAATTCAAGTAATTCTAAAAGATTTAACTATGTCTAATTTAAAGGAAAAATTATTAAAAAAAATTGAAGAACACCGACCAAGAACAACGCGTCTTTTAAAAGAATATGGCGACAAAGTAGCCGGAGAAGTTAGCATTTCGCAAATTATTGGTGGAATGAGAGGGATAAAAAGCCTGGTTACGGATATATCATACCTTGACCCTAATGAAGGAATTAGGTTTAGGGGACATACTTTGCTTGATACAATAGAGCTATTACCAAAAGCACCTGGAGGAGAAATGCCTTATGTTGAGGGGCTTGTGTATTTGTTGCTCACAGGCGATATACCTACCAATGAGGAAATTAAAGATGTGGCTGAGGAGTTTAATACGAGAAAAAAGGTGCCAGAATATGTTTTTGAAGTTATTAGGGCAATGCCGGAAACTACGCATCCAATGATTATGTTTTCTTCAGCTATATTGGCAATGCAAAGTGAGTCAGTATTTTATCACAAGTACGAGGAAGGACTTAAAAAACAGGATTTTTGGGATGCAACCTACGAAGATGCACTTAATTTGCTGGCAAAATTACCAGAAATTGGAGCATTTATTTACAGGTATAAATATAAAAATGGCGATATTATTCCTTCGGATCCTAAATTAGATATGGGAGGGAATTTTGCCCATATGATGGGAATTGATAAACCATATGATGATGTATCCAGGATGTATTTCATCATTCACAGCGATCATGAAAGTGGAAATGCAAGTGCGCATGCAGGACACCTTACAAATAGTACCCTGTCGGATATGTACTATTCAATTTCGTCGATGGTGAATGCGTTGGCAGGTCCATTGCACGGGCTGGCTAACCAGGAAGTGCTAAAATGGCTGCAAGGGGTAATGGAAAAGCTTGGCGACCAAAAACCTACTGAAGAGTTGATGAAGAAGTTTGTTTGGGATACTCTAAACTCGGGGCAGGTAATACCTGGTTTTGGACATGCCGTGCTAAGAAAAACAGATCCAAGATACACCGCGCAAAGAGAGTTTTGTAAAAAACATTTACCAAACGATTTATTATTCGAATATGTAAATATGCTGTACAAAGTGGTTCCGCCTATCTTACAAGAGCAAGGGAAAGCTAAAAATCCATGGCCAAATGTAGATGCCCAGTCAGGTGTTATTCAATGGTACTATGGTTTAAGAGAATATGACTTTTACACGGTGCTTTTTGCTATTGGACGCGCTATTGGGGTTGCTTCTAATCTGGTTTGGGACAGGGCTTTAGGTTATCCTATTGAAAGGCCAAAATCTTTAACTACCGATATGTTAGAGGACATTGCAGGAATCAAATAAGTATTTATTTATAATATTGTTTATAAAATCCCCGTTTGGGGATTTTTTTTTGGATAAAACTGAAGTTTGTTTGCAACGTTTTGAAAAAAGCTACGTATTGGCTAATAAAACAAACTAAACGATATCTAATGAAGATTTTTAAGGTATTAATTTCCGTTCAACTTTTTGTAATTATAGCTCTTGGTAGTTGCGAAAGATCAAATAACGATGTAGTAGTTGGTGATAAATTAGAGTTCTATTTACTCGAAGACTACACAACTGTTGGAAATTCTATGCAAATTGATGAATCAACAGCAATCATTTCAGATCAGGTGGTGATTGGTTATGATGAAATTATTTCTTATAACAGTTCAACTTATAGCTTTAAAGTAGCACAGGAAATTATAGATAAATTTATACAAAATGATGGGCTTAACTATCACACAAGGGCATTTGCTGTTACTGTGGATAAAGAAATTATTTATACTGGGTATTTTTGGTATGCTTATTCTTCCCGAAGCTGCGACTGGGTGACCATCGATCCAATCATTTCAAGTACAGAGAATGGATTAAAAGTAAATTTAGCCTATCCAACTGATCAATTCAGGACATCTGATTTAGATAAAAGGAACGAT
>JBNKJW010000189.1:0-5404 GCA_050291445.1 Bacteroidales bacterium | reverse complement strand
AATTTTTAAAACATTCTTCTCAAAATATATCTGGGCTTTATTCATGCTGTGTTTTTTTTTTTTTATTGAATAAAAATTTATTTAGATATATGTTGCCCTTACATTAGAAACAGCGGCCCCAGGCAAACTGGCCGTGTATTGTACCACAATGTTACAGCTTCCGCGAGGGCTCCTTGTGACTAGAAAGAGAGATTTTGAGCCTCGCTTGGCTTTACACCAGGTGGAGTGAAAACATATACCTTCTTTAAATTTACACAAAAATGAATTTACAATCAATAGTACATTAACAATAGTGGCCTTAATCACCTACGTCTAAACATTAAAATTAAAGGCTATTTTTCCATTAAAAACAGAAATTACATCTTGACAATATTTTTCCATAAACAATAACTCCCTTCCTTTCTTTTTATAAACAGTTAAAACCGTTTCCAGGCCTTCTTTTACTAAATTACCCCAAATTTTTTTCAGCATCATTAAGCTAGGTTGTGTATTTTGAAATACACATTTATTTCTCAAAACCCAAATTGCTAATTTGCCTTTGGCACATAAAAAGAAATAGCACTCGTTTAATACTGTGTAGTTGTTCATATATAGCATCAGACCATTTGCCTCTCTTCCCTCGATATTTAAAATGGTGTGCAACCACAACCAAAACTCCTTAATTATATTGCACTCAAAGAAGAGGTGGCTAAGTGTTTCTTCATTTAATTTACAAATTTTACAAACCCCATCTTCGTCCTGAAACCAATTTTTTGTAATATGGCCAACTAAAACCCCCTCCCAGCTTAGAAGCCATAATAAAGCTTTGTTTTTATTGTCAATATCAGACTTCCACAATGTTGAATAGAAATCATGGAAGAACTTATCTGTAAGTACAAAACCTAAGTATTTTCTGACCCTATAATTAACGTATGATCTTTTGTCCCTCAATGCCCAGTACAGGTTCTTCACTTTCATCGTATTTTCCTTAATTTTAAATAGATCTTCTATTTTAATTTTATTGTGATAAGCTTCTTCTTGAGGGATATTTCGAATAATATCCACCAAAAAGCCTCTTATTGTATCAAATCTGTCAGTGAGTTTTATTACTTTTTCATGCCTTGTTCTTTGGCAAAAGTTTTGAACGAAAGTTCGGTTATCTATTATATTATCGGTCCCGGGGACAAGAATATCCTCTACTCTGTATATTCCCAGGGACATAAATTCAAAGTCACCCGTCTCTGTTTTGAACAGAAAAGGATCATACCATAGATATTGTTTACGGAAAATTTTCATACTAGGAAACCTTCTTTCAAGATCTAATTCTTGCCATGTTTTTATCATACCAAGATAGAACGTAGGGACTAAATTTTGCTGTCTCCTGTATAGATGAAATGACTTTAAAGAGAGAATGTTTAAATCGTAGAAGTTTTGGGAGAAGTTCATGATGAAATAGTTAGCCATTTTTATCCAGTCAGAGGGGTTGTTTTCCCTGCCATCACTAATCAATTTTAACCATTTTATTTTCAAAATTTTACATTTATCTCCAATACATGTTAAGCCTAAACCACCATGATCTTTCCTGAGTTGTGAAATGTCTTTATTTATGAGGTGGCTTTTACCCCTCCATAGGAAGGTGTTTATTTCCTTCTCTAACTTACTAAGTACCCATTCCGGGGGGGTGAGTACCGAGCCCAAGTACCATACTTTTGCAAGGGCAAGTACCTGGATTATACATGCCTTTCCGAAGATAGACAAATTTCTCATTTGCCATATCTTAAAAATGTTAGTAACCTTATCAATTACTGGGTCCCAGTTATCCTTGTCACAATTTTCAGTTCCTAACCATACTCCCAGAACTTTTAATTTTTCCCTCAAAATCTGCACCCCAAGATGTACTGGGTTTTCATATTTTAGAGCACCCGCGAGAAATAGTTTTGTTTTACCGCGGTTAAGTTTAGATTCACTGGCTTTCCCATACATTTCAATTATCTCCAGCAGGAACTCCACCGATATAATGTCATTTAGGTAGAAATTTCCGTCATCTGCATAACCTTTAGCTTTGGAACAAACTGAGCCTGTTGGAAGTACAAAACCTTTGACAGTTTCGTTTTTCCTTACATATTCCAGTAAAGATTCCGCACAGATTATATATAGTAAGGGACTTAATGGGCATCCTTGCCTTACTCCACGGGTTAGTCTGAATGATTTAGAAACATTTCCATTTATTATCAATCTGCTAGAGGTTTCAAGATACATGATCTTCACCCACTTTAGGAACTTTTCACCGAAATTTAATTTTTCCATTATTTTAAACAAAAACTCTCTATTAACCCTATCAAAAGCCTTCGTCATATCAATGCTTACTATAGCTAGAGGTTTATTTTCCTTGTTCGCATAAATAATGCAATCTTGGGTGAATATTATATTTTCATGAATAAAACGACCTGGAACACCACATGTCTGATCCGGCCTTATGACTGATCCTATTACTTTCCTCATTCTGTTTGATAGAACCCTAGCCATTGCCTTATAATCAGTATTTAAAAGGGATATCGGTCTCCAATTTTTTAACTCGTCCTTTAGCCCATCTTTGTATAGAAGGATTAAAATAGCTAATCTCATACTTTCAGGTAATTCGCCAATGTCGTGGCACGCATTTAGAAGGTCCGTAAAAGCCTCTCCGAGAATTTCCCAAAAATGTATGTAAAACTCTTTTGGGATCCCATCGCTACCTGGGGATTTGTTGTTTTTAAAAGACTTTAAGGCGTTGAGGACCTCTTCTTTTGACATCTCACTTTCACAGCTATTTTTTTCCTCCTCACTTAGTTTGAGATTCAAGTTATCTACGAATTTGCTTTGAGCATGAAGATCGACCTCACCTGATCTGTACAATTCGCTATAAAAATTTACCCCTAACTCTAACATTCCTTTCGAGTCAGAAATAACATCCCCCGCAGGGTTTTTCAGCCCTGCGATAAGCTTATTCTTTGCCCTGTACACTTCACTACTCAAAAAGTATTTTGAGCTTTTCTCCCCCTCTTCGTGCCATTTAACCTTAGCTCTAACTCTTTCCCCATTTAACTTTTCTTTTTCAATTTCTTCTAGAGAGGACTTAATGTCCAAGATTTTTTTGACCAAATCATTTGAGGGATTTTTGTCAAAAGACTCAACGTCTTTAGCAAATTCCCCTTGCAGTTTATTGAGAGTAAAATTTTTTAATTTTGCTCTACCTTTTCCGATTTTTCTCGCTAAATTACCAACTTGAGCTTTGAAATCGTCCCACCATCCAAGAAGTTTGTCTTGTTCCAAAGGTTTGTTTTCACAAAAATCGTTCCATAGAATTTCGACTTCCCTATTGAAGATGGGGTTTTTAAGGATCTCGCAGTTCATTTTCCACAGACCCTTTCCCTTTTCTACTAAGTCTATGTTATGAACACCTAGAATTATGGGCGAGTGGTCTGATACTGACCTAGGAACAGCTACACAGCTCATAACATATGGGAGGAGTCCCTTAGACGCGTAAATCTTGTCTATTCTTGATGCACTCGAGTTTTCTGGATTGACAGAGTTAAAACAGTGCCAAGAAAATTCGATTTTATCTGGGTTTAACCTACGCCAAGTGTCAAACATATTCAATTTAGACATTATGTTGTTCAAATCTACTCCCGTTTTATCTTGGACATATTTCCTTCCTCTACTTAGTCTATCCTTTTCATTAGTTACAACATTAAAATCTCCCACTATAGTTAAATCTTCTCCTCTTAAAGAATAGGGCTCGATTTCTGAAGCTAGTTTATGGAAAAATTCCCCCCTTTCTATTGCCAAGTTTGGGGCGTATACATTTACTACATTTAATATTTTGTCATTTACATCATTTAATTTTATCTTAATCACCTGAGCTCTACCTTTAATCAAGTCATGATATTCCATGATTTCAATGTTACTTGATGGGTTTAGATAGCAAGCAACACCACAACTTTTGCTTGTAAGATTTGAAAAAAAAACTTAAATTTGGGTCACCCCATTCACTTTTCCACATAGCTTCAGAACTGTCTGAACCACAGTGTGACTCTTGTACACATAAAAGGTCAATATTTTCTTCTTTGGCCCAATCATAGATTCTCTTCCTTTTACAATTATCATTTAAACCATTAACATTAAAACTACACAGCTTAAAAGACATTAATATGATACAAAAATACTGGGTTTTCTAAATATTTACAAAAATAAAGAAAAGGGCATAAGCATACCTGATTTCATTATAAATCTTACAAACGTGAAAATCAAATCTTTGTCATCATACGTGGCCAATCCTGTTCAGTTAATCTAATTCCCTCCACAAAATTGTCCACAGACTGTTTAAGGGCACGACTATCAATTGGACTTGTTGGAGCAGTTCTAAAAGGCTCACTCCTTTCCTTTGGGTGAATGAATTCAAAACCCCTGCAAGAACGGCGTAGATGACCTTTTTTACCACAGTTCCAGCACGCTTTAGCATGGGGACAATCCACAGCTTGATGGTCACTTTTTTTACAAATGTAGCACTGTTTATCTGCTGGTTTGGAGTTTTCTTTCCTAGGGCCAGGAACTACCTTAACCTTTCTGGATGTAACATTTGGAACGCTTACCGGGCATTTTTCCTGATTTATCATCACTGAGAAAGGTATCTCTTGGTGTGTATCTTCTTCCACTAGGAGGTTGACTTCTCCATTGTTTATGTTTGTCCCTTTGTAGACACCCCGTGAAAGGATTTTGACATTTTTCAGCCCTGCATCTTCAAAAGCTTGGGTCACCAGCCTATCGGAAACTGATTTTGGGACTTGGAACACTTTAACTTTTCTGCTGTTTGGGAATTCTGTTCCCAGGTTTGTTATTTGACAGTCTTGCCCCAGAAGGTTGGTACGCTTCATCAATTTTGAGTATGAGGTCTCATTTTTAAGGCCGACCACCCACATTTGGTCTTTTTTGTACATATCTACAATTTCGTCATCTCCCACAATAGAAAGGATTTCCTTTATGAGTGACTCAATGTTTAACCAGGGACTTAGGTCCTTAATTTTAACATATCCTTCAATTATCTCAGGCTCTCGTGAGATTTCCTTCTTTCTACTCACACCTTTTGGTGTCATTATATAACCTATATTTTTAAGCATGCGTTTTATGCCTGCTTTTGATGGATGTAAGCCATCATCATAGAGTAGTTCTTCGATTTCACCACCTTTCAAGACAAAATTTGAATCGTGGCTGATGAAACTAAAATTTCCAGAGATTTTCTTTGAGTTTATGAATTTCTTTATTCGACTATTAAAATCATTTAAGAGTTTGTTAGCTTCAGCGCTTGCGTTCACTCTCGGCAAAACACCCGAGATGAACACATTTACATTTTCATTTTCTACAGGTAAGTTTTCGCTTACCTCAGTTA
>JBNKJW010000188.1:0-13637 GCA_050291445.1 Bacteroidales bacterium | reverse complement strand
TTCAAACGACACTGGATTAAAAATAGTATTAATTGAACAATTCTACAATATCTTCTTTCGAAAGTTGTTTAAACGGATTGTTATTATTTATAAATACATCGGCCAGTTCTTTTTTACGCTCCTGAAGTTTTAGTATTTTTTCTTCAATACTGTCTTCGGTGATAAACCTGTAAGCCATCACTTTGTTTTTTTGGCCTATTCGGTGTGCCCTGCTCAGTGCCTGATTTTCGGCAGCCGGATTCCACCATGGGTCCAAAAAGAAAACATAGTCGGCCGAAGTAAGGTTTAACCCAACCCCTCCGGCTTTTAGTGAAATTAAAAACAACTGGCAATCCTCTTGTTCCTGAAACTGTTTAATTTGCTTTTCTCGGTCGGTAGTTGAACCAATTAGCTTGGAATAATTCCATTTTTGTTGCTCGAAATGGCTGGCAAACAGCTCTAGATGTTTTACAAACGAAGAAAATAAAAGCACCTTATGATTTTCAGCAATCAGGCTCTCAAGCATCCTGATAACCTCATCAAATTTTCCTGAGCTGAATTCATTCCCGACATTTTCTTCTATAGCCACCATAGCCGGGTGATTTGCCAACTGCCTCAGCCTTGTAAGTCCCTGGATAACAATCATATTTGATTTAGAAACATCTTCATCCTCCATGCTATCCAGTAAAGCATTCCTGATTTTAGCCTTTTCTTCGCTATAAAGTTTCAGCTGTTGCTCATGCATTTCACAATACTGAACAGATTCGGTTAAATCTGGCAAATCATCCAATACCTCTAGCTTGGTTCTTCGTAAAATAAAAGGACTTATTAATTTTTGTAAACGTCTTTGTTTAAGTTTGGCTTCTTCATTATCCCTGTTCCTTTCAATGGGTTCGGCAAACTCATTTTTAAAAAACTCCTGACTCCCTAGCAAGCCTGGGTTTATAAAGTTTAATTGCGTCCATAAATCCAACAATGAATTTTCAATTGGGGTACCTGTAAGCACCATTTTAAATTTTGCATTTAGCCCAATTACTGCCTGATAGATTTTTGAAGAAGGATTTTTTATTGCCTGGCTTTCGTCAAGAATAATAAATTCGTAAAAATATTCCTGTAGAATGTCAATGTCATTTCGTGCAACCCCATAACTTGTTAAAACAACATCGTAGCCATCAAAACCACTTGATTTTTTTTTGCGGTCAGTTCCGGTATATTTCAAATATTTCAATGCTGGTGCAAATTTATCAATCTCATTGCTCCAGTTATGAATTAATGAGGTTGGCATGATAATAAGGCCGGCACTTTGACTGCTTTTTGCTGTACCGCTCCCCGTATTTTGTCCAAATAAATCAAGCTGAGCAGTCTGCACAAGGTTTCCATTTGAGGCATCTTTTATTTTTAAAATGGCTGCAATGGTTTGAATTGTTTTCCCTAACCCCATATCATCAGCCAGACAAACCCCAAATTTACTTTTGTACAACGAATACACCCATTGATACCCCTTTTGTTGATAAGGGCGGAACTCAGCCATCAAACCTGTTGGTTTTTCGGGCTCTAACTGAACTATTCCGGTAACTTTTTCAACCAGTGATTTATTTATTTCTTTTAATTCTTCGTAAAAGTAATTTAAATGGTGTTTTTTTATTTTAAGTGTTTCGCCTTCGGTTTTGTTTAACTTAAACAAGCCACTGTATTTTTCAAACCACTCATCAGGTAGTATTACCACCTCGCCGTTTGGTAGCAAATATTCCTTAATGTCTCTCAATAAATGGTTTTTTAGCGCAATAAAAGGAATGGTGTATTCGCCAAAGGTAACGGTGCCCTTTAAATCAAACCAGTCTTTGCTTTCTTTTAGGTTAAAGTCAAGCGAAAGTTCCTGGGTGAAATACTTCTTACCATGAAAGTTCTGGGTTATAACAAACTCATTTTCAGAGAGTAGTATTGAATTAGCATTCACCCAGTTCAACAGGTTTAAATCATCAGTAAGCTGTTTTTCAATTTTGTATGAACAATCGTTTGCCTCCTCCAACTCAGTAAACCGACGCATAAATTCAGATTTTTTTCCTTCAAATTTGAGGTTTCTTTCAAGTTTCGAAAAGAGGTACTCTCCATTCTTATCGATAAAACTGACAAAGGACTTCTTTTTGCTATTTGGTGAAATGGTCTTTCCAGCATAATCAAATTTCAGAATAAGGGTAAATTCATTTTTCCAGTCATTTTCAAGGCTTAAAATAGTTGTTGGTTCAGGTTTCGATGCTTCAATGGTAAAACCTTCTGCTTTTACTTGAAAATTCTCAACAGCATTTCGGACAAACGTTTCAAAGTATTTTTTTTCGGCTGTTTTGGGGATTAAAATATGGCTTTTAGTGAAAAATGGCAACAGCTTTTTGCCATCAATCCCATCGCTTTTGCTAAAGAAATAAATTCTCTGGTCTGCCATCAAAATACAAGGTGAACTGGTAAGGATTTCGCCAGGCGTGTCTGTCAAATTAATGGTATTTTGCCCATCGCTAATGCTCAAAAAATATTTGCTGGCATCAGGTTCCTTAATAAAATTAAAAACAGCATTGGTAGTACCTTTTACTATTTCAATTTCGTCCTCATCAAACAGGTTTTTACTTTCGGCTTTATAAAACACACGGATATCTGCAGTTCTGATGATATCAAAACACTTAAACAGGCGTTTTTCAATGTATTCTTTTATGGAAGTAATGGTGTTTTCATCGCTCAATTTTGCAAAAAAATCTCTAGTTGAGACCTTTTTTTTTGAAAAAACACGGGAAATTTCCTTATCGCTACATTGGGCAGACCATTTTACCAGTTCTTTTTGGTCATTGGTATAGCCCTTGTCTTCAACCCCTTCGGCCAAAACACTTTCGGTAATAGTATAAAATTCTTCGTTTAACTTTTCAACCATGTAAGGTTTTAGCATCCAGCCAAATAGACGGTGTTTAACTAAAACCATGATAAATTCACCCTTCATAAATCTACAGTTTTTCAGCTGCGAATTTACCTTAATCCTTTAAAACCCTAAAAATTTTTTGAATATAGTTTGTTACTAAATTTTATTTGCTTAGGCGATTGTTTACCACCATCAAAACTTAAAACAGTATGTTACGGTGCTCTGCACCTTAAATCGCTTATCAATTAATAAGCTACAAATATTGCGTAGCTCCTTCTTCATAATATTACGAAGAAGGAGCTCCGCTGCTTTTTATATTGAACCTGTTTTTTTAATAGGTGCAGAGCACCGAAAATATTTGTAGCTTAAATATTTGTATGATTTGAAAAGGTACGGAGTACCGCAATATTTAGATTTAGTGGTAAACAAGTATCTAAACATTAAATTTAAAAATGGTTTTGAATAATTGGTTGATAAACAGCTTAGGAAAGCTGGAAAGCTGTGATACAATACTTTACCTTGTAAAAACCCACTCATTCCCTTTAGTCAGCTCCTCGTTAAAAGAATAATTGCCATAATTAAAGGTTTTTATGTTTTCCGGGTTTGTAATGTTGTTTTCAGCAATGTAACGTGTCATCATGCCCCGTGCTTTTTTGGCAAAAAAGCTAATGATCTTGTATTTGTCATCTTTAAAGTCTTTAAAAACAGGGGTAATTATGGGGAATTTAAGTTTTTTTTGATCAATGGATTTAAAGTATTCATTTGAGGCAAGGTTTATTAATACTTTTTCGCCATCAGATTGATCGATGGCTTTGTTTACCTCAGCAACTATTTTGGTTCCCCAGAATTTATAAAGATCTTTTCCTTTTGAGTTTTTAAGTTTAGTCCCCATCTCCAACCGGTATTCCCGAACTAAATCAAAAGGTCTTAATATTCCATACAATCCAGATAAAATCCTTACATTTTTATTAACATAGCTAAGTTGCTCATCGGGTAGGCTATAAGCATCTAATCCAACATAAACATCACCCTTAAAGGCTAAAATTGCTTGTTTTGTGTCTTTTCCACTGTGCTCAGAATCCCATTTTAAAAACCGCTCAAAATTTAAATCGGCAAGCTTTGCACTAATTTTCATTAAAGATGACAGTTCGGAAGCTTTAAGTTTACGTAACTGCTTAACTAAAATGGCAGCTTCGTTAACAAAATCAGGCTTCAACACCTCTGTTTTTCTATCCGCCTGTGAAAAATCAAGGGATTTTGCTGGAGATAAAACTACTAGCATATCAAGTAAAAATAGATATTGACCTTTAAATCTTTATATAAAAATTGAAAAGAAACTCTTAAAATAGCATATTTACCACTAAATTAAGGTAGTGTTTTACAAACTAAAAACAACTAAATGTTTAAAATTAGCAAAGGTTAAGTAAAAATCAGGTAACTGGATCAACCATCTCTTCATCATCAAGTTGAAAAATTTCCTGGACAGTTGTGTTAAAAAACTTTGAGATTTTTAGAGCAGTTATAACCGATGGTGCAAACTTGCCAGTTTCAATAGCATGAATGGTTTGTCTTGAAACGCCAATTGCTTCGGCAAGCTGACCCTGTGTCATATTTTGTTTGGCTCTTTCAACTCTGATTGTATTTTGCATTTTAAAAAGATTAAAAATGATAAAAACTGAAATTTGATCTGACAATTTCAAAAATCATCCCACAATAATTTTGCCGAACTACTCAATTTCTCATACACAAAAATAATAAAAATATTTGAATAAATGACAATTTTTATGTACTTATTTCCATAATTTATTAACAATATAAATTTAAAGTAAAAAAAATGCCAACTAATGCTGACATTTTTCTATTAAATATTTTTTTATTTTCTATGGTTTTCGAACAATCCTAAAGCCAACATTACCATATGCTTTACTTGGTCCCATATATTCTCTTGCAGTCATTCTTAGAAAATCGAGTTTGAAATTCCAGGCTCCTCCTCTGTATACTCTTCTTACTCCTTCGGTAGGCCCGGTAGGGTTGTTTTCAGGACTTTTTTTATAGAAGTCTTTTGAATATAAATCCCAGCACCATTCTCTAACATTACCACTCATATCATGGATACCTAACTCATTGGCTTTTTTCTCTCCCACTTTGTGTGGAACTCCGTTAGAATTACCATAATACCAGGCTACTTCATCAGGATTATTGCTACCACTAAAAGCATAGCCATTTGATTGGGCACCGCCTTTTGCAGCATATTCCCATTCCGCCTCAGTTGGCAAACGATAACCAGTGGCTTCAAAATTACAAAGAACCACTGTGGCTAAACTATCGCGCTGTATAGTATAACATTTATCAAGGCCTTCCATTTTGCTTAACCAGTTGCAGAACATTACAGCAGATTCCCAACTAGTATTCATTACCGGGTTTTTTCCTCTTCCCATTCCAGCATCCTCTGGTTTTTCCCAGCCTGTTGAAATACAAAAGCGATCAAATTGCTCAAAAGTTATCTCGTATTTTCCTATCATAAAATCACTAAGAGTAACTTTATGTTCGGGCGATTCATCCTGATTAATTGAATAATCATTACCCATTATAAATGTTCCTCCCTGAACCTGTACCAATTCCATTTTTTGTGCAAATAATGAATTTGCAAGAAAGAACACACCGATTAAGCCAATAATAACCTTTTTCATACTTCTAATTTTATTTCTAATAGCTCTTTATAATTTTTATAAAGATAGAATTTAATAAGATAATTATACAGTTTTTAACATTTAGTAAAAAATAAGTGCTAAAAACTACGTTTATTCCAAAGAAAAAATCATGCCAACTTTATCGTTACGCAAATTAAGAACCCATCAATTTGATAAATCGATCCAATTTTGTTACAAAGTAAAGTTATAAAAAAAACCAAAAATGCTCACTAATTTTTCAAATAACAAATTTTAGACAAAATTTTGTGATTTTCTGTTGCAAAAATTAGTGAGCATTTTTTTTAATTATACAGAACTTCTGTTAGTAATTGGCTTGCTTCACAAGCTTGCAAACCAAAGCTGCCAGTCGATCGGCATATACAAAGCCATTTTAAAATTTCAGTTTACAATATTTCAAACTAGCTTAGTATAATTACCTGCTAATAAAAACGGTAGTTTTTTTTAAATAGTATAGCGTCAATTCATTTTTCAGGTAATTCCCTATTTCCATTCCGGCAACCTACCAGGAGTCCATGGCGCGCCAATTGCGTCCAATTGCTTTTCAAGTTTAACAATATCTTCGGTAGCAATTTTTTTCAATTTTTCAATTAGTGGAGGAACCTGCTCCTCAATAATTGCCAACTGTTCCTTTTCTGTTTGTGTAATTGCCGATGTTGAACTATAATGTGTCCACATAATGTACTGCACTCTTTCGTTTATTGCCAATTCATGTGGTGGAATTTCCTCAAAACTAGCTTTTGGCTCTAAACCTTCAAATGCAAAAATCATTTTATCCAACTCTTTTTCAATACGTTGTACCTCTTTCATAAGTTCTGGTCTGGCAGTTGGTAAATCTAAAACTGTTTGTTTAATTTTTAGAATTTTATCCAGTAAAACTGAAACATAATTTGTAGTTGCATTAATTGTTCTTACCCTATCAGCCACTTTCCGCTGAAACGCTATCATTGATTTTCTGTCGGTAGCAGGAAGTGTTGTGTTATTTAATTGTTTTACAACAAAAGACTGGTCTGCACCGAGTTGTTTATACATTCCCTTATCGTAAAGACCAAGTGAAACGTTGTATTTCCCAGGCATCACATAAAAACCGCCCCTACCCCCTTTAAAAGGATCAAATTTTTCAACTTTGCCCCTAACTGGGTATGGACTCGCATACCTTAAATCCCAATTTATCCGGTTAATACCTTTGGAGGGTGACTTGGTGAGTTTCCTCACCACATTTCCGCTTTCGTCTTTTATTGTAAATAATAAGTAGGACGATTCTTCTTTACCTTCATCCTGTGCCTCTTTCCAAGTCAATTGTGGAATTGGTTTTCCATCCTTGAAAAGTTTCTTTTCTTTTTCTTTTCTTTCGCTTTTACTTGATTTTGGAGCTTCTTTTAAATAGTAGGTGAATACTGCTCCAAAATCGGGGTTTTTTGCTAAAAAGTAAGTTGAACCCTGACCATATTTACCTCCGGATGGAACATAGGCCAAAGCATCCTTAACTGTGAATATTTTTGCCTCTGTAGTATTAAGGTCAGCTGTTTGGCGTAGTGGAGAATAATCATCCAATATATAAAATCCACGGCCAAAAGTTGCCAACACAATATCGTTTTCGCGCTCATGAATGGCAATATCTCTCACAGCAATTGTTGGGATACCTGATTTTAGCTGTATCCAGTTTGTTCCACCGTTGTTTGAAAAGAAAATTCCAAACTCGGTTCCGGCAAATAATAACTCAGGGTTTTTAAAATCCTGAACGACTGTATGAACCGTCCCGTTTTCTGGCAAATCATTAGCTATTGTAGTCCAGGTTTTGCCTTTGTTTGTACTTTTTAATAAATAAGGTTTAAAATCATCGCGCTTTCTGTTATCAAATGACGCAAATACTACATTTTCATCAAATTTTGAGGGAAAAATATCTGCTACATAGGTATTTGCAGGCACACCCGGAAAACTTGAATATTTTGTCCAGGATTGTCCTCCATTATCTGTAACCTGGATTAAACCATCATCAGTACCAGCAAACAAAAGCCCTTCTTTTTTAGGTGATTCTGCAAAAGAAACAACCATTCCATACAACGAGGTTGAAACGTCTTTTTTCACCGCATCACTACTCCAGTATTTCCCCATTACAGGCCAGGTATTCCTGTCAATTTTAGCTGTCAAATCATCACTAATAACAGTCCAGGATTGTCCTCTGTCTTCGCTCTTAAAAACCGTATTCGCTGCAATATAAAGCCTTTTGTTATTATGAGGGCTGATGATAAATGGTGAATTCCAGTTCCACTTGTAGGTTAATTCCCCCTTTTTTGGCATTGGTTTAATGTACAAACTTTCACCACTTTTTTTATCATACCTATATACATTACCATATTGATATTCAGAATAAACAATATTTGGATCTTTTGGATCGACCATTCCCCAAAAGCCATCGCCACCTATAGTAGCATACCACTCACCAGACGATACACCCGCAGAACTAGTTGTTCTTGAAGGGCCTCCCATACTATTGTTATCCTGGGTGCCTCCATAAACATTGTAAAAGGGGTATTCATTATCAAGATAAACCCTGTAAAACTGGGTTACAGGAAGGTTAGACATGTGCCGGTAATTTTCGCCACCATCAAAAGTTTCATAGGCTCCGCCATCACCACCAATTAAAAAGTGTTGTGTATCATCCGGATCAATCCAAAGTGCATGATCATCAACGTGGCGCGCTTTTGTACTTAATCGCTTCCAGGTTTTACCACCATTAAGTGTAACATGCGAATAGGTTTCAACTGAATAAACCTTGTCAACATCAACCGGATCGCAATAAATCTCATTGTAATACTGGCCACTTGATGCATGCGAACTCATTTTGCTCCATGATTCACCTTTATCGGTAGAACGGAAAAAACCTCCAGTTTCGCCCTCTGCCTCAATAATTGCATACACATAATTGGAGTTTACAGGAGAAACATCAATTCCCATTCCTCCAACATGACCACCGGGTAATCCAGATTTTAGCTTCCGCCAGTTTTCGCCACCATCGGTTGACTTATAAATTGCGGATTCGGGCCCGCCCCCTATTTTAGTGTGCACATGTCTTCTCCTTTGCTCAGAAGTAGCATACATAATATCAGGGTTTGAAGGATCCATTACCACGTTGTTGACACCTGTATTTTCACTAATTCCCAGTACTTTTTTCCAGCTTTTGCCGCCATCGGTTGTTTTATAAAGGCCTCTTTCACCACCAGGTCCCCAAGCTGAACCTTCGGCTGCCACAAAAACAATATTCGTGTTTCTTGGATCAATAGTAATCATCCCAATTTGCCGAGACTCCTTTAAGCCCATGTTTTCCCAGGATTTACCCCCATCCAGTGATTTATACACACCATCGCCATAGGCAAGTGCCCTTTGATGGTTGTTTTCGCCTGTTCCAGCCCAAATAATGTTTGGGTTAACAGGGTCAATCGCCAAAGCACCAATGGAATAGCTACTGTACTTATCAAAAACTGGCTCGAAAGTTAGTCCGTTATTGGTTGTTTTCCAGATATTTCCGCTGGCCACACCCACATACCATTCACTATGGTTTTTAGGGTTTACAGCAAAGTCAGCAATTCTGCCCGAAGCATACGCAGGACCAATACTTCTCCATTTTAAACCCGAATAGGTTGAAGAATTTAATGCCGCAGGTTTCTTTTCTTCTTCCTCTTTGTCATCTTTTTTCTTTTTTTGGGCACTTATATCTGGCACAAAAAGAACAAACAAAAATGAAATAAAGAAAATTTTAATGAGGTATCCGACTCCAATTATTGAAATTTCTTTGCAATTTTTCATAATAATTATTATAGTAGTGTGTTATAGGTTATTTTCGTTGTTAAAATTAGAAATTAATTAAGGCACTGCCAATTTCAGCTTCGTTTTAAGCGTAAAAAGCTCAGAATAGGACATCGATAGAAGAGCTGGGAAATATTCAGGCTTTTTTTTGCTTTAACTCTATCAAAAGTTCTCGACAAACATAATATTGGCAGGGGTAAGATATATAAATACTAAAAAAATACAATCTCAAGATTTATTCATCTTGCAGGATTATAAAAGCAGAAAAATATTAGTTTTGTCGAATGCAGAAAAGGCTAAATATATTATTCTTATCAAGTTGGTACCCATGCAAGAATGATCCGTATAATGGAAATTTTGTTGCCAGACATGCAGTTGCAGTTGCCAATTATGCAAATGTTTATGTTATTCATGCCTGCTCTGAAGAAGATATAAAAACAGTTGAAATAAATGAATTTGAAGATAAAGGTGTAAATACTATTATTATATATTATCCCAAGATAAAATGTAATATTCCAATAATCAGTCAAATAAAAAAATACTATGTTTTAAGAAAACTATATTTAAAAGCTTTTATTGATTTAATAAACAAGATAGGCAATGTCCATCTTGTGCATCATAATGTAATTTTTCCTGTTGCGAGTATTGCAGGTTATTTCTATAAAATCTTTAAAATACCATTTGTAATTACAGAACATTGGACAGGATATTTACCAGCAAATAGTAAAAAACTACCTTTGCTGACATTAAAACTATCAAGGACATTGTCAAAACAGGCTGCTTTTATCTTACCTGTTTCAAACAATCTTGGAAAATCAATGCAAAAATTAGGGATTAAAGGAAATTATAAAGTTGTTCCAAATGTTGTGGATTCAAACTTATTTTCATTAAAAGAACCAGTACATTCACCTATCAGGTTTATCCATGTTTCTACATTAAAAGACAACCATAAAAATGTTTCAGGAATATTGAGGGCAATAAAAGCTTTGAGCCTTAAAAGAACAGATTTTAATGTGCTTATTG
The DNA here is from genome assembly GCA_050291445.1 of Bacteroidales bacterium. Classification (GTDB taxonomy): domain Bacteria; phylum Bacteroidota; class Bacteroidia; order Bacteroidales; family NBLH01; genus NBLH01. Next base: position 3,218 of record JBNKJW010000188.1, on the reverse strand, counting down.
TGGGAGATGGCAACATCAAACCTCATATTAAATATGCCAAAGAGTTGAATTTACAGAAAAATATTGTACAAATTGAAGGTGCAAAGCCAATCGAAGAGATTGCGAACCTTATGAGCCAAAGTGATGTGTTTCTATTGTTCAGCAATTACGAGAATTCACCTTGTGTAATAAGTGAAGCTTTATGTACAGGTTTGTCTGTAATAAGTTCCGATGTTGGCGGTATTAATGAAATGATCGACGACTCGAACGGCATCCTAATAAAGCCTGGTGATGAAAAAATTCTTTGCAACAAGATGTCATACATTATTGATAATTTTATGAAATATGATTCGAAAAAAATTAGAGCTAATGCAGTTGAAAAATATAGTTATGAAATGGTAGGTAAGCAATTTATTGATATTTATCAAGAAGTCATAAAACGGTAAGGGGTTGAAGTTTTATCAATTTATAATATCTTTTTTGAAAAGTAAGGGCATTTATGTTTTTACATCTATAGTGTTAACAAAACTTATAAGTTTTTCTATTTCATATATTGCAATCAGGCAGATATTGAAAGATACTTTCGGGGAGATTACATATGCAAATTCCATAATTAGTTTTGTAGTACCTTTTATGGGAATGGGGGCATATCAAGGACTTATCAGGTTTGGGGCAAGGTTTAAAAATGAACAACAGAAATTTATTCTATTTAATTATGCCGTAAAAAGGGGGCTTATACTGTCATTATTGATTAGCGGTATACTTTTCTTAATCATTCCTTTTCTTACGCGTAATCTCCCAGGTTCATCATTATATTTTAAAATAATAGTATTTCAAATTGTAGGCCTTACTTTTTTTGAATTTATAAAAAGCTATTTTAGGTTGATACATAAAAATCATCTTTATGCTATTTGGGATATCATATATTACACCTCGTTACTTTCAATAACATTAATAGCAATTCATTATTTGGGGGCTATAGGTTATGTGCTTGCAATTGTTTTAACCCCATTCATTATTTCGTTAATTATAATTGTAAAATATAAACTAATTAGTTTCCGAAAAACACCTTTAGATGCTTCTATTAATTTTGGAACATTTTGGAAATATGGTTTAATTGTAAGTGTGGGGGCTGTATCATCTCAATTTTTATATGGAATTGATATTGTTATGGTTGGGAATATAATAAAAGATAGTGGGGAGGTTGCTGCATATAAAGCGTCCGGGCTGATACCTTTCAGCCTGAGGTTTGTACCAGGTATATTTATCACTACTGACTATATTAAGTTTGCTGAAAATGAAAAGAACAGGGTCTTTCTATCTCAATATTTCCTAAATTACTTAAAAATATTCCTGCCTCTTTCAATTATTATGATTTTCTTTTTTTATTTGACCGGAAATTTTTGGGGGATGTTTTTTGGTAGTGGATATGAAGTTGTAAGTGATTTGATCTGGATTTTTTCAATTTCGATAGCAGCCGGTTTTATTTTAAGAATTCCTCTTGGAAATCTTCTTACAGCAACAGACTGGGCACAATTTAACGCTTATGTTTCAATTGGGTCTCTGATTTTAAATGTTGTTCTAAATTATCTTTTTATTTTTAAATATGGAATCGTAGGAGCAGCTTGGGCAACATCAATTTCAATGTGGATTTCAGGAATTATCACCTTGTTTATTTATCTATTATACCTTAAAAAGAAAACATATGTCTAAATTATCGAAAATAATAAGGCTGACAAAAGTTTTGTTCCGAAACCCTTCATTGCTTAATTTAATTCTGGTACAGAACGACGCAAATGTGCTACATGCGAAAAAACTTGGCTTTAAAGACGGTTTTCCAGTAATAGACATCCTTGATTTGTTCGAAAATTTTGATGAAACTATTGAATATTATTCTTTATTGGATGGAGGATCGTTAATCAGTGATCTGATATTGATAAAAAAAATTATAAAAAATTATAGCCGTGCTAAGTATTTCGAAATTGGAACATGGCGTGGTGAAAGTGTTGCTAATGTTGCTAATGTTGCAGATGAATGTTATACTCTTAATTTATCAGCTGATGAACTGCGAAGTTTGGGACTTTCTGAAAAATATATCGGACAGCAGGATTTCTATTCAAAAGGAATTGAAGGAATAACCCATCTAAAAGGGAATTCAATGAATTTTGATTTTTCACCTTTCTATAAAAAATTCGATGTTGTATTTATTGATGGCGATCATCATTTCGATTCAGTCAGAAAAGATACAGAAACTGCTTTTAAATTGATTAAGGATGAGAACAGCACAATCATTTGGCATGATTACGCCTATTCACCTGAAGAAATCAGGTATGAAGTTATGTGTGCAATTGTTGAGGGAACACCCCGAAAATACAGAAAAAATCTTTTTCACGTTGCAAACACAATGTCTGCTATTTTTACAATAGGGGAGCATCCAAATTATTTATTAAAAGATAAATTATTTCCCTCGGTTTCATTCAATATTAGTATTAATGCAAAACAGATTTCCAAAAAATCAGGATGAAACCAAAATAAAATTTTTAAAATAATTTGATATTTCGAGACTGTTTAAAAAGACAAAGAGTTCTGAATAATCAGCCTTCCTATATCCACACCTAACACCATCAATACCAACGTCTTACAAAACAAATGTTAATTTCTGCTTTTATGGTTTAATGGGCTGGGCAGCTTTTAAATTAGTATATGTCTACCTAATATTAGTAAAATATTGCAGCATTACCATAAATACAAAAGAAATCGGGCTGCTTTTCAAATATTCATTACCACTAATAGACACCTCGCTGGTTACAGGATCGGTCGCTTAAATTGATGGTTTTTGAGCAAATTACTTTGGTGATAGTGAAACTTTTACCATCTTTAGGTATGGAGCAAAAGAATTTCCTCTTTTTTTTTAATCGTTGCCAGTGCTTTTAGCAACAGCTCCCATAGAAGTAAAAATACCTGATAAACAAAAAATAGCCTTATTCACAACAATTATTACATCATCATAATAAAAGAAACCCTTAAGTAAAAAAGCCCAATGGTTAAATTCCATTGAGCTTTAAAAGTATTTAAAAAATCTTATTAACCTGAGTTCTATTAAAAATATTCACACAGTTTGAATTAATTTTTAGCAGAAATTGCAACAAATTTTCGAAGGACTATCGGGATAGTTCTAGAAAAATTGGTGTGATTTATGCAAAAATTAATCAAATCTAATAGAAAATTCGGAACTGCGA
>JBNKJW010000187.1:0-4631 GCA_050291445.1 Bacteroidales bacterium | reverse complement strand
TGTAAATGAGATAACTAAAAAATGGACGCAGCCAATAAGAAATTGGGGCATTATTATTAATCAATTTTTGATTATTTTTGAAGACAGGTTGAAATTGAATTAATCCACTTTTTCTGTTTACACATTTAATGGGATATTGTCAATAAATGAATTTATACGTGTTTATTTCTCTAAAACCCACTTTTGAGCTGATTCTACTTTAGAAAAGATCTGGCATTCCCAGCTTGTACCAGCAATTGTTTCTATATATTCTTTGGTGTAATCAATCAAAGATTTATTTTCGGTAACAATAGCCACTTTCATTTTCTTATTCCAGATTGATGCAGCCCGGTCAAGCGCACCAATTTCTTCGCCTCTTTTTGCATCAATATCGTAATAGTTTACTCCTAAACAATCCCAAATTTGATATTTAATTTCTTCAAATTTATCATTGCCAATAATTAATCCGTTAACATATTCAATAAGTTGTTCATTAATTTTATCATTTAAAGTAACATAAACGCCTAATCTATCAAACTTTATATTGTAATTCATTTCTCACCCTTTTAGTAAATAACCATCAGATTCTTTCTAAAATTCTATTTACACCTTCTTCAGCTCCCAGTGGTAAACCAATACCGCCTGCATGAACATCGTATTCAAGTGGATTAATACGAATTAGTGTGGAATTAGAACCTCTACTAACCCGCTGAGATTGAAGCCTTACAGTTGGTACATCATGTCCGGCACCAATCTCAATAATCACCAGCTTTGCATCAAGGCTTTCAAGGGTTTCAAGCCATTGCTGCAAACGTTCGCCTTGTTCGTTGCTACGATGTGATATCCAGTTCCAATCACCAAACATTAAAATATTTGGCCGAGCAATTCCTCCGCAATTTGGGCACTTAGGAAGCTCTCCAGTTGCCTCAAAAGTATCCAAGTCAACCGTAACAATTTCATTGCTGCCATCCCAAATTTCGCTTGTACATGGCCTGATGCATTGAAAATGATTAATAGAACCATGGCATTCTTCTAAAAATGCATCATCAAAACCGGCTTTTTGAAATTGCCCGTCAACATTTGAAGTAAAAACAAAATAGCCGTATTGTTTTTTTTCGCCTATTTCAAGCAATTTTGTATAACCTTTATGCGGAAGTGTTTGACGATATAAATTTAAAAGTTGCCCATAATAGGCCCAGGCAATTCTTGGATCCTTATCAAACCATATAGGATGATCAATATTTTCATCTGATTTATTTAATCTCGAAATCAGGGAGTTAGAATCTTTGTTAGACCCAGTTAACCCAAAATTATTATTCATGCCGGCACCTACAGTTATAAAAATAGCATCGGCATTTTTTACTGCAACTGAAGCTTTGGAAATTTTTTCTTGCAGGTTGTCCATAATCTATTAGAGATTATCTTGTTTAACTTCATTTTTCAAATAGAGACTATAGAGATCTAACCTTCTGTCTTTTAGATTTCTAACTGCACCGTAAGTGTGTAACTCGCGGAGTAAATCTAAATCAACATCAGCTACCAAAATCATTTCGGTATTTGGAGTTGCCTCCGCTTTTATCCCGTTTGCAGGGAAAGAGAAGTCGCAAGGCGTAAATACCACAGATTGAGCGTATTGTATATCCATGTTCTCAACTTTAGGTAAATTACCAACACTGCCGGTAATAGCCACATAACATTCGTTTTCGATTGCGCGGGCACGGGCACAATACCTTACCCTTGAATAACCATTTTGTGTATCGGTTAAAAATGGCACAAACAATATATTCATTCCCTGTTCAGCAAGCAATCTTGATAGTTCAGGAAATTCAACATCATAACAAATCAATACTCCAATAGGGCCACAATCGGTTTCAAAAACCTGAATTTGCTCCCCACCTTTAAGCCCCCACAACTTGCTTTCGTCAGGGGTAACATGCACTTTTGTGTACCTTTCGTAGGTGCCGTTGCGCCTGCATAAAAAACCAATGTTATAAAGGTTTCCGTCGTCATCAAGATAGGGCATACTTCCTGATATGATGTTGACATTATAAGTAACAGCTAACTGAAGGAATCTATCTCGAATTTCGATGGTATGCTCCGCTAACTTACGAATAGCTTCAGCTTCGGTTAAATGGTTATGTTCTGCCATTAAAGGTGCGTTAAAAAACTCTGGGAACAGGGCAAAATCACTTTTATAGCCCGCAACTGCATCAACAAAAAATTCAGCGTGCTCATACATTTCTTCAATGCTTTTGTAATGTCGCATCTGCCATTGGATGAGCCCCAACCTGACGACAGATTTATTTGTTGAAAGCTTTTTTGGGGCTTTTTCGTAATAAATGTTATCCCATTGCAAAAGAACAGCATATTCAAGTGATTCTTCATCACCAAGCAAATAGTTTTTAAGTACTTTTTTTACATGAAAATCATTGGAAAGCTGAAAGTTTAAAGTTGGGTCGTGTATTTCTCTGCTTCGAACCTTTGCAATGTATTCTTTTGGCGAAAGCTCCGAAGCATATTTATGATAATTAGGTATTCTTCCGCCAAAAATAATGGCCTCCAGGTTGAGTTTTTCGCATAGTTCTTTCCGGGCATCGTACAACCTTCTACCCAGCCTCAAACCTCTGTATTGAGGTGATATAAATACATCAATCCCATACAGCACATTACCTTTAGGGTTGTGTGTACTAAAGGTAAAGTTTCCGGTAACTTCTTTGTAGGTATGCGAATCTCCAAAATGTCCGTAGTTTACAATAATTGAAAAAGCACATCCAACAACAATATCGTCAATTAATATGGCAATTTGTCCTTCGGGGAAAATATTTAACAACTTTTCAATTTGCGATTCCTTCCAATATTCACCCGGCCAATTCTCATAGGCTTGTATCATTGACTCCTTCATACCTTGGTAATCTTCAAACTTCAGGTACCTTAATTGTACTTCACCTATTTCTTGCATGCGTTTATATGGATTAATATCCTGCTAAATTAACGGTTTATTTTATCATTTTTTCAACAGTATGTAGTTTTACTCTTTCAGCAACATTCTTTTTAACTGCCCAATACCTTTGGTGGCAGTTTCTTTTATATGTATAAACCCATGTGGTACAGACATTTCATCCGGATCAACAAGGTACTTAGGTATATTGTTTGGAGCATATTGCACCAGTCCTGCTGCCGGATATACCTGGAGTGATGTGCCAATTACTACAAATATTTCTGCTTTTGAAGCTATTTTTGCAGCATTTTCAATTTCAGTTACCGGTTCGCCAAACCAAACAATGTGTGGCCTTAATTGGGAACCTTCGGGACATTTGTCACCTAATTTTAACTCCCATCCTTCAATATCAAATATTTTTGAAGCGTTTTTTGTGCTCCTCGATTTTCGGATTTCGCCGTGAAGATGCAATACATTTTTGCTTCCTGCACGCTCATGAAGGTCATCAACATTTTGAGTAATCACCTGAATATCAAAAGCTTGTTCCAATTCAGCGAATCCTGCATGGGCACCATTTGGCTGGGCTTCAAGTACTTTTTTTCTTCTTTCGTTATAGAATCGTAATACCAACTCAGGGTTTTTAGTCCAGGCCTGTGGACTTGCCAGCTCGGTTACATCGTATTTTTCCCAAAGTCCGCCCATTCCCCTGAATGTTTGGATACCACTTTCCGCACTAATTCCGGATCCACTTAGTACAACAAGTTTTTTCATTTTCTATGAATTTTGTAATGAAAGTTACTAAGTATTGTCAGAATTTCAAAAATTAATTATCAAGCCATTGCTTAAACCCTTTTAACCCGGTCTTTGCTTACTAAAATACCTTCAATGTAATCAGTACCATAAGCCACCAAATGATTTGGCAGGCTTATAAGAAAGTGAAAGCTAATAAAGGAAGTGGAGGTGTTGACAAGGTAAGTATTGATGAATTCGATGCCAATAGGTCAAAACACCTATACAAACTTTGGAATCGCATGGCCGCAGAGAGCTATTTTGCCTCACCAGTAAAAGAAGTTGAAATAGACAAGCCAGACAGAGGAATCTGAAAGCTGGGAATACCAATTGCTGACCGGGTGGGGCAAATGGCAGTCAGGGATTACATAGAACCAAGGCTAGAGAAACTATTCAGGCCAAATTCCTATGGATACAGGCCAAAAAAAAGTGCCCACCATGCACTGGCATCTGTCTTTGCAAACTGCTGAAGATACTACTGGGTAATAGACCTGGACATCAAAGTTTTTTTTGATAACATCCTACACTATAAACTGATGCTTGCATTAGAAAAGAAGTTATTTTAGATTCAAAAGATATCCAGTAAGAATGAGTTATAATCCGATAACCGCTATATGTTCAAGCAAGAAAAGTAGTTCCAGCCGAATAAGCTGGAAAGCTGTTACCACATAAGTATAATGAATATAAAAAATTAAATCAACAGGTGGCTGACTACATAAAGATTAATAACCTGAGTTCGACATAAAATATTCAACACAGCAATTCGGAATTATACCAGATATGTGCTAAAAATGCGGAAAGAATAGCGGGCTATTTTGAGGGATTTTTAGTGCAGAGATGGTGTGATTACCTCCGGTGAGTGCTTCGCAGTTCCGAATTTTCTATTAGATTTGATTAATTTTTGCATAAATCACATCAATTTTTC
>JBNKJW010000186.1:0-25202 GCA_050291445.1 Bacteroidales bacterium | reverse complement strand
AAGTCAAGGCTGCATTGAAAACCTCCTCCATCTCTTATCAAACCTAAGTTCGGCTGGGTGATCTTCAAACAAGTTTGAAGCTTCCCAGTCTCACTAAGGCTTGATTGCGAGCTGAAGAAGGTTTTCAATGAGGCCGATCGGACAATTTATCTGTATTGATAATTGTATCATTTTATTCATAAAATTAACTTGGGAAACATCAGTCATTAATTTTTTGCTACTTGAAGATAAAGTTAATGCAAGGAAAAATTACTATTTTTTTAAAAACCTTTGCACTTTCTTACCACTTTTTTCATGTAAATATTTAATTTTAATAGGCTTAGGCGTTTTTCAGTGAGCCCTAATTAACAACCCGCTTGACGGCTCTATCAAACCTGCAAAGCTTCCACAACAAAACAAATGCACAGAAATTGGTGCACCTTCGGTAAAGATCTGTTGGATAATAGCCTACAGAATATTACTTTTAACGCGTAATTATGCTCTTCTGCTATAAAAGAAAAAAGACTTGCAGATAATCCCGTGAGGGAGATGCTGAAGCTCAGTATACTCTTACAACCTAGCTATGATGCGAAAGCTCAATGAAAAACTCTATCGGTAAGCCGTATGAGGGAACTATCTCACGACCAACGGGAGTAAAACTTCACGTACAGTTTGATGAAGGGAGTACTGATAGTTTAACTAAAATTATTACTTTTAACGTAGTAATTTGAGTGGACTATCAGGCTCTACTCTACTATGCAAGTGTGAGAGAACCGACATGACACATTGATACGATTTAAGAAAATTGAAAATAATTACAAAAAGCGGGTTGATTGGATTGGTGCTCCGTTGATAAGGCAGTGCATTGCGAGGGAATTTATTTTGTTTTTATCTCCCCCTCGCTCAAAGACAAGAGAAAACCGCCCCATGCTGGTTAGCTCTACTAACCAAAGTGTGCAAAAGGGTTGTTTTTTGTAGATGCACTAATATGTACTTTTGTTAAAAATAATTATAAAAAACATTTGTAAACTATGAAGAAAATATTATTTGTATTATTTATTGTAGCTCAAACCATTGCTTTTGGGCAACTATCTGAACCAGACAAAACCCAATCAACTGAAACCAGTTTGCTTCCATCGTTTCCGGAAATCCCTGCAAAGCAACCAATAAACAGTGTTGATATGGGCGACTGGAAAACATTTCCAGAAATGATACTGGATATTCCCATAGCAGAGGGCCCATATAAGCCGACCTGGGAGTCTATCGAGAAAAATTATCCGGGCGAACCGGCATGGCTTCGAGAGGCGAAATTTGGCATATGGGTTCATTTTGGACCACAATCGGCTGGCGAAAGTGGGGATTGGTATGCTCGTAATCTATACAAACCAGGTAGTTGGTCTCATGCTTATGAGAATCATTTGAAGCGGTTTGGCCATCCATCAGAAGTGGGTTATAAGGAAGTATTACGAGACTGGAATCCTTCCAAACTTGATCCTGCTTTGCTTACGAAGATTTATAAAGATGCAGGTGCCCGTTTTTTAATGATCCAGGGAGTCCATCACGATAATTTTGATATGTGGAATTCAAAATATCAACCTTGGAATGCAGTCAATATTGGTCCCAAAAGAGATTTAATTGGCGAATGGGCAAAGGCTTGTCGGACTGAGGGAATGCATTTTGGTGTTACCTTTCATCATGAATATACATGGTGGTGGTGGCAAACAGCGTTTGGATGCGATACTATTGGCGACAAAAAGGATGTTCCTTACGATGGCAACCTCTCACTGGCAGATGGCAAAGGAAAATGGTGGGAAGGATATGATCCCCGTATGCTTTACGGTATTGATTTGCGTGAATATAAGGGCGTGACCAAAGCTGCAAATTCGGGATGGTCGCCTCCACCGGCTGGTATCTTTATAAATCATCTTGATTATGCCAAATGGTACACCACTCAATGGGCTTTAAGAATTATGGATGTGGTAGAACACTATGACCCTGACTTCATTTATACCGACGGTACGGTTCAGGGACCTTTCATGGGTAATGGAACGGGAACTGGTATCAAAGCCAATGCAATGCCATTGGTTATGGCCAATTATTACAACCGAACCCTTCAAAGGCGTGGCAAGGTGAATACTTTTAGCATTGTTAAATTCCGACATAAGACCAATGGCACTGTAAATACTGAAGAATTTGGCGTTCCGGCCAACATTAATACCAACCAGCCATGGATTGCCGAAGCTCCTGTAGGAGATTGGTTCTATGCACCAAATTTTACTTACGATGCAGGTATGATGATCAGGTACATTATTGAAGCCATTGCCAGAGATGGTAATGCCGCACTTTGTATTTCTATTTTACCTGATGGTTCGCTAGACCAAGGCAGTATGTCTATGTTAAAGGAAGTGGGTGTATGGATGCACCAAAATGGTGAAGCTATATACGGAAGTCATGCCTGGAAAATTCCCGGTGAAGGAGAAATGATAGATGGAAAATTAAAAATGCTTCCTGGAGGAAAACTAGGAAGAGAACATGCCAACTTTAAATTTAGTTCTCAGGATTTTCGTTTTACCATAGGGAAAAATGGTTCTCTTTATGCATTCTGCATGACAGTTCCAGAACCAAGAGCGAAGTTGAAAATAAAATCAATTGGTACAGATGCAAAAAATCTGGACAAGCCAATCACAACTGTAAAATTACTCGGATATGACGGTAAATTAGAATGGGAACAAGAAGCCGATGGTCTTGTAATTACTTGTCCTGGAAAAATGCCCTTTGTAACATCTATTGTTTTCAAAATTAATTGATTAATAAAAGACCTGTGTCTTATTGGTAGATAATTAATTTCATATATTTGCAAGGATGAATAATTCTTACGAATATAAAGTAGTTATACCAAGCACAAATTGATTTTTTGCTTAAGAAGATAAACGTTTTCAGAACGAACTGTTCGTTTCGGTATAAACAGATAATTTCTTGTGAATAAGTAACGTAATTAAAACGATAAAAATATGAGCCGAAAATTCAGCCTTACTATTGATAAGCCCTGCTTTGAAAAATTCGAGCAGTTTAAAACAACCGGAAATGGGGGCTTTTGCAATTCATGCCAAAAAGAAGTCATTAATTTCACAAAAATGAGTGATCAAGAGGTTTTTCAATACTTTAAAAACCAGGATAAAATTACCTGTGGGCGCTTTCATCATTCGCAAATAAAAACCTATTCAGAAACAGCTTCGGCAAAAGGAAAATATAGTTTTAAGACGATAGGCGCATGGTTAATGAGTATTTCCGTGCTCTCATTTTTACCTGTTAGCCAAAGCCATGCAAAGAATTATGATCATTCAAATGTAAAATACATAACTCCTAAAAAGGACAGCAAGAAAGAAAATACCGAATCAAAAGTTGAGGAAAAAGAACATGTAGTACAAGGGGTTGTAGTAGATGAAAACAATCAGTCTCTTCCTGGAGTAAATATAGTATTAAAAGGCTCTTCAATAGGTATTATTACTGATGTTGATGGCAGGTTCAAATTCCCTGAAACTTTAAAGGCTGGAGATGTATTGATTTTTAATTTTGTAGGGTACCAATCGCAGGAGTTTATTATTAAAGAAAATGCCCCGGATATCATTAACATAAAAATTGAGTTCAAAGAAGATGATTTGTTTTTAATGGGCGAGGTATCGGTTAATCAGGTTTATTCCTCAAAACCTTCAGTTTTTCAAAAAATAAAAGCATTATTCAAATGAGCAGGATTCTATTCTTTCTCCTGTTAATCATTAGCGGGACTATTCAGGCGCAGTTGGCTGATTTTGAAAAGGTTGATTTTCATAGGGCAGACAGCATTGCAACTTTGTATAAAGGTGAGAATTTAAAGAACTTACCTATTCTTGCTCATAAACTTACCTCTGACTTACCCACTAAGTTGGAAAAATTCAGGGCAATTTACACCTGGGTGAGCAACAATATTGACAATGACTATGGTTATTATTTAAAAAATAAGAAAAAACGCAGAAAGCTGCACCATGATAGCACGGCACTTATCGCATGGAACAACTCATTTCAGGCAATGGTATTTAAAAAACTGCTAAAAGAGCAAAAAACCGTTTGTACGGGGTATGCCTATTTAGTTAGAGAATTGGCAGCTTTTGCAGATATTAAATGTGAAATTATCGATGGTTATGGTCGCACTGCAACTACCAGTACTGGTAATGATGCCCTTCCAAACCACTCATGGAATGCAGTACATCTTAACAATAAGTGGTACTTGTGTGATGCTACCTGGTCAAGCGGAGAATTTAATCTTGATAAAGGAGTATTTGTTCGCGATTACTATGATGGTTATTTTTTGGCTCCTCCAGCTTTATTTGTTAAAAATCACTATCCATTAAATACCCAATGGATATTGCAGCAAGATAAACCGGAACTGAATGAATTCATGAGTGCCCCACTTGTCTACAAACATGCCTTCCAGCATCAGATTATTCCTGTTGCGCCTGATGTAATGGAAATGCAAGTGGTTAAAAACACCGATGTCACCTTTCTATTAAAAGTGCCTGACACAATCAATACCAACAATATAAAATTAGAACTAAGCAGTGGTTCTAATAAAAGCATTGTTCAACCAACTATTAAACGAAATTCAAATGGATTATTAGAGCTCAGGTATAAATTTAAAAGGCTTGGATTTTATGAAGTTCATATAAAACTTGCCAGGGATTATATTGTCACATACACTATCAGGGTAAAAAGAGACAAGCAGTAATTATTAAAAGTTATTGGTCATTTACTTCGACAGGCTCAGTGTAAAAAGTATAGTAGTCTGGCGGGTAAGCAGCAAGGTGCCGGAAGGTCAAAAAGTGTAAGCATTTAATTAGGGTCTGCTGAAAAAGTCAGAAGTACATTAGATACAACTTAGCGAAGCGACCTGTGTGCCAAGAATTCAAAGACGGTACTACTATATATAGAAGTTCTTAGAAATGCTGTAAATGAGATGGGAGGCTTTGTTTCGGTAATTTATTGTAGTGGAGGTTACGCGCGAGTGACTGGCTGTGCAAGGGTTACATTAAAAAGCAAAGGAGTGGTCTTCCGCAAAAGATGTACAGGCATATTTTGCAAACAACCTTATGGTGCATGCAGGGTAACCGGATTGTACTGAGCGATAAGGAAAAGGCACCCAAGAGGTGTCATGTGCGGATAATGGAGATGAACGAAAGTGAACCTACCGATGAAGTGTCGAGAACTCGCTAACCCGTTGTCAAAACCAGCTAGTTAGATCGATAGCTGGGACAGAGTATAAGGGGGACCTGTTTACTGCTTATACGGCAACCGATATTGAGGGGGCATGAACATTATCCAGGCTCATTTACGGAACTTGGGAAAGTCCTGGAGACGAAAACTTCCAGGATGGCGGACTAGGCCGTAGTAGTAAGGAAGTTTCTGTAATGGAAATGGAGCGAAGGGCTTAGGTTATTCAGTTTTAACCAAACAACAACCTTAAAAAGGAATGATTGAAGAACTTAAAACAAAATCGAAACATGTACCAGTAACCAAGCAGATGGTTTGGGGGGCGTACAAGAAAGTCAAGAGAAACAAAGGCAGTGCAGGGGTCGACAAAGTCAATTTCAAAGAATTTGATATAGACAAAGAAAAGCACCTGTACAAAATCTGGAACAGGATGGCATCAGGCAGCTACTTTCCACCACCGGTAAAAGAGGTAGAAATACCAAAAGGAGAGGGGAAGGTACGAAAACTTGGTATCCCGACTATAAGTGACCGGATTGCCCAAATGGTGTTAAAAGATTATCTTGAGCCAGGGTTTGAAAAGATTTTCCATCAAAATTCATATGGTTACCGTCCCCGGCGAAGTGCCCATAGTGCATTGCAACAAGTACGGGAAAACTGTTGGAAATACGATTGGGTAATTGATTTAGACATAAAAGGGTTCTTTGATAATATCGACCACGAGTTATTGATGAAAGCATTAGAAAAGCATACAGGCGAAAAATGGGTCATTTATATTGAAACACAATAACAATTTGTTTTAACAGAACACTAAGATTTCCTTGAGTAACATGCAAGCGTAATTGGTCAGAATTTAATAATGATAAGTCTAACATTTGATTTACCAACTTAAGCAATCTGTCGGCATTTTGTTTTACTAATATAAGTGCTTTACGGTCTTCTGGTTCGAGCGTTTTTTTTTAGATAATTGCTGGTCTATTGGTCCAGAGATAAGCGTCAATGGTGTACGAAATTCATGAGAGATATTAGTGTATAATTTTGTTTTAAATTCATCTATTTTTTTAAGTCGTTCAGCTTCGGCTTCTTTTAGTTTTACTTGAAGTTTCATTAACCATCGCCACTTTATATACCTGTAAACCAAAAAAGACCCTGTAAAAGTTAAGAGTATATATAGTAATTTAGCCCATATACTTAGATACCATGGAGGCGCTATATAAATCTTGAGCTCTGTAATCAATTCATCAGAAGTACTACCTCCGTATAATGCTCTTACCTTTAAAACGTGGTTTCCATGAGGGATATTAGTAAAATAGGCAGTTTGTAAATCTGTTGTTTTCCAAGTATCATCGTTCAAGGTATAATTATAACGTACTTTTTCGGGATGTGAAAAATCTAAAGCTGAGAAACGAACTAAAAAATCGTTCTCCCCGGCTTTTAAAGAAACTTGCTCTAAAAAAGGAGCTTGTGAGGCATAAAATAAATTTTCTCCTAATAAAGATTGTACATTGAATTCTGAAATTACAGCCTTATTCCTTTGTTTTCCGGGATTAAATTTTTTAAGATTAATTTCTTGAATACCTTGATTTGTACCAAAGTATAGCTTTTCTTTAAACGAGTCATAATAACCTGAACCGTACAAAAAATCATTTGAGATTAACCCATCATTTTCGGTAAAATGCTGCATACTTCTTTTACCAATATTATATAAATAAATACCATTTTTAATAGTAGTAATCCAAAGGTTTTGTTTATTGTCTGGTCTAATTGTCAGTACTTTTTTATCGAATAGCTCACCTTGATATTGTATTCTTTCGAAATCATCAGTCCCTTCTTGATATTTAAATACTCCAGCATCTGAACCAAACCATAAATTACCATCTAAATCTTCTGCTATAGACATAACTACATTACTCGTTGGTGATTTTGGGTTTTCTTTTTCGTATCTGTAATTCTTGATTTTGGAAATAACTTTATCAAGGCTAATTGTTGATGCCCCGTCAATGCAATAAATACCATATGCAGCTGTAACAATCCAAAGCCTGTCTTTAGAATCAATATGCAATTTTGTGGTCTTTGATTCTCCATTTTCTGATTTAGGAGTAAATGTGATGTACTTTAAAAGTTCGTCATGTTTATCATAAACAGCTAAGCCTCTCCACGTACCTACCCATAATCTCTTAATGCTATCGCGTTCCATCCCAAGCACAGGAAGACTACTTGTTTCAATAGGAATTGGTATCTCTTTAAAACCATCTTTATTTAGTTTGTATACATAGGGTTTATAGGAGCCTATGTAAATATTTTCTTTTTCTACTAATAAGGCCATTATAGATTTGTCAATAATCTGTTTAATGGGGCCTTGATTAATTATCTTAAAAAGGCCTTCTTTACCTCCAATGTACAAAGTGCTATCATGTTTTATAATACGGCGGGCATGCATATCCAAATTTTTAGGCATAAATGCAGCTTGATACTTTTTTTCTTTAAAAAGTCCAGCTTCAGTCCCAATCCAAAGGTTTTGTTGTTTATCAAAAAATATAGTTTCAATACCTTTTTCCAATACCTTCTTATCAATATCTAAAGGTTTTATAATAAAATTTTCTATATCGAGCAGAGAAATGGAAGACTTATTTGTAAGCCAATAATTACATTCAGCATCCTTAGTTATTTTACGATACGGCTCTGGAATAGATAGTTGCTTTTCAATTGCCCCATTTTTAAAAAGTATTAAAATGTTAGAAAGGCCTACCAGTAGCCCCTTACTGGGTATATATTCCATCATTTCAATCGGCGAATCAAATACAAATTCATGTTGTAAACGATCATCTTTAAGATGATATGAGAACAATTCCTTTTTATTACCCACTAACCAGATAATATCTTTAGAAATGGCCAATGGATCTTTATAACCTCCTAAACCTAAGTTTTTAATTTTATTGGTATGAATATTTAATAGCTTATAACCCTTTTCTGATACACAAACAACAAAATCTTTATCTATTGATTCTATTTTTGAAACTATATTTCCGTTAAATTGTTTTGAGGAATCTATTAAAAAATTATCGAATTTCATATCCCTGGGGGAAAATTTAGTGATTCCCCCTCCAAATGTTGCCAACCAATAATTTTGATTCGAATCAATTGCAATATCCATCACCCAATTAGCAGAGATAGATTGAGAGTTTTCCGGATTATTTCTGAATGTTTCAAACTTATAGCTATCATAACGAAAAACACCATCTTGAGTACCTATCCATATAAATCCCTTTGAGTCCTGAACAATTGAAGAAATAAGTATATTTTCTGGACCTCCTTTTATTAGCTCAAATACCAATTTCTCTTGTGCAATACTGACCATACTGTTTTGCGATAAACCTTGTCCTTCTGCTAACTTCTGGAGGGTTATTAGTTCAGAATCTTGTGCAAAACATCTAATACTTACAAGAAAAATGATAGCGACAATACGATGCATCAATAGTTTTTATATTAGCTTAAAATTACTAAAATATTCTATGTCTAATTATGATTTCTAAATATGGTTCCTATATGAACCAATTCAGAATTATAAATGTTGCCCAAAGATAATCACTTCTTCTTTATACTTTTTTTTCATGATAATAGCATCATCATGAAAAAGATAATATTAATTACAGTTATTCTTATTTCTTTAATAGAATGTAAAAAGGAACACTAAATTTTTAGATATGATGAAATTTGGAAATATCTCTCTGTCTGATGAAGTTATATCATTTCATTATGATTTTAATTCTAAATTCTGCCAAAAAGGGTTTAGAGCTTTAAGTTATTACCTAAGCAATTTTAATAATGAACAAGTAGTAATGCAAAAAAATCTGTAACAAACTCGTTAGTTTGCAAAATAGTTTTATAAGGTCAGTATATGATAAATTTGTAAATTAGCTCTATCTCCTAATAGTACATGTACGCAGAAGGCTCTCCCTAATTCTGAATGATAGTGAAAACTTGGAGTAAAATTGCAAGTTTTATGCTACTGCAAACACTAGTGGGTATACTTTGTATTCATGCTATTTTGGCTAAAGCCGGATTTTGGTGCACTATATTACCGTCAGCTGAAGCAGACGGTAATATAGTGTGCTGTAAGTATAGATTAACTTTACTGAAAGAAGAAGAATTGAAAAAAGTATTTTTTCAACTTCTATAAGTTACTTATTTTACCGTAAGTTATTCAATAAGCGAAATCGAATTTTAGCTAAAAAACAAAAATAATTTCCGTTTGCTTGAGCTGACAGAATAAAGCATAATAATACTAACCGGCTTTAGCCAAATAAACAAACCTTATATCGTACGTGAAAATTTGGGTACACTTTGGTATTCACAACCAAACAAAGAAGACCTTTTTTAACGGATTCAATAAGAGAAACCCTAAAAGCACACATTGCAAAGAATTGCAAAAAGAAAGAAATCTTTTTAAAAGCAATTAATGGTTACACTGAGCATCTGCATTGCTTAATCTCTTTAGGATAAGAACAATCAATTGCTGAAGTAGCCCAATTAATAAAAGGAGAATCATCGTTTTGGATCAATAAAACAAATTGACCAACACCAAGTTCAATTGGCAGGATAATTATTTTGCTGTTTCGGCTAGCGAATCACAGGTTAAAAAATAGTGGGATATATTAACAATCAGGAAGAACACTATAAAAAGAAATCGATTAACGAAGAAGTTGAAGAATTTGTTAAAAAATACGGGTTCAAGCTAATAAAGGAGGGATAAAAGCAGCTATAATATCAATTTCTAATTTCGGTTGCTGAGCTTGTCGAAGCACTAACTCCTAAGCGCCTCCTGCTTCGCACAAAAATCACAAAGCGAATTCTCTAAATGAGAGGAATGGCCTTTAACCCATTCAAATTCAAGGTATTTCCCTATGGTTAGTAGGTCAAACTCCTGCCAATATTCAATGTTTTTTACTTTTTCGCCCTGGGCGGTGTGCCAGTCGTTTAATTTCCAGTTAAACATCCATTCTGTAAGGCCTTTAATAACATACCTGCTGTCAGAAATAATCCGAAGAGAATTTTCTGTTTTTACTTTCTTTAAGCCCTCTATCACAGCTATTAATTCAATTAAACTACTGCTGGTTGCATTTACCGGTGCCGAAATTAAATCTAGCAAGCCATTTGCAGACTGGAATAAAACAGCATAGGCTCCTTTTTTATATTTCTCCAAATAGCAGCCATCTGTATAAAGTTTAAGCATTTGATTATCGTACTTCTCAATACTACTTACCTTGTACTCCCCTGCCCTTCTGTCAAGCACTATCAACCTGCTTAAATCATTAAATGCAATGGCATCAGCATTATTTTTAAAAATAAACTTTAGTTTAAAACCAACATAAAAAGTATCAGGCCGTTTATTACGAAGGATTTTCCGTAGTTGATAAATATTACTTCTAAGTTCGTCAGACAACCCTTTATCATCTAAAAACTTTATTTCTTTTAATTCTGGTGAGTAGGAAATAGGACAATGATTCTCATTTGATTCAATCAATATTTGATAAAATGAACCTTCTTTATCAAGAATTTCCATGGTGTAAATGGTGTAGTCCAATGAATGCTTCATACATTAAAACAAAGTATAAAGTTGAAGATTTTCTTAATAAGTAACAAATAAACAAATATTTGGCTTCAACAATAAAAATTCATCTCCTCAATATACTCCCACACCTTTTGCGGAACAAAGAAACGTACATCACGCTTTTCTTTTATTGCATTTCGGATAAAACTCGACGAAATTTCCATTAAAGGAGCATTAACCACTTTTATTTTAGGATGATTATCATATTGTGTTTCAGGGGTATTAGGCCTTGGATAAACATAAATATCGTGGTTTTTTAAAATTACCTCTGGATTTTTCCATTTATGGAAGCTCACAAGGTTATCTGTTCCCATAATTAAGGCAAACTCCTTGTCTGGAAATTTATCGTAGAGGTAGGCCAACGTATCAACAGTTCTGGAAGGTTTTGGTAAACTAAATTCAACATTCGAAGCTTTGTAAAAATCAGTATCACCAAGTGCTAAATTAACTAATTCGAGCCGCTGATAATCAGGCAACAAGCTTTTTTTTGACTTAAATGGGTTTTGAGGGCTGACAACAAACCAAATTTGCTGCAAATTGCTGTACTCCAACATGTAATTAGCAATTGCCAAATGCCCGTTATGGATGGGGTTGAATGAACCGAAATATAGACCTACTTTAGCTTTCACGGGCTATTTTATTAACTTTCTATTTTGTTAAACATAAGACTTTTTTGCAAAGTGCTGGTCATTAGTCACTGGTCATTGGTAGGATACACATGACTAATGTCCAATGACTTTTTATTTATTATTTAAAAATTCAGCGACTAAATTATTTGTTTCTTCAACTGCCTTTTCAAGTTCATCATTTAAAATCACCACATCAAAACCTTTGGCAAAGCCCAATTCGTATTCAGCTTTATTAATTCGTTTGTCAATCTGTTCCTGGGTTTCTGTTCCTCTTTTTTCCAGTCTTCTTCTTAGTTCTTCAACAGATGGCGGCTTAATAAAAATAGCCAGCGCTTTTTCACCAAATTGTTTTTTAATGTTTAAACCACCTTTTACATCTACATCAAAAACTACGTGGTTGCCATTGTTCCAAATCCGGTCAACTTCGCTTTTTAAAGTGCCGTAAAAACTATCTTTATAAACCTCCTCCCACTCTACAAACTCCTCATTATTAATTCGTTGTTTAAAATCCTCAACTTCTAAAAAATAATAATCTTTAGCATGTACTTCGCCCTTTCGGGGAGCACGGCTACATGCCGAAATTGAAAATTCAAGGTTATTAAAGCGCTTTAAAACCTCACGAACAATAGTGGTTTTACCAGACCCCGAAGGTGCCGAAAATATTAATAGTTTTCCCATTTATCTTAAAATAACAAATATCAATTAATGTTTATAGGTTGTTTACACCAAAAAAAATTGCTACGCTGAGTCCTTTGGAGTTCCTTCGTCGTTCTTCCTCGGAACTGCTCTCATTTCCTGCCCCGAGCATCGGGGTGCAAAGCGAATAATGACGTCATTGCGCAATCTACTATATTAAGAAAACAATCAAAGGTCTAAACTACCGCATAATTTTTATCAATTAACAAAAATCAAACTATAAAAGTAGATTTGATTGATAAATTTTCTCTGCAAAATTAAGCGAATTATTGTATATTTAAAGTTCAAAATAAATCAAAACTTTTTTAATCAAAATGAAAAGATTTAACGAGGACTTTCGCACCCGACTTTATGATACTATCAAAGACATTGAAAACGACTCATTGGTAGAAATTGTTGTGCTCATTAAAGCTCAGTCTGGCAGCTATAGAGACATTCCAATCTGGGCAGGAATGATTGCTTCATTTGTTGTGTATACATTTTTTATGTTTTCGCCATTTGAGTTTGATGTATACTTAATTTATGCATTTACATTGCTAAGTTTTCCATTAGTTTACACCATTTTTACATCTTTGCCAAAGTTAAAAGCCAAATTTACCAAACGCAGCCGAATGGACAAAAATGTAGAAATAAACGCAAGGGCCATCTTTCAAAAAGGGGGCGTAAGGTTTACCAGTGAGCGCATCGGAACACTCATCTACCTCTCCATTTTGGAGCAAAAAGTTTTTATTTTGCCCGACAGAGGTGCTAAAAATGCCGTACCGGCACAAGATTGGGAGAAAATAGAAGCTGACTTTCAATCTATTTTTAATGAGGCCAATTTGCCCGATGCTCTGTTAGAAAAGTTAGCCGGTTGCCAACCCATATTCCACGAATTTATTCCACCGGTTGAAAATGACATTAATGAGCTTCCGGATGATTTAGACGTTGAATTGTAAAATGCATTAACCTTGATAGAAAAACCTTCAGAAATGAAAAACAATATAAATAAATCACTAATAATCAAAACCTTATTATTAAGCGCCATTCTGTGTGCAATATTTCTTCTAATTCCTGAACTTGTAGCAGCACGCCCAGGTGGAGGCCATTCCTATTCTGGTGGTAGCAGTGGAGGAAGTGGAGGCGATGGAATTGCCGGATTAATCATCTACCTGATTATGACCTTACCGCCTGAAATTTCAATACCTTTAGTTATTATCATTGCAATTCTCTACTATGTTAGCAAGCGAAAGAAAAAATCAAGGAATGTTGCAGTTGCCTCTGTACCAACCAGGATCAACCGAAGTAACGAGTTTGAAACTACGGAGGCCAAAATTGAACAACTAAAAAAGACTGACCCAAATTTCTCTAAAACATTATTCCTGGATTTTGTCACGTCCCTCTATCATAAGTATTACAGTAATTACACAAAAAAGGAATTTGAGAGCATTCGCCCGTTTTTAGCCCAAAGTATTTTTGAAAGTGGGATAAAGGCACCTGCAAATAGCAGAAGTTTTTCTGAAATAATAATCGGAAACCTTAAAATAGTAACTATTTTCCAAAGCAGTCAATACAACTCAATTACTGTTGATATAGATGCAAATTACACACTTTCAATAGGAGGGAAAAATACCCGCTACGTTTTAACCGAGCGCTGGTTGCTTAATCGTAAAAATAGTGTTCAGTCGCAAGGACCTGAAAGCCTACGCGATTTAAAGTGCCCAAATTGCGGTGCCGCCTCAAATTTCTCTGATGCAGGAAAATGCGAATATTGCAATACTTTTATTGAAGCTGGCGAAATGCAATGGTTTGTTGGCCAGATAAATATATTAAGGCAAGAAACTTTTAGCACAAAAGGACTTGGACATTATGAACAGGAAGTTGGAACAGACTACCCAACCATTGTTCAGCCATCAATTAATAATTATATTAGCCATTTCACTAACAACCATCAACTGGGCGATTGGAATACTTACTGGACGAATTTTACGGATAATATTGCTGCAAATTACTTTAGGGAAATATACCAAGCGTGGAATGATCTAAAATGGGAAAGAATCCGTCATTTAATCTCCGACAGATTGTATGAATCCTATAATTTTTGGATAGTAGCTTACAAACAGGAAAAACTAAGAAACCGACTGGAAAACATTACTATTCAGCGCATTGACATGGCAGCAATAGATGTTGACAATTATTACGAATCATTCACCGTACGCATTTTTGCCTCTTGCCTTGACTACGTTGAAAGTGAATCTGGCAGACTAATTGGCGGTTCGAAAAAACAACCAAGATTGTTTAGTGAATACTGGACATTTATACGAAGAACCGGGGTTGAAAACAAAGAAACTGAATTTAGCTTAAACACTTGCCCAAACTGTGGTGCACCGGCTGACAAAATGGGTCAGGCTGCTGTTTGCGAATATTGTGGAAGCAAAATCAGTACAGGCGATTTCTCATGGGTATTGGCCAGGATTGTTCAGGATGAGGAGTATACAGGGTAAGTCTAGTATCATGTCAATGCTATTTTGACAGTATAGAAACCGTCTTTAAGATCTGACTTAACACTAGTTAAAAATCATAAAAAGTTATTATGACTGAAACCAAAATGCTAGTATATGCAGGACTTGGACTATTGCTTCTTTTGCGGGCTATCATTAATAACAATATTTTTAATACCATTAACAAAAATTACTTGAAATATAGGGCGACAACTTATGCCCCTGCCCCTGCTTTCTCCAAATGGCATTCATTGCCACCTCCCACTTAAGCGCAGATACGCCATTTCGCCCGCCAATTATCCGATAGGCTTCATGGTCGTAATAAATTTCAAGCTTCTCATTTACCTGAGGATTAATGGTTTGCAAATCGCTAAAGTTGAATAAAATTTGCTTTTTATCCTTAAATTTGAGTTCAATCTTGTCTTTGAATAATAAAATATCAGCTTCTCCTATAAAAACATAGTCTGAATTTTCTTTACTTAAATAAACTTTTGAGTTTGTATCTCGAAGTAACTCGTCTTCAAAATTCTCTTCATATTTTTTGCTTATCACATTATAAAACCAGGTTTCTTGCCAATTAAACCAATCCCTAATATTGTCAAAATACAATTTCCCATCAGTTTTTCGATGAAAGAAGCCGAAATTATCAATATGAATGTGGTAATTGCATTTATTACAATAAAAATCATTGCCACCTGCCCTGAAACTATCAATAGCATTGCATTGCGGACAAATATACAAGGTGTAATTGATGTACTCAGCTTTGCGATTAGATTGTATTTTTATCATTTTTTCACGCTGATAATCAACCTCGTTGTGGTAAATGCCTTTAGTGAGAATTTTAAATATCTCATCTTCTGATAAATGCACAATTTGCTCTTCTGTTAAGAGTAACTTGTATTCTACTTCCACTTTTGCTTTTCTTACTTTTGGCGACCAGCGAGGATTAAACAGATTCATTCCTTTTAAAACGGCTACAACCACAGGCACTTTTAGCAATTTAATCAGCTTGGCTATTGATTTGTCCATAGGCTGTGTTTCGCCACACCAATTTCTGACTGCTTCGGGAAATAAACCAACGTTTTCGCCCTGCTTAATTACGGACACAATGTCACGAATAACCTTAGTATCACGAATATTTTTCTTTTTGGGGATGGTACCTAGCCTGGTAAGAAAAAAACGAAGAAGAGGGTTTCTGAAAACAGCATCGGATGAAACAAAGTGCGTAAACCTTGGTAAAAGATGGCCAATTACAAAAGGATCCCAATATCCAACATGATTTCCTAAGAGCAAATAAGGTGATTTTAAAGATTTTACCTCTTTGGGTATGATTTTTTTTATCCGATAGAACTTTGTAAAAAAGCCAAAAACCAAGTAGGTAATAAATCGGATGTATCCTTTAGTTGGGTATTTCTTTTTAGTTTTCACTTTATCTAGCCCGAATTTTACTTCCATCAAAAATAAAAAAGTTAATCGCTTAAACCAGTAAAAAATAAAAAAGGGCTTTAAGTTATAATCTTAAGCCCTTTATTCAATATTATGAGTTTTTTACAAAGCCTTGTTTGCTTCAACCCTTTTTAATAATTCAGTTGCTTTATCAATATAATGTCTTGCATTCGAGAAGCCTCTTACAGCATCAGTTGCCTTTTCCATAGCAGCTATACAAGCTTCATAATCCTTCATTAAAAACTGGCACATAGCAATGTTATAATGAGTTAGGGCTGTTACTTTTTTATTTATCCTTGCTTTCTTATTATCAACATCAGATTCTTTCAAAGCAACGTTCCATAGCTCAATAGCTTTGTTAAAATGCGGCTTTGCTTTTTCAATGTCATTTTCATTAGCTATAACAATATCAGCACCTTGCATTGCAACTTCTAAAGCCTCATCATAATCATTGTACTTATGTTTTTTAGGCTTTACTTTATACAAATGTAAAAAATCACCTTTTACCGGAAACCCGATCCTCTCGTTAAAGACATGATTGATCGATGCTAACTTATCAGTTAATAAAGAGTTTTTTAAAGAACTCTTGTATTTCTTATAAATATCAAATGCATCTTTCGAACTTTTTGATACTTTTGATTTTAACACTTTGCCATTATCAAAAATTTCAAAATCAGTAATTTTTTCACCTGATTTACTGTGAAAAACATCTGCTGATACTTTATGCGTTACTTTAAACTCAAAATGATATTCATAATAGGTTTTTTCTACGCCATCTTTTTTATACACCTTTTTTTCATCTTTTCTTTCTGCATCAGAGAATATTATCTCTTGCTCTTTCACTCTAATTTTAAAATCATTGTTGGCATCTTCCACTTTTGTATAACCAGCGATATTAAAGGCGTTATTTATAATGTCTTCTCTATATGATGTAGATGAAGAGGAGATAACCATGTAGTTTTTATACTCCTTTGGTAAAGGTGTATTGGGTAACTGAGTATATTGGTACTTTTTCAGGTTTTCTTTAATTGGTTTTTGAGCAAAACCTAAAACTTGCAAAAAGGCCAAAGCAAACGTAACTAAGATTAATTTTCTCATTTTATTAACTTTTATATTATGCATTACTAATTTTATTTATAATAAGAAAGATAACTTTCGGCTAAACTATTATTAAAGTGTATTTCAACATTCTTTGTTTGTCCATCAACAGTAAACACCAAATCTATGTCAAATACATAGTTTCCATTATCTTTGCTAATTGTTACAGTTCCACTGATATCGTCTGCAATTGACTCTGTAATTGCTGTTCCACTAACAATTTGCCCACCATCATCATACTCCAGGTTATATTTTAATACAGGTGTACTAAACTCCCCTTTTTCAAACCAAGAATTGTAATTATAAACTCCCTCTTCAAGGCGCTCTGTACTGGTCGATTTAATTTCGAAATAAAAGAAAGTTTTAGGGTTATCTGTTTCGGCATTCTGAAACTGTAAATCATAACTGCGGTAGGAAATAGCCTGATCAGTTCCTTCATCATCGATATAACCCTTTGTTAAGGAATATTCCTCTCCATTAATTTTCACATAACTCTTGTCCAATTCTTCAGCTTTCTCACATTGAGCAAAGAATAATCCTACTAATAAAACCATTAAATAAACTTTCACTTTCATAATTTAAAACTTTAATTATAATAATTTGAATAAATACTATTTTGGCATCTACCTTTTACAAAAAAGATAATCAAATTCCAATTTATAGTTTGCCTAGCTGGTTAGTTTGTTACACTTCGGCAAGTGTATATGTGTTAGTTTTGCTGCAAAGGTAAATATTTTCCTTAAAACTACAAATGAATTTCATCACACACAACTAAAGCACTCATAATAAAGTAATTAAACAAGAAAGACAACTAAAATTCTAAAGAATTGAGATTTTACAGCTAAGCAATCAATACATTTAAACATCCTTGTATTCTGGAAAGAATTCATGTTTTAATTAAAGTTTTCATGATAATTTACCATTTATGGTTTAAAATAACTTTACCCTGATTATGGTTACCAATTCAATTGTTAAACATATATTCTTTAGATATATTTGCAGTTCAAAATGAAGGATGATGGATAAGAAAGACAGATTAATTTTGGTGACAAATGATGATGGCTATCAGGCAAAGGGATTGAAATACTTAACTGAAGTAGCTCAGGAATTTGGCAATGTGGTTGTAGTAGCGCCTGAAAAAAGCCAATCAGGTATGTCGCACTCAGTGAGTTTAGGAATTCCACTGTATTTAAATAAAATTGAAACAGGAAATGCCCATCAAAGCTTTTTTTGTAGTGGAACACCTGCTGATTGTGTTAAAATAGGTATTCATAAAATATTAAACAGAAGGCCTGACTTGATTCTTTCCGGTATCAATCATGGCTCAAATTCTTCGGTAAGCGTAATTTATTCGGGTACTATTGGTGCAGCAAGAGAAGGCAGCTTAAATGGTATCCCCTCAATAGGTTTTTCTTTGCTCGATTATTCTACTGATGCGGATTTTGAAGCATCAGCACACTACACACGAATCATTATAAAAAAGGTAATTGAAAACGGAATGCCAGGAGGTAGCTGCTTGAATGTAAATATCCCCAAAGGATCTTTGAAAGACATCAAAGGAATAAAAACCTGCCGTCAGACTCGGGGGAAGTGGGTGGAAGAATTTGATCAACGAACCAATCCATACAAAAAAGATTATTATTGGTTAACTGGCGAATTTTCGAACTTTGAACCACACGCTGAGGATACGGATGAATGGGCATTGCAAAACAACTATATTTCTATTGTCCCAATTAATTTAGATTTCACTTCTTATGAAGTTCTTAGTAAAATAAAAGATTGGAATTTTTAATAATTGAGCTTTAAAAGAGTAATATGACAGCACCAAAAGATAAAACCAATAACGAAAAAACAGGAATGCTCGCAGGGCTATTTATCCCAATCATTACTATCATTATTTATTATTTATTCGACAACCCTCCAAGTTTTGTTTTCTTTTTGAAGCAAATTATAATGGGAAGCTCCTACACACGGATAATTGGCTTATGCATTGTCCCTAACTTTGTGGTTTTCTTTATTTTCAGGTTTCAAAAAAAGTTTAAAGCATCTGAAGGGGTAAGTATTGCAACATTAATCTATTTAATTTTAATTGTTATTTTAAAATATGTAAACTAATTGCTAGTGTCATGTCAAAGCTAATTTGTCAGGTGTTGCCACCTGACAAGTGCACCAGCCAGGTGTTGTCACCTGGTTAATTACCAGAAATATCAAATTTGACTTAACACTAGTGTTAAGTAAGTAAAAGTACTTACAACTTACAACTGTCTACTTATATCTAAAAGCCATGAAATACTACATAATAGCAGGTGAAGCCTCAGGCGATTTACATGCCTCAAACCTAATGAAAGAGATTAATTTATTAGATAAAAATGCTGAATTCAGATGCTGGGGTGGTGATTTAATGAAAAATGAAGGTGCTGAACTTGTAATGCATTACAAAGAGCTTGCTTTTATGGGGTTTATTGAAGTTTTGCAAAATATCCGAACCATAAAAAAGAATTTTAAACTGTGTAAAACAGATCTGCTAAACTTCCAGCCTGATATCTTAATACTTGTTGATTATCCAGGGTTCAATTTGCGTATTGCTAAATTTGCTAAAGAAAATAATATCAAAACCTACTATTATATTTCGCCTAAAATATGGGCGTGGAAAAAATCGCGTGCATGGAAAATTAAAAAATACATCGACAAAATGTTTGTGATTTTCCCATTTGAACAAGATTTTTATAAAAATTATGATTACAAAGTTCACTATGTTGGAAACCCTTTGGTTGATGAAATTGTTAAAAAGAAAGCTAATCTTTCCAAAAAAGATGAGTTTCTGGCAAAAAACGAATTATCCGAAAAGCCAATAATTGCATTACTTGCAGGTAGCAGAAAACAGGAGATTAAGCTTATTTTACCTGAAATGCTGCAAATGGTCGATCATTATCCTGACTACCAATTCATTATAGCTGGGGCCCCTTCGTTCACCAATGAAAACTATGCACCACACATTGAGGGGCTTAATGTGAAAGTTATATTTAACCAAACTTACGATTTACTGAAACATGCTTATGCGGCCATTGTTACTTCAGGCACTGCTACACTTGAAACTGCGTTATTTAATGTTCCTCAGGCGGTAGTATATAAAATGGTTCAGATTCAATATGATATTGGTAAATTTTTTATCAAAGTAAAGTTCTTTTCGCTGGTGAATATTATCATGGACAAAGAAATAGTTAAAGAACTGTTGCAAAATGACTTATCCACTAAAATAAAAAGCGAGTTAGACCGAATTTTAAACGATAAGAACTACAGAAAACAGATGTTGGAGAATTATCAATTGTTACAAGAGCGGATTGGGGAAACCGGGGCATCAAGGAGGACGGCGGAAGAGATTGTTGGGGATTTAGTTGCAGCAGGGAATAAGTAGGCAGTTGACAATAAGCAGTAATTAGTTTTAGAAAAAAATTAACGTGAGAGCAAAAACATACATTTTATTATTCTTTTTATCGACCATTCAAATCACCTGGAGCCAAAAAATTGATATTGGATTATTTCAGCATCTTAACACAGATAAACTATTTATTGAGGCGGCTACCGGGCAATATAAAATAAAAGGAAGCGGCAAGCGGCTATTTAAACTCAAAAAAGATAGAAACATCATTCTAAAATATGTTAATGGAATGATAAGTGCCAGTAATTCAAAGAAAGACTTTGGCTTACACACTGATATTGAGATTATTGCAAGAAAATACAACTATAATAAAAGTCACGAGCAACCAAACTCAAGAAAGAATTGTGAGCTAAATATAAAGTTATTATCTCCTAAACAAACAACCAGGACTTTCCA
The DNA here is from genome assembly GCA_050291445.1 of Bacteroidales bacterium. Classification (GTDB taxonomy): domain Bacteria; phylum Bacteroidota; class Bacteroidia; order Bacteroidales; family NBLH01; genus NBLH01. The sequence continues at coordinate 4,187 of JBNKJW010000186.1, read as the reverse complement.
GGGTAACTTAAAACTCAAAGTTATAAATAAGCAGTTTGAGATAATTAACCAAATTGCTTTGCCAGACTATTTGGCTGGTGTAGTTGAGGCTGAAAGCGGGCCAAGCCAGGTATTGGAATATTACAAAAACCAGGCAACCATATGTCGCACTTATGCGCTAAAAAATGCACAAAAGCACAAAAAAGAAGGTTTTCACCTTTGCGATGGAGTGCATTGCCAGGCTTACAAAGGCAAAAGCAGCAAAAACCCAATCATTCAAGAAGCAATAAAGGCAACAAAAGAATTAGTTATTGTTGACAAAAACAAACAATTAATATCCGCTGTTTTCAGTGCTAATTGTGGCGGCCAGACTAATAATTCAGAAGATGTTTGGACAACTGCCCTGCCCTATCTTCGATCAATAAACGATACATTTTGCACAGACCAAAGGCAGGCTTTCTGGAAAAGGAAAATAGAATTTAAAACATGGAAAAACTTTTTGAAAGAAAAATCGATAACTATTGATGATACACTTTCGATTGATTCTTTCGTTTTTTTACAACCAAAACGCTTAAAGCAGTATCTAATTAACAACCAGCAGCTTAAATTAACCACTATTCGTTATGGATTAAAGCTCCGCTCTACTTTTTTCAGCATTCAACCTGATGGAGATAATTTAATACTATCGGGCAGAGGTTATGGCCATGGAGTTGGTATGTGTCAGGAAGGTGCTATGAATATGGCAAAAAAAGGTTTCAGCTTTGATAAAATTATCAAATACTATTACACTGGTGTTGAGGTTGTTCCAATTAACAAATTGAATAAAAAATTGGTTTTTGAATAAAAAAAGGCTACCTGATTACAGGTAACCTTTCTAAATTCTTCATTCAGCTTTCTTAAAGGACTTGTCCTTTTAAATCATAAGCTGCTGTTCTCTTAACAATTGTTCCATTTTCTTTCTGAGTAAGGGTAGAAAGGATAATTTGTTTCTTGAAAGTACCTGATTCCATGTATTTTGGATCAACAGTTACAACGATACCACCTTTCTCACCTGGCTTCAATACATCTTTTAATACAGTAACACCAACACCAGCAGGGATTGAAATTTTCCCAACCTTCATGTCGGTTTTCCCTTTGTTTTGTAGCTCGATTGTAAAGGTAGCAACTTCCTTAATTACGCCAAAATCATGAATGTTTTGGCCTCCTATTGATCGTGTGCTACTAAAAGAGAACATCTGTACTTCTTCATCTTCTACCTGGCTAATGCCTACGAATGAAAATGCGAATAGTAAGAAAAATAAAGCAGAAATGTGTTTAAGTTTCATAATATGAAAATTTTAGTTTATAATGCAAATATAAAAAACGCATACTCACGTTAGCTAAACGACGAAATTAACAAGCATATTGTTTTGCCAAATAATTAGTTGATGAATGTAAACAATTCATTGATAAATGGAAGGTTTTCTGATAAAAACACGCTATAAAAACTACCTTCCATTACCTTTAAGATACAGAAAATCGAGATAATAAAGAAATTTTATTGAAAAATTATTGTAATGTGGTGCATTTAACATTCCATCTAAAGTTTCGGAATAGTCAATTGACGTGGGGTACCCGTTTTGAGTAAAAAGATTTTTCCACACAAAAGATAATTGGCTTCCGGGTGCAAATTCCCATTTAATAGCAAAGTCAAGGTTCAGCATTTGAAAGTTCTTGTCGGCATTATAAGGATAGGTATCCTCAACATTTAACTTTCCATCATCTTTTAAGGTATAATACAAGTTATACCTTGATGTTGACCAATAATGCCTGACTTTTAAATTTAGCCAGGCCTTATTGGTGAATGAATAGAGTAAAGTCAATGTATTTGAATAGGTTTCTAAATTCCTCTTACCTAAATAAATACTATCATTAAAAGTATATACATGACCGATTGAATTATTAAACTTGTCGTAAAACAAATCAAGGCCTAACTGCAGGCGGCTTTGTATCCGAATAAGTGGGGCTACACCTACTGTATGCCAAATCATTCCAAGGGTAGTATTGTTTCCCCAGTATTTATACATGAAGTTGATTGAGAACATTTTCCGGGGGTCGGTTCCTAATTTTGTCCACGCCGACCACGACTCGGCCTTTTTAAATAATCTGCCTGGCTCCCGGGCTTCGTAATAATCATGGTTTCCTAAGGGGCGCCAAAAACCACCTAAAGCAAAGTTTAACTGATTTGAAAACAAAGCCTCGCTATTTAGTGTAATTTTAAAGTCGGTAAATGATTGGGGTTGATACAAATTACCATATCGAAATTCTATAGAACTTTTCCAACTTAAAACTTGCCAAAAAGGTTCAAAAATATTGTAATCTAATCGTGAAAAGCTTGAAACTTCATTTACATAGGGCAAGTAGCCCATATCGTTTTGATTATAATTTTTGCTGATTATTTCATTTCCAATCCTGAATTGAAATTTCCCACTGGTTTTGTCAAAATACAGCTTGGTTTTGTACCCTAGTTCTGCTCCATTAACAGTATCATGCATTTGGCTTAATGCGGCACTTCCTGAAATGGAATATGAACGGGCTCTGTTTGAAAGCTTAAACTCGGTTCCGGTTACATTAGCAATGTATTCCAGGTTATTTCTTGATAGGTTGGTATTGATTAAACTTACAAATGAGTTATTCTCAAGTGTTTTATCAATTGTAATAACATTATAATTAGTAAACGACTGAGTTTCAATTCCTCTATGCGCACCAGAAATAGTATCCGAAACGGTTGCAAACGAAGGTCGACAAATAGTATTTATTACACCAAAGCCAAGTTTTTTACTATTCCGCCCTGAAAGTTTTACAGCACTAATAATATCAAGCTCTAAAGGATTTTCTGCAATAATTTCATTGTTCCTTAAACTATCTTTTACCCCATTATACTTTTCAGGATTTAGCCCCATTCTGCGTGAATAAAAAATATCAGCCTTTGAAAACATCTCCGTTTCTTCGCTAAAAAATTGACGATGCTCGGGATACCTGGTCTCGTAAGGTGATAAATTCAAAACTACATCATCATAAACCACCTGCCCGTAATCTGGCAATATTGATGCATCAAGGGTAAATGCCTGGTTGATTCCATATTTAAGATCAAAACCTGCACGATAATAGTTGCTCCATTTATTTTCATCTGGTCCTTTATCAAGATAAGCTGTTAGCCAGGGTGTGGCCGACAATCTCAATGGAGCCTTAACGTTCTCAATACCAATCAATTCACCTGCCTGATTGGTAACCCCCACAATATCCCTGTCAACAAAGTTCCAGCTTGAGGTTTCTTCTTTTCGCTTTACCACCCTGAACAAATTCAGGCTCCATACCTGAAAAATATTCTTTGAAAAACGAATGGCTGAATATGGAATTTTCATTTCTACTACCCATCCTCTTTCAAGAATCTGGGTTTTGCTTATCCAAACAGCATCCCAGCTTAAATCGCGGGTGTTAAAATAGTTTTTAAAATCAGACTGAACACCTGAACTGGAAACCATAAAAGAGAAGGAGTTGATTCCATCATTATAAGGTCCAATATCAATAATAAATTGATCGGCGTTCATATCAAAAGCATCATCGCGCCTGCCGAGCCCGGTTAATATAGAATCGGGGTTGTCGTATAAGAGTGCGGCAATATAAAGTGCTTTGTCATCGTATAGAATACGGAAAATAGTTCTTTGGGTTGCAGGTTTTTTATTGTAAGGAGTATACTGAATGGCTATGGAGTCAACTTCTGCAATCCCCCATGCTTCTTCGCCAATAAACCCATCAATATCAGGAGCTTCTGTAATTCTTTTTGCTACATACAGGCTTTTAGGCGCTTGTGAATAAAGCACTGAATTAGTGCCTATAAGCACAAAAACCATTATTATATGAATCAACCTTTTAAGCCTCAAGTTCTGCTCAGTTTCTATATCGTTTCAATCAACTTGTATCAACCACAAACTGCTATAAACCTCTTTGTTAAGTCGATAAATATCAGCGATATAAATTATTGCAGAAATTATACCATTTTTTATACCGATCTGCTTTTAGTAATTGTTTTTTTTGCTTGGGCGGTAGTATACCACTACGACACATTTTGGCATAGTTCGAATTTATCTTTGTCTAAAAAACAAAGATATGAAACTAAAAGAGTTTATGACCAAATTTGCTAAAGAAGACGCATGCAAGGAATACTT
>JBNKJW010000185.1:0-23026 GCA_050291445.1 Bacteroidales bacterium | reverse complement strand
TGAAGTTCTTAATGAAATTAATTCGTAAAATATTAAGTGAAAGCCAGCCTGCGGGTTGGCTTTCTTATTATAACGCTTTAAGCTTTACATTTTTAATAAGTGATCTAAAGTATAAAGAATATGGTTGCGGTCGCCTTCCATAACGGTTCAAGTATAGCAATATAGCGCTGATTCGAGCTTGCAGCTCGGACTCTGCGGAGCAGGCCATCAAAGCGGGGAGGTAAACTATTTTATTGGGAGTTAAGTAAATGTAGAAAATCTTGCCTTTCGGGCAAAGTACCAGCTACAACTTCTCTCACGCAGCGATAGCAAGTAACCTGGCACTAGCAAGGGCCCTTTCTACTTAAGTATAGAGGGAAGCATTAAAAGCGTTGTGTAGTCTTCGGATGACTATGCTTGAACAATATAAATATTGAAATGGAAGCCATGCACACTTAATGAAGTCATCCGGTGACTGATGGCAAGTTGCCGAAAAGCTGCTGCAAGATGCAGGGAGTACCCACTTTGGGCTAATATGAATTTTTATGACTTATTATCAAGTCAATTTTGATGGTTTAAAAAATAATTGTTTGATAATTGTCCTATCTAAAGCCCCAAATGGGGCGTAAGCATTAACCCAGTGCGATAGCGCTGAGTCAAAACAACTCGAAAGAAAGGGCCCGCGTATGAACCTTAAGTCATAGGAAATATTTTCTTCGGGCCCAACAAAAAAGTAAAGACAGAATTTAAGAAAAACAATCCATTCCATAAGAGGGTACTGCAAAAAGTTTTAAACCCGATTGCCCTGAATAGCTAGTTAATACCGAATAGTTATCATGTAACAGAAAATAAATTTTCTTAATATGCTAATTCTTCGGCATTATTCACTGCGTTCATGAGATCGCTCTCTATATTCGCTTAGTTATACCACTGCCTTTTTTATTACCTTGATAGCAGTTTGGTATAAGAAATTTCTAATTTCCGAAATAAGTCCTACCTTTGCGCCCACTGGTGGCAATACCTCTTCGGGGAAAGCCTTAAACCGGGAATCCTGTTAAAATCAGGAGCTGTACCCGCAGCTGTAAGCCTTTATAACGTTTTTTGAACAACTTTTGCCACTGATCGCCTGCGGTTGGGAAGGCATCAAAAAAACAAGGTAAGCCAGAAGACCGACCAGAAAATTGTACAATTAATAATCAAACTTCGGGAAAAAAGTTTGTGGAAACCTTGCCATACTCTTTTCCAGATTTAAAACTGTTAACTATGAGATTTTTTTCAATTCTGGTACTTTTGTTTTTTATGAACTTTGGGCTTCTACAGGCACAAGTTGCAAAACGGGTGGTTTCTTTGGCACAATCCATCACTAAAAACATTTATTTGCTTCAGGCGCAAGACAAACTGGTTGGCTGCACAAGCTACTGCCAAACTAATAAAGAAGATAACATTGCCGTAATTGGTTCGGCGGTGAAAGTAAATATTGAAAAAATCTATTCGCTAAAACCAGATTTAGTGATTACAACTGGGCTTACTTCACCTGAAACGCTTGGAATGTTAAGCAAATTAGGTATAAAATACAAAGTGTTTGAAAGCCCTAAAAATTTTAATGATATTTGTTCTCAGTTTGCTGAAATAGGAAAGTTAATTGGGAAAAACGAAAAAGCCCGGAATATTATTCAAAAAGAAAAAGCTAAGCTTGAAGCATTGAAAAAACAAATTCCAAAAGGGAAAAAACCCAAAATCTTTATTGAATTAGGTACAAAGCCATTGTTTGCTGTTATTCCCAACACATTTATGCACGATTATATTGCCTTTGTGGGAGGAGAAAACATTGCCACTAATGTTACCACCGGAATTATCAGCCGTGAAACGGTTTTACTAAGAAACCCTGATGTGATTTTTGTAACAACCATGGGCAATATTGGTGCACAGGAGGTAGATATTTGGAAAAGTTACAAGGTTTTAAATGCCATAAAAAATAACCAAATCTTTTTAATTGACTCCAACATGGCCTGTACACCTACACCTGATTCATTTACTAATACAGTTGAGAAAATGATTGAGATGATGTATAAGTAATCATTGATCATTAGAAATCGATATTAATGTCTAATGACCAATGACTTTGATTCACTTTCATAATTGTATAACAGATTGTTTTAACCAAAAATCATAAAAATAATGAGCAACCTTGGACTTATTCACATTTACACCGGTGATGGCAAAGGAAAAACCACTTCAGCAGTAGGCCTTGGCGTAAGAGCATTGGGACATAACCTTAAAGTAGGCTACGCTTTTTTTCATAAAAGACCTGAAAAATATGGTTATACAGAAATTAACCAATTAGAGAAACTTGGGGCAAAAATTTATGGCTTTACAAAAGGGCATCCATTCTTCAATAAAGAGCTAACGGCTGAAACTTTGGAAAAAGAATGCCATAAAGCTATTGAAATCCTTCAAAAAGAGGTCTTTAACGACAATTACGATCTTTTAATTATGGATGAAATACTTATTTCGGTCAGAGATGGTTATTTAGCCGAACAAAAATTGATTGACTTTATTAAAAGTAAACCAAAAAACCTAGAGTTGGTAGTGACCGGCAGAGGAGCTACTGAAAAAATAATGGAACTGGCTGATTATGTGAGCAATGTGACAAAAGTAAAACATCCTTATGATAAGAACATTCCCAGTAGGAAGGGAATTGAGTTTTAATCTAAAAATTAGACATTTGAACTTTGTATAATAAAAGTGACTAAAATAGCTGCTTTAAGGTCAAATTTCTCAAATATATGCGGGCAAAATATCTAAAATGGTTATTTCAAAGTTTAGCAGTGCTATTTTTTGCTTTGCTGGCTATTCTTATTTCCTTGTATGCAGGGGAGATAAAACCATCATGGCAGGATTTAGTTGATTTAGTTGCCGGAAAAGAAGGAGGTATTGAACTGGCAATTATAAAACAAATAAGGTTACCCCGTATTTTTTTAGCTTTTGCAATTGGTGCGGCTTTATCCTTGGCAGGGACCATTTTACAAGGCGTTTACCGCAACCCATTGGTTGAACCTTACACTCTGGGCATTTCTGGGGGAGCGGCACTAGGAGTGGCTTTAGCTACTGTATTTAATTTGCAACAAGTTTTAGGAAGAATCATGTTGCCCTTTTCAGGATTTGTTGGTGCATTTGTTAGCCTGATGATTGTGTACAATATTAGTATTAGCAAGGGAAAAATTAAGATACAAACCATGTTGCTTATTGGGGTTATGTTTAGTTACGTTGCCTCCTCAGTAATGATGTTATTGCTCTCGGTTGTGACTGCTGAAGAAATGCAAACCATTGTGTTCTGGACCATGGGATCTTTAGATGAACCAGATACTGTTTTAATAAAAATGGCGGCAATTCTGGCTTTAGCGGGCCTGGCAACTTCTTATATTTTTGTAAAACCAATGAATGCCATGCGTTTGGGGCACGAAAAAGCCCGTCACTTAGGGGTAAATACTGAAACCAGCATTCGAATTTTGTTTATAACAGCCTCTGTTCTAACAGGAATGGCCGTTTCAATTGCAGGGGTAATTGGTTTTGTGGGATTAATTATCCCCCATGTAATGCGTATGCTAATTGGTTCTGATAATCGGATTTTATTGCTGTCATCGTTTATTGGGGGAGGTGGTTTTTTGGTTGTTTGCGATACCATTGCCCGAACGGTAATATTACCAAATGAATTACCAACAGGCGTTATAACAGGCATTATTGGAGGAATTATATTTGTGGTTGTAATAACAAGGAAAAATAATAAGATAAAAATTGGAAATTAGGCCTTCGACAAGTTCAGGCAGCGAAATTAGAAATTTGACTAGTTGCGAGTCTCAGGACTTTGGTTTCTAGTAAAGTGGAATAAGGAAATCAGTGATCTTTTACGAGCAACCAGCGTCATGTCAAGGCTAGTTTGTCAGGTGACAACACCTGACAAGTGCACCGGTTGAGGTTGAGTAAAAATTTGAGTTGTCAGAAACAAGATCTGTATAAATCCATAAAAATGATATTAAAAAAAGACAGAAATGAAAGTTGGACAGTTTAGGAAACCATATTAAAATCAGTCAAATCTGTTCAATCAGTCAAATCCGTGTTCCATATAATCCATAATCATCATAAAAATCATAAGAAATCAGTGTCCCATAACAAATTAGAAATACAAAACTTTAGCTGTGGTTACAGCAAATTTAAAATAGCAGGAATCGATTTTTCGCTTCCTAAAGCTTCATTTGCAGGCATTGTTGGTCCTAATGGTTCTGGTAAAACAACACTTTTTAAGGGCATAACCGCTGAACTTAACAACTTAAACGGACAAATTCTCCTGGAAGGAAAAAGCATCCATTCACTAGGCTTTAAACAACGAGCAAAAAAAATGGCCGTAGTTGCCCAGCACATCGAAAGCCCTGATATAACTGTTGAGGATTACGTTTTAATGGGGCGCCTCCCCTATCATGGAAAGTTTCAGTTTTTTGATTCTCAAAACGACTTTGAAATAGTCCAACACTACATGCAATTAACTGGCATACATGAGTTTAAAGGCAAATACATGAACCAGTTAAGTGGTGGCGAACAGCAATTGGCAGCCATTGCCCGGGCATTGACACAGGAACCTGAACTATTACTGCTTGATGAGCCTACATCGCACCTTGATATTGGTCACCAGGTACAAATACTCAACCTGATTCAAAAACTCAACAAGGAAACGGGTCTAACTGTACTTATGATTATTCACGATTTAAACCTTGCAGGCGAATATTGCAACTTTCTGGTAATGCTGAATAATGGCCAAATGCGTATTTCGGGCACTCCAGAAGAAGTTCTGGACTATAAAATTATTGAGGAAGTCTACAAAACGGTGGTAATTACCCAAAAGAACCCTGTTTCGGGCAAGCCGGCAGTGTTTTTAGTTTCGGGGGAGGTGTTGGGTAATCAGTCTCAGTAAACTTACTTAAAAATATTACAGCCAAACCTGCTAACTTTTCCTGCAAAAATAAAAGCTCTGTTGTGCTACATTACAATTTGACATTAAATCAATTAGAAATATTCAATTCATCCCCAAATCTTCTCCATTACTTTACATAAACTACTCTACTCCAACCTTTATAAAAACTTGAATTTTTTGTGACTCTTTCGTGACAACAATTTGTGAAATTTGACCTGTAAACAAAAAAATATATCACATGAAAACAAAATTATTTATCGTTTTATTTATTAGTATCGCAGCATTTTCAGCTTGCAAAAAAGATAATATGGAACCAGGACCTCTTGATCCAAATACAGCTGAGAAAGCTTATGTAGACAGGTTTAGTACAGATGCAGGCACTTTATTTATTAGAGATGGTTCAAACGGACTGCCTGCTGCAAATGAAGCCATTGATTTTGATCAGGCACCTTTTATAACCAAAGGTCTTGGTCCAAATGGTGAAAAAGTACAATACTATAATTTTGACGTTATGCCGGAAACATCTGCTCCAATCTTTGCCCTGTTCAAAGAGGGAGAGGATATGCCTGTTGAAGGACAGCTAAATATTGTTAACGTGAAACCAGGAGATACGCATTACAGTGATTTCTGGCATGTTCATAAAGTAACTGTTCCAGCCAATTATGTTGCAAATACAGTGACCAGTATGAATGAACTCATAGAAAAAGGCTATTCAATTGAAAGAACTAATTTAATTGTTAATTGTCCGATTGTTCCGGAAGGTTCCACGGCCAAATTACGCTACAAAACAGAGAATGATAATGGTTTAGTAAGAGGATGGTACAAAGGCATGGTCGTTTTTTATTTCGACTTCTCCGAAAAAATGATTACGGTTGACTTGCCTACCGGAGGACACCCCAATGTACCTCTTTCCGACATCCTGGTTACTTTTAATATTAATCCTGGAATGGATGGTGGTGGCCCACCTTCAGGTTTTGTAACTGAAGCTGGTACCGATCAAACACATAATGTGGTTCAAACTTTGCCAGAAGATGCCGATTACTCTCCATTTTGGGATGTTGATGTATATGATAATGCAGATTTTGGTTCAGTTAGTAACTGGACAACAGCAATGAGTTCGAATATTCTGGCTACAGGCGTTGCACTTGTAAATTGTCCTATTGTTTCTGTACAATAATTTTCTTGATTACAAAACATCCCAGCCCTTGAAAAGGGCGCTACAATAATAACCGCGGGTGACAACCCGTGGCAAACAGAAATTAGCTCATCAACCAACTCCGAAGGAGTTGAACTTTAAGATATATGACAGACCTGCACTTTAGCCCCAAGCCAAAATCACTTAATTAAAAACGGTTTCACCTTCCATATTTTTTCGCAATAATCGTTAATAGAGCGGTCTGATGAGAATTTACCCATTCTTGCAACATTCAAAATAGCCATACGGTTCCATTCCGAAGTGTTTCTCCAGGTTTCCGACACCAAATCCTGGCATTTTATATACAGCGGATAATCGGCCATCAACATATACGGATCGTGCCACAATAAAGTATCTGTAATGGGTTTAAATAACTCGCTGTTGCCAATAGAAAAATGACCAGAACTAATCAGGTTAATTACTTCGCGCAATTCCTCATTATGATGATAAATATAGCCTGGCTCATAACCATTGCGTTTAGTTTCATCTACCTGGGCAGCAGTGAGCCCAAACAGGAAGAAATTTTCTTCGCCCACTTCTTCCCTAATCTCAATATTTGCCCCATCGAGGGTACCAATAGTGAGTGCGCCATTCATGGAAAATTTCATGTTACCAGTTCCGCTGGCTTCTTTTCCTGCTGTTGAAATCTGCTCTGATAGATCAGCTGCAGGATAAATTGGCTGTGCATTGGTTACATTAAAATCCGGAAAGAAAACCACTTTTAGTCGGTCTTTTACATCCGGATCATTGTTTATTACCTCTCCTACAGAATTTATCAGTTTAATCATGAGCTTGGCCATAAAATAGCCTGGGGCTGCCTTGCCACCAAAAATAAAAGTTCGCGGAACAATATCTATACCTGGATTATGCTTTATGCGCAAATATTGGGTAATGATATTCAACACATTAAGGTGTTGCCTTTTATACTGATGAATTCGCTTTACCTGAATATCGAACATGGAAGTAGGATCTACAATAATACCGGTTCTTTTTTTGATTAGCTTTGCCAGGTTTTTCTTGTTTTCAAGTTTCACGTTTCTGAACTTCGCCTTAAAAGCTGAATCTTTTGCAAAGGGTTCCAATTTGTGTAACTCATCCAACTGGCCAGGCCAAGTATGCCCAATCGAATCAGATATTAATTTGCTTAACCCAGGATTGCTTTGTAACACAAAACGGCGTGGAGTAACACCATTTGTAACATTATGAAAACGATCTGGAAACATTTCTACCCAGTCGGTCAGTACATGCTTTTTCAGCAATTCTGTGTGAAGAACGGCCACCCCGTTAATGGCATTACTTCCAACACAGGCAAGATTAGCCATGCGGATGTATTTCTCGCCAGATTCATCAATAATCGACATACGTGATAATTTTCCAATATCACCTGGGAAACGCTGACTTACTTTTTTCAAAAAATGGTAATTTATTTCATAGATGATTTCCAACAAACGTGGCAACAAATATCTGAACAAGCCAAGAGACCATTTCTCCAAAGCTTCAGGCAATAGGGTATGATTGGTGAATGTGAATGTTTTACTAGTAATGTCCCAGGCTGTATCCCAATCCATTTTATAATCATCCAACAATATGCGCATCAACTCAGCCACAGCAACTGAAGGGTGCGTATCATTTAATTGAATCGCCCATCTTTTATGAAACTCTTCAGGTTTCCCATCAAATCTCAGGTGGGTATTCATCATGTCTTGCAACGAACATGAAACAAAGAAATATTGTTGTTTTAAGCGTAGTTTTTTCCCAGCAGATGTTTCATCATTAGGATAAAGTACTTTGCAAATATTTTCTGATTTTACCTGAAAATCTACCGCCTTATAATAATCGCCAATGTTAAAGGATGAAAAATCAAAAGAATCTTCAGCTTCCGATTTCCAAAGGCGGAGAAAATTGCAGGCATTTACCTTGTAACCCATTTCGGGGGTATCGTAAGGGATTCCCTTTACCATGTAATCAGGTATCCATCTACGGTAAGTTCTACCATTTTCATCAGTGTAAGCTTCAGTGCGTCCACAAAATTTCACATTCACCGCATCCGAGGGTCTTGCAATTTCCCAAGGGTTGCCTTTACTTAACCAATTATCGGTTTTTTCTACCTGCCATCCATCCCGAATCTCTTGATCAAAAATTCCGTATTCGTACCTGATTCCATAACCAATAGCAGGAACACTCAACGAGGCCAATGAATCGATAAAACAAGCTGCCAATCGCCCCAGGCCACCATTTCCTAAACCAGGTTCTTCTTCCTGGGCAATAATTTCATCCAGGTCAAAGCCCAGCTCTTTCACCGCCTGCCGTATATTATCAAAAATATCAAGGTCAATCAGGTTAGCTCCTAACTGTGGGCCCATCAAAAATTCAGCTGAAAGGTAACTGACCAGTCGAACATCGTTTTCGTAAAACGCAGCATTCATGGTTTTGTGCTCATGCTGCTTTAACCTGTCGCGCACAGTATAGGATACTGCCAGGTACAAGTCGTTAAGAGATGCATTAACAATGTTTCGCCCTTGGTCATAAAACAAATGCTCCATAATAGCCTGTTTTAAAGTTTCTACATCTGTACCTGTACGAACATCAATAAATTCTGGCTGCTTGTCAGTTTGCTTAACCTTGTTTGTGGTGATCTTCTTTGCCATTGGGAGATTTTTTTAATGTTTAAACTTTAGTTCGGTCAATTTTACTAGCTCGTGAAAAGCTAATGGAAAGTTACTAATTTTTTATGAATGTACTTAAATCCATTGAGTTATATTTTTGTCAAATAAAGTAACTCTGGAAAAGTTTACATTTTAGTTATTTTTCAGGTGGAATTCTGTATAAATAGAGTTTGACTAGTTTTTTATTGCCACCAAAACACCAAATTTAACTAAAGATGTAACCATCACCAACTAAAGCAATAAAAAAAGACATATATATGATAAGTTAAAAAATAGTAAGTTTAAGGTGTTATTAACTACCTTTGAAACATCTTAAACAAAAAAAAAGAAACCATGACTACAAAAATTAAATTTACCTTTTTATTGGCTGTATCTGCATTATTATTTTCAGGTTGCGTAAAAGACGGAGCTCCTGGCCCTGCTGGTGAAGATGCTACTGTTTACTATTCAGAATGGTTTAGTCCCACAGAATGGTCTGGCCAATCCGGCGACTGGTATTTTGCAGCCTCGGCACCTGATTTAACCAAGGATATTGTAGAGGGAGGAGTTGTTTTGGCTTATGTTTGGCTAGCTGGTGATTTATACGAAGGTACCACAGTACGACCGCTTCCTGCTTATGCTTTAGGCGCTAACTGGAGTTTCTTAATCCACGATTACGAGGCTATAGAATTTACCTGCGATATGGTTGACCTACCTGCAACAGAAGGAAACTATTTCAGGTTTATAGCAATTCCGGGCACAATTTCGGCCTTAAAATCTACTTCTGCAATCAATTTCACTAAACAAGACTTTCAAAACATGACTTACAAAGAGGTTTGTGAGTTTTTTAACATTCCGGAATAAACATCTAGCCGTCAAGTCGCTATAGTTCTATGCATATTAGCGGCTTGACGGATTTTTTATCAGGTAAACAAGTTCCAGAAAAACCTAATAACTGGAAAGAAAATAGTTACCAAAATAGTCACAGCCGTAAAAAATAATGTAAAATTGGCTAGTCTTTCCAGTTTTGCTGGTTTAGATGAATCAACATCACCTACATTGTCATTGCCACCACTAAAAAAATCTCTTACACCAATATATATTGCAGGAAAAACCATAATCACCTGCAAAATCCCCATTGCACCATCTTTTTTCACCACTGCAATAGCGGTAATAATATAAGCCACTAATGACAATAGAAAGTCAAAAGGCAACCTGAAAAACATTAGTAATAACGCCAAAGCGGCTAATCCAAGAGCCCAATATAATTTGGTTTTAATGTCTTGTTCTTTTCTAAATCGTTTGTCTTCCATAAAACTAATTAGATTAATTTGTTTGTAAAACTATAAAACTTAAAAGTTTATTCAAACAGTCCTCTTAACATAAAAGCCATTTTAATACTTTTGCAAGATACTTCTAAATTCAAAGTCACCCTATTTAGCCTTAACCAACTTTGGCCTCTGTTTTTACCAGGAAAACAAGAAGAAAAAGAACTTCCTGATAAAGTAAAAGGGCTAATAGACTTAATAACATGCAAAACAGTTTTGTTTATCAATTGCATGCCGACAAAAAGATAAAAGACTATCTGAAATACCTGGATCAGGATATCTTTGGAAAGCATCATCAACACATTTGTTCCATTAGAGCAGTGCTAACCATATTAGCACGAAAACTGGAAAGTGAAAAAGATTTTAGCGCCAAAAGAATCAAAGAAATTAATTTAGAGATAGCAAAATATGCAGGTTTTATCAAAGAGTAAAAGAATTTCGTGTTAAAAAAAAATCTTCAACAACTATTTTTCTAATTTTGTTACAAACCAAATATATTAAAGATATGAAAAGAACCTTCGTTTATTTACTAATTAGTGCTTTTTTTCTTTCCTATTGCGGAAAACCAAATCCAAACAGACAAAAAATTAAAAGTTGTTATGGAGCTTACAAGTCAGCCATTCTGGAAGGAAAAGGTGAAGAGGCTGTGAAATACCTCAGTGAGAAAACGATTGCCTATTATGATAAAATGCTTGACATTGTGAGAACTGGTACTAGTGAGAAAATTGAAAAGCTACCACTTACGGACAAATTAATGGTGATAAGCACCCGTCACCGTGCCACTCCTGAGGAGATAAAGCAATTCACCGGTAAATCGTTAATTGTTTGGTCGGTTGATAATGGAATGATTAGCAAAGAAAGTGTTGAACAGGCAGCTCTAGGCTTCATTACCTTGAAAGAAAAAACAGCAAAAGGAAATTTCAAGCTCAACAATAAAACCACTCCCTATTATTATCATTTTTTTGTTGAAAATGGAGAATGGAAGCTTGATCTAGGCCCCATATTAAAATCAGCAGAAGAAGCAATGCAAAAGGTTAAAGAGCAACTAAAAATGCCTGAAGATGAATTAATTGTTTACCTGGTTGAAGCAGCTTCGAACAAAAAAATTGAAGGAGATATCTGGAATAAAACTTTTGAATAAAATAATACCGATTCACACATATTCTGTGTGAATCGGTATTAAACTGTAAAATAGAGTAACTCTTGCAAAGCACCTTTTGCTTTAGCAACCAATCCTTTTAATTCTCCAGGTTTTGCAATCCACTCACTTTTCCGGGTTTTTCAACTAAACTTCATTAATAATTGTTCATTCCCTTTCATCACCTCAAAAAGGATACATTCCTGCTCTGGCATCATTCTAAACTGCTTAATGCTGTATCCATCATCTTTAGTATCATAAACGATTTCGCCATTACTTGAATTGATTATAATCCCACGCATCTTACCAGCAATAGGAGCATATTTACAGTAAAGTTACTATTTGATAATCTCAACCAATTCTTTTTCAGTTGAACAACTAGCTTTTACAACAAGCATTTTCCTCTCCTTATCCCAACGCCACTCATTCATGTTTATTTTCTTGCCATTTTTAAGGATATGCTTAGGAACATTTACTAAATTATGTACAATTAAATCTACATTATTTTTTATGGCTTTAAATTCTTCCCATGCAATCGTTTTTTGAATGGTAAACTTTATAGATTTAGTATCATCCTCCATCCAAAAATTCATCAACTCAAAATCACCTCCTTCAAAGGCATTAGGGTTTTGCCCATCATCATTATAGAGCTGATAGGATGTTTGACTTACCAAAGGATCTGCAAAATAATGCAAATCAAACTCATTAATTGAATAATTCATCTCATTTACTGCCTCCCTGGTCATTGGAATAAACGAACCACCTTTAACAAAAACAGGGATGTGATCCATTGTAAGTGAAACAGTATATTCCTTCCCCCCTTTGTAAATTTCCCCTGAGTAAAAATCAATCCAGTTGTTTCCTTTTGGCAAATAAACTTTTTGTTTTTTCTTTCCTCTTTCTTTAACCGGTGAAACTAAAAAGGCATCGCCCCACATATACGCTTCATCATAGGTTAAAAGTTTTTCATTATCAGGCTCATTAAAAAATAAAGGAATCATCAAAGGCTTTCCAAATACGCTGTTTTCATGAGCCATATTATAAATGTATGGTTTTAAACGATAACGTAATTCAATCGATTTTTTAACCATAGATTTTGTCTTTCTGCTTTGAAAAACGGGCTCAGCCGGAATCTGCTCCTGTGCATGCGGACGATAAATTGGCTGAAAAACACCGTACTGCAACCACCTGATATACAACTCATTGTCAAGCGAATCGCCTCCGGCAAAACCACCTAAATCAGAATGCATGTAAGCTATCCCCTGCATACCCATTTGCAAAGAAATTTCGGGTTGTGGAACCAAACCGTCAAAACTGCGGCTTACATCGCCTGTCCAGGGAATCATTCCATAACGCTGTGAGCCTGCATATCCTGCCCGCATTAAAATAAAAGGCCGCTTTTCGGGGAAATCCTTTTGATAACCTTCCCAGATAATACCTGCCCATTCATGTCCGTAAGCATTATGTACCTCATCGCCGGTTCCGTTAACATGTTGAATGTCTCCGGGGTGCATTTCGGGCTCACCTAAATCGCCCCACCAACCTTCAACGCCCTGATTGGCAAACTTTTTATAAATATTCCAGAACCAGCTTCTTGCTTTGTTATCAAAAACATCAATCAATCCTGCATTTCCAAAATAAAAATCGAAACGATAGGGTTTTCCAACAGAATCAACAGCCAGCACTTTTTCTTTTTCGGCTTCCTCCCATTTATTTGAAGTTGTAAGAATAAAGGGTTCTGTAATTAATATGGTTTTTACCCCTCTCTTTTTAAAATCAGCAATCATCTTTTCAGGATTTGGAAAACTGTCGCGATACCATTCTAAATTCCCCATGGTTCCTTTTATTTCCTTTCCAAACCAATAAATATCAAGTATTACTGCATCAACAGGAATCCCATCTTCAAAATATTTTGCAATGGTTGCTTCTGTTTCCTTTTGCGAATGATATCCAAAACGGCTACTAAAATTTCCAAATACCCAGCGCGGAGGTAATGGTTGCATTCCTGTTAAATAAGTATATTGCTCAACCAAATCATACCAATTATCCCCAACAATAACATGATAGTTCATCGTGCCACTTACTGTTTCGTAATTGATACTATTGTTTTTCTTGCTGTCTAAATCCAAAAAACCTGCTGAAACATTATCAAAAAGTACGGCATACTTTTTTGAAGACAAAAACACAGGCAAGCTGTAATTCATTAATTCTGAATGAGTTCCGTAACCATAATGTGCCCTGTTGTACAATTGTAAACGGTGACCGCGCCTGTTCATCCCAAGTACGCGAGCCCCACCTCCATATAAAACCTCATCTTTTTCAATTTCAAAATTCAATATTTGGCTGGTGTCAGTACTTAAATAACCTTTGTTTTCAGCAATTAATGGTTTACCATTGTAGGAGTAACTAATCTGAAACGGGTTCTTACTTATCGTCACTCGCAATTTATTGATATCAATAACCGCTTTCGATTTTGCATCATCAACTTTGTAAGCAACCTCATCAGGCTCCATATCCACAGCATAAGAAAAGTTCTTTATTACTTTGTTTTTGGGATAGAAAGTAGTATGGATAATTTTATCACTGTATGGAACAATCACATATTTTCCATCAGATACTGACACCTCTATTTTACCATTTAAATCTTTCAGGCCATTAAATTGTCTGGCAACTGACTGGCTAAATCCTTGCTGAAAAATGGCCAATACAAGGATTAGCAAAACATTCTTTTTTAAGAGCATTTTGTTTATCGTTTTAAAAAAGTTAATAAGAGAGAGTATCAGTTTGGATGCTAAATTAAGAATAATGATTGATTTTGATACATTGATTCTTACGATTTTATACGATTATAACCTATCTTTAGGACACGGATTTTGTTTCTGGTTGCTAACCGCTCCTATTAACCTGAAGTTTTAATTTCAGCTACTGAACTTTGGCTGCTAGCCATTGAAATTTAAATCGTTCTTTTTTAGTTGTCAAAACTTCTATTGATTTGTAGCCTTGCACTCTTTTGCTTATATTTATTGGCACTCATAAGCTATTCAAACAAAAACCACAACCATGAAAAAAATGATAGGTATTGTAGGTGGCGTGGGAAGCTATGCTGGAATTGACCTTATCAAAAAAATTTACGATAACACTCCGGCACGTTCAGATCAGGACCATTTGCCTGTTTCAATGCTTTCTGCTCCACATAAAGTTAAAGATCGGACGAAATACCTTATTGGCGAAGTAAAAGAAAACCCAGGCCTGGCCATTGCAGAAATTATTACCACACTATCAAAGCATGGCGCTGAGGTAATTGGAATTCCGTGTAATACAGCACATACCCCCACAATATTTGATGTTATAAAAAAAAACACGCCAAACGAAATCCAACTTGTACACCTGATTGAGGAAGTAGGGAAATACATTAAAAAAAGGCATCCAAAAATAAAAAAAGTAGGTGTATTAAGTACTAACGGAACTTTTATTGCTAATGTTTACCCCTCCATTTTAGCAAAATTTGAGATTGAAGCCATTCACCCCTCCGAAGAAATTCAAAAAATGTTTGTCCATCCGGCCATCTACGCCCAGGAATATGGAATCAAAGCATTTTCGAACCCGGTAAAAGACAAAGCACGTAAAGACCTGTTAATGGCTGCATCCTACTTATCAAGAAAAGGCTCTGAAGCGATTGTTTTAGGCTGCACTGAAATTCCACTGGCAATCACTGAAATTCTAATTGAGGAAAGCCTTGTTATTGACGCAACAGAAGTATTAGCAAAAGCTTTAATTAGAGAAGCAACGAAAGATTAGTGTTATGAAAAGAATAAAATTTCAGGCGTGACTTTGATACTTAGTATTTTCTCATACGCTACAAGGCACTGGTTACCAACCTTTTAACCATTCAATTCAACAAGTGGCAAAGCGAGCTTGTCGAACTGCTCAGTGTAAAAGGTCATTTGTGAAAAATACAAAATCCTTAAATTTGGCAAGTATTAAATAGCAATGCTTTTGTAATATTGCCACTAAAACAATGATAAATCAAACATGAAAAAATACATTCTTTGGCAAGATATGTTGTTGTTTTATGGTTCTTTGCCAAAACAAATACGACACCACCAGCACCCTGTTATACAGCTAATTATTGCAGCCGATGAGGCATTTTTAAAAAAGAGTGAAAGTGGCCAATGGCAGCCCTATAAATCGTTACTTGTTGCCCCTAATATTGCCCATGAATGTGATGCATCTGATCAAATGATTTTTTCACTAAATATTGACCCGGATTCAACCATTGGCAACCATATTTTACAAACAAAAATTAAGAACAGTAGCTTTTATAGCTTAAATGGCGAAGAACTTGCCCATTTTAATTTCAATACCATTGAAAAGTTAATCGCCAACGAAGAATCTGAAGAACTACACCACCTGATTCAATCATTTTTCTATCAAGATCAATCTGCCACTCTACAACTCAAGTTGTTGGATGACAGAATAAAAAGAGTTCGTGGATACATTCAAAAAAATATTGATACAAAAATTGAAACCAAAGCA
The DNA here is from genome assembly GCA_050291445.1 of Bacteroidales bacterium. GTDB lineage: Bacteria > Bacteroidota > Bacteroidia > Bacteroidales > NBLH01 > NBLH01. Next base: position 7,239 of record JBNKJW010000185.1, on the reverse strand, counting down.
CTCTGCGAACTGGCATTTTTAAGCGAAAGTCGACTTTTACACTTGTTTAAGGAACAAATGGGCTTGCCTATCCGCAATTATATTCTATGGATTCGCCTTAAAGTAGCATTAGGATTAATTTTTAAAGGCCATAATTTGACTTTCGCTGCCCATGAGGCAGGCTTCTCAGATTCGTCGCACATGAGTAAAACTTTTGTAAAGTCCCTGGGGTTAAATCCGGCCCAATTAATAAAAAACAGCAAATTCATACAAGTTTGTGAAATGATAGAAGCTTAGTTTTGTATCATAATTTTTTTATGATATAACTATGAACTGCTGGGGGCTGTATCAAAACTAGATTTCGGACGCTGAGCCTGTCAAAGCATATATTGATTATCAACAACTTACGCATTTCGACAGGTGGCACACTGAGCTAGTCGAAGTGCTCAATGTCCATCAAATAAGCAACTTTTGATACAGCCCTCCTTGTTTTCGCAGCAAAAGCAGAATTAAACTTTTAACTATGGAAAATTTCACAACACAAAAAGTAGTAGTTTCAGAATTTGGAAGCCCAGATGTTTTAAAATTAGAAAACAAACTACCAGAATTCGACCCGGAAAAAGGTCCATTAATTGAAATTTGGGCAGTTGGAGTAGGATATGCCGACATAATGGCTCAGCGTGGAGGCTACTTTTTAGCACCTAAAAGGCCATTTTCACCAGGATATGACTTTGTGGGTAGGGTTGTTGACACAAATAACTCAAAAAAAGTAAAAGAAGGAGATATGGTTGCTGCCATGTTACCAACCATGTGCACCTATCAGGATAAGCTACAAGCACCTGAAGATTACCTGGTTAAGCTCCACGAAGATATAAAAACGGTAGATGCCGCAGCCTCTGTTTTAAACTATCTGACAGCTTATTGCATACTTGAAGAAAAAGCAAAAGTAAAAGAAGGTGATACAGTTTTGATACATGGTGTATCAGGTGGTGTTGGAACAGCTTTGGCACAGATTGGCCAGCAAAAAAAATTAAAAATGTATGGAACCTGCTCTGCTGCAAAGTTTCATTTGGCAGAAAAATATGGAGTTACTCCAATTGATTATAAAAATGAATCTTTCGAAGGCATTATTAAAAAGACAAACCTGCATGGAATTGATGCTGCTTTTGATGCAATGGGAGCAGAAAACTTAAAAAAAACAGCCCGCGTAATAAAAAGAGGTGGTACAATTGTAAGTTATGGATTCTCTGGCTCAAATTACGGTGGTTACGGAGAGCTGTTTAAAGGACTTTTACAGTTTCTTAAAATCAAATTATTCCCCAATGGTATAAAAATGAAGGCTTGTGGTACACCTGCTGAAATAAAAAAGAATCCCGACTGGTATAGAAAAACCTTAAACCTGATTTTAAATCAAATAAAAGAAGGAAAACTCAACCCGGTTGTCGACTCGGTTTTTCCCCTGGATCAGGTTTCAAAAGCTCATGCACATATGGAAAGTGGTAAGGCAACAGGAAAAGTTGTTTTAACTACGAAGTATTTTGAAGAGTAATAAAAAGCTATACTAATTGAAATACAATCATAATTATTTTATAATTTTGGGTTTCAAACAAAAAACAAGCTTTAATGAGCAAAATATTTGTAAAAAAAATAAAAATTAACCATGTCAGGCATTTAAAAAACCTGGAAATAAACCTTTCTGAAACAGAAAAAAAGCACCTAATTATTACTGGGAAGAATGGGTCGGGAAAAACGTCGCTAATTGAAGAGATTAGAGTGTATTTAGTTGGACTTCTAAATAATAATGTTTTACAAATTCCTCAATGGGAAAAAGACATTCTAAAAACAGAAAGAGCTATTCAGCAAAACGAAGATCAACTTAAAATTACTTCTCTGGAAAGTGAAATAATTAGATTGAAACAATATATCGAAGGACTCAAACAAAATATAAAAACATATAAACAAAACATAGCCAATTATAGTAAGATTACTCTTTCTGTAAACAATGTATCAGATATTCGTATATCTTATAAGGAAGGTAATTTTATAATTACTTTTTTTGAATCAAAAAGAGGCATAGATTTTAAAAAAACAAGTGGAATACAAAAAGTTGGATTAAGCTATACCTACCCTGTCCAGGAGAGAGCAAACAAAGATTTCATTCAATACATTGTTAACCTAAAAGCCCAACGCTCCTTTGCCAGAGATGCCAATGACATGCAAAAAGTAAAAGACATTGATGAATGGTTCTCTATTTTTGAGGATTTTCTGAAAGAAGTTTTTGAAGATGAAAACTTAAAATTAGAGTTTGATAGCGAGAATTTCAACTTCAATATTGTTATACCCAACCGTGAAAAGTTTGATTTCAATACTCTATCTGATGGCTACTCGGCCATTATGAATATTGTTACTGAACTTATTCTTAGAATGGAGAAAAAAAGTGCAAAAAATTACAACATCCAAGGCATGGTATTAATTGACGAGATAGAAACCCATTTGCATATTGATTTACAAAAAAAAATACTCCCATTTTTAACCAAGATCTTCCCAGAAATCCAGTTTATTGTAACAACGCACTCTCCATTTATTATTAATTCATTAAAAAATACGGTTATTTATGATTTAGAAAACCATATCCAGGTAGAAGACTTATCGGGTTATTCAGTTGAAGGAATAATTGAAGGGTATTTTAATTCTGATAAATACTCTGAGCTAGTAAAAAACCAGATTGGAGAATATGAAAAGCTTGTAAATAAAGTAAAAAGAACAGAGAAGGAGCAAGAAAAATTTAAGTATTTTCAAAAATATTTTAAAGATTTGTCAAAATTCATGGCTCCCGAACTTCAATTAAAAATTCAACAACTCGAATTCAAAAACCTGGAAAAAGCATGATAAACTTACATAAATCAGAAAATCCCCCTAAATGTTTATCAGAAGAAAAGAAAAAAGCAAATGGGGATTACAAATGTGGTGAAGTTCTAAAAAGGTTAAAAGAAGACTTTTACAACAAATGCTATTTATGTGAAGAAAAAGAGCCTTCCACCATAAATGTTGAACACCTTATTCCTCACAAAGGAGGTAAAGAGTTAAAATTTGATTGGAACAACCTGTTTTGGGCTTGTGGCCATTGCAACAATACTAAGCTGGATAAGTATAACAAAATTCTTGATTGCACAGATTTTTCAAAGATAATAACAGATTTACTAAAATTTGAGATAAATCCTTTTCCCTTTGAATTGGCCAAAATCTCAGCACTTTCGAAAAAAAAGGATGTTGTTGAAACAGCAACCTTATTAAATGAAATATACAATGGAACAACCATCCTTAAAACTATAGAAGGTGACAATAAAAGAACAAAGCTTATTAAAGAGCTAGTCCTTTTTAATGAAAAACTTCATGAATATTTTGAGCCAGGTTTGTCTGATGAAGAAAAAGAAAAGCTTAAAAATAAAATTAGAAGAAGCTTAAGTATTGAAGCACCATTTACAGCATTTAAAATCTGGGTAATAAAAAACAACACTAAATTGGCTGAACTTTTTAGTGATTTACTTCCTGATTTTCAATCCAATTAACATTACTTTTCAATGCTATTAGGACATGGCGACAACGCCTATCAATACAATAACAAAATCAGGTCTAATTTCAGCTCAAATGTATACTTTAAAGGCCCATCAACTGAGCTTATTGAGCATCTAAAAAAACACCTTCATAAAATCGAGAATTATCCCCAGGTGGCTGCCGAAAATTTATCGATAAGAATTGCTCAAAAACATGGTTTAAAACCAGAAAATATCCTGGTAACAAACGGTGCAACAGAGGCTTTTTACCAGATAGCATTGCTTTATAAAAAACACAGTTCAGAAATATTTATTCCATCGTTTGCCGAGTATAAAGATGCCTGCAACCTGCATGAACACACCACAAAATTTACTAATAATAAGCACCTTACAGAAAACTATAAAAGTAATGCCTCTGTAATTTGGCTTTGCAACCCAAACAATCCCGACGGTAAATTCCTGTTAAAAAAAGAACTGGAAAAATTTGTTCAACAAAACAGCTGTTCTCAAATAATTTTAGATGAAGCTTATACTGATTTCATGCTTGAAAATCATTCGCTGATTAGCGAAATTCAGCAATTAGAAAACCTTGTTATTGTTCGTTCGCTTACAAAAAAATATGCTATTCCCGGACTAAGACTTGGTTATATTGCAGCCCCCAAAGAAACCATTCAAAAATTAATGTATTTAAAAGAACCCTGGAGCGTAAATAGCCTTGCTATTGAAGCAGGAAAATTTCTTTTGAACGAAAAAAAACAAAGCTTTGATATCAAAGAATTAATTAACCTTAGCCAGAATTTTCAAAAAGAACTTTCTAAAATTGCCGGAGTTGAAGTAATTCCTTCCAAAACAAGCTATTTTCTTGTAAAACTCAATAAATCAGCAACCAAAACAACAGAATATTTAGCAAATCAACATGGTCTTTTAGTAAGAAATGCATCAAATTTTAAAGGTTTAGATGATTCATGGATAAGGATTAGTACTTTATCGGAAAAACAAAATTTACAACTAATAAAAACACTTGAGTCATGGATGAATCAGTGATTCTAATTTGTTCTATTGTTTTGGCCTATGTATTTGATCTTGTGTTGGGTGACCCTCTCTGGCTCCCCCACCCCATAGTTGCTTTCGGAAAAAGCATATCATTTTTCGAAAAAAAGCTAAACAAAGAAAATTACAAATACCTAAAAGGAGGTATGCTTGTTTTTGTTTTGTGCACATCTACATTCTTTACATTTTATTTTATCATCAACCTTGCTTTAAAAATTAACTTTTGGTTATTTGCCATCTTTAATACCATTTTTCTGTTTTATGGTATAGCCAATAAAACCCTGATAAAAGAGTGTAGGCTGGTTTTTAAAGCACTCAATGAAAAAGGTCTTGATGCAGGCAGAAAGCAAATTGCAAGATTAGTGGGACGATCTACCAACAATCTTTCAGAAAACAAAATAAAGACTGCCACACTTGAAACCCTCTCCGAAAATTTAAGCGACGGGGTTGTTGCCCCATTGTTTTATTACTTAATTGGCGGTATCCCAGCTATGATGACCTACAAAATGATTAATACCCTGGATTCAATGATTGCCTACAAAACAGAAAAATACCTGAAATTTGGATTTTTTGCGGCAAAAGTTGATGATTTGGCTAACTACCTGCCTGCAAGAATTACCGCAATACTAATGGCAACAATAGCCTTTAGTCCTCGCTCTTTCTATTTCATTTTTAAATACAGAAAGGCACATAGCAGCCCAAATGCAGGTTATCCCGAAGCGGCACTGGCAGGTATTTTAAATTGCCGCTTTGGCGGGAGCAATGTTTACCATGGCCAACTTGTTAAAAAACCATTTATTGGGAAAAAAGACAGGGAAATTACAAAATCTGACCTAACAAAAGCCGTAATAATTAATCACCTGGTTTGTTTTATTGTCATCGTATTCACCTGTTTATCAATGCTTTTATAAATTCCACCAAAACCATTCTAAATTAAAAGCCCTTATTTTGGATGTTGGTGGCACAGTTTTTCAAAACTTGAAAATTTCTAAAACAAATTTCCTGATTTCAATTTTTAAATTACCTTTGTCGCGAAATTTTGGTTTCAATGTCGGAAATGTCCGGCAAGGATGAAAATGGGAATCCTGTTAAAATCAGGAGCTGTACCCGCAGCTGTAAGTCTCAATAGTGCTTTGTTTAACCATCGCCACTGCCCCGATACTTCGGGATGGGAAGGCCAAATAAAGCGAGACAAGCCAGAAGACCTGCCAGAGTTTAAAGTAAATCATAGCTTTCGGGATAAAAGCAATTTGCAATAATCAAGAAGATTATCCCCAAACACTTGTATTATAGCTCGAGATGTAATCCAGGAAAGAGAAAGTCAATGGTTTGCAATTTATTGTTAAACCTAATTTTTTTAAGATGAATAAAAAAATCATTTTTCTAACATTGTTTTTATTAGTGAGTTTCGTGTGTAGTTATGCACAGGAAACAGATTCGACAAAAACACTTTCAATTGATGAAATTACAGTAAACGCTTACCGTACTGATTCAAAACTGGGACAAATTCCTTATCAGCTAAAGGTACTGCAAGCGGAAGAGATTAAAAGCCTTCCTGTAAATGGCCTTGATGAACTTCTAAAGAAAAACACCGCAATAGATCTGGTACAGTATCCTGGATTTAACACATCTATTAGCATGCGTGGCTTTTCACCAAATTCTGGTGGAACCTTGGTTTTAATTGACGGTATACCTGCTAGTACTGAAAACATTGCAACTATATCATTAGAAGATGCTTCTCAGGTAGAAATTTTAAAGGGTCCATTTTCTTCGTTTTTTGGTTCAGATGCAATGAGCGGTGTAATTAATATTACAACTAAACGTTCGAAAGATAAAATTGGAGGAGGGGCTTCAGTTAGCTATGGAAGCTTTAAAACCTATAAAATAGCGATTAATTTGGGTGGTAAAATAACTGATAAGCTTAATTTTGATTTCTGGGCTAACACTAGGGCACAAAAAGACAACTACAAAACGGGAAACAACAATTTACTGAAACTAAGTGATACAGAAAAACATATCCTTGATAATAAATCCTTTGGAAAAGAATATAAAAACACTCAATACAACCAATACGCCGCTGGCGGTAGAATAGGGCTCCAGCTTAACAAAAACTGGGAAATAAATCTTAACCAGCAATATTGGCAGGCAAAAGATATCCAAACCCATGGAACTTTTTGGGGTATTTATGGAGCAACTGGAAAAGATATTGGCCGTTGGTCGCAAAGTTTAAACATCGAAGGCAAAGCTGGTAATCATAATTTAAGATTATCACCTTATTACAGTAACGAAAATTCTGACTATTACAGTAGCACAGATGATGATAGCTATGAAACCAGTAATTACAATTTCAAAACCTATGGTTTTATTTTGCAGGATGCCATTGCAATTGGCGCACACAGGCTTATTTTTGGTGTAGATAACCTTTCGAAAAAATACACTTCGAAACAATGGTCTGATGCTGAGACAGTCTCTAGTCCATACCAGCCAGATTACCTTGATATGGCTACTGGAGTATATTTACAAGCAGAAATAAACTTGCTTAATAATAAATTAAATGCAAGTATTGGAGGCAGGTATGACAATATTAATTTCAAGTTATTTGAAACCCCTAATATTGAAAGTGTTGATGCCAATGAAAACTACAATGTATTTAATC
>JBNKJW010000184.1:0-3178 GCA_050291445.1 Bacteroidales bacterium | reverse complement strand
GGGAAAGAATACAAAACTTTTAACAAATCCCTTAAATTTTGATAACCCGATCACAGTTCAGGTTTTAGGTATTTGTTCGGCACTTGCAGTGACCGTAAAATTAGAGCCGGCAATTGTTATGTCATTATCCGTAACTTTTGTACTGGCATTTGCAAACGTTATTATTTCACTACTTCGTAATACCATTCCTTCCAGAATACGTATTATTGTTCAATTAGTTGTAATTGCATCGCTTGTAATTATCGTTGATCAGCTACTAAAAGCCTATGCTTATGATGTAAGTAAGCAACTTTCGGTATTTGTTGGTTTAATTATTACCAACTGTATTATTATGGGTAGGCTAGAAGCTTTTGCATTAGGCAATAAACCATGGCCATCATTTTTAGATGGTATTGGTAATGGTGCTGGATATGGCATTATTCTTATAACAGTTGCCTTTGTAAGAGAATTGTTTGGAGCAGGCTCATTAACGCTGCCTGTTGCGGGCACACTGCAAATAATTCCGCAAGGATTTTATGATTTTGGATATGCTAACAATGGTTTAATGATTTTGCCTCCAATGGCTCTTTTTGTTGTAGCTGTTATTATCTGGATACAACGATTTAAAACCAGAGAGTTAATTGAAAACAACTAATCTTTAAAGAAAGAAAACAATGGAAGAAATCATCAATATATTTATAAAGTCAATTTTTATTGATAATATGATATTTGCCTTTTTCTTAGGCATGTGCTCATATCTGGCTGTCTCTAAGACAGTTGATACTGCTCTTGGACTTGGAATTGCAGTTGTATTTGTTCTTGGAATAACAACTCCTGTGAATTACTTAATTGAAAACTATTTATTAAAAAAAGGAGCACTAGACTGGTTACTTGGCGAAGAAGCTGCAGGTATAGATCTTGGCTTTTTAAGCTTTATTATGTTTATTGCTGTTATTGCTTCAATGGTGCAGCTGGTTGAAATGTTTGTTGAGAAATTTGCCCCTGCTTTGTATTCTAGTCTGGGTATTTTCTTGCCTTTGATTGCAGTAAACTGTGCAATTTTAGGAGGTTCTTTATTTATGCAAGAAAGAGAATATACATCAATAGGCCAAGCCACTTCATTTGGTTTAGGTTCTGGAATTGGATTTTTCCTTGCAATAATTGGAATTGCTGCTATTCGTGAAAAGATTCGTTATTCGCACGTTCCACCAGCACTACGAGGGTTGGGTATTACATTTATTATCACCGGTTTAATGGGGATAGCATTTATGAGTTTTATGGGAATTAAATTATAAAAATTGAGGATATGCTGATATTAGATGTTTCTATATTTACTATTGTAATTAGTATCGTAGTTTTCCTGATTATTATTTTAATGTTGGTTTCAATATTGCTTTATGCAAAAGCTAAATTGTTGCCTTCAGGTGAAGTTACAGTCAATATAAATAATGAAAATGATTTAGTTGTTGAACCAGGTTCTACCTTGTTGTCAACTCTCGGAAATAACAAAATTTTATTACCCTCTGCTTGTGGTGGAGGTGGTACATGTGCAATGTGCCGTTGCCAGGTACTTGAAGGAGGAGGTGAAATTTTGCCCACCGAAAAGCCTTATTTTTCAAGAAAAGAGCAACAGGCAAATTATCGTTTAGCTTGCCAGGTAAAGGTGAAGCAAGACATGAAAATTGAAATCCCTGCTGAAGTAATGGGGATTAAAAAATGGGAGTGCGAAGTGGTTTCAAATCACAATGTTGCTACTTTTATCAAGGAATTTGTTGTTAGGTTGCCCGAAGGGGAAACGCTTGATTTTAGATCGGGCGGATACATCCAAATTGATGTTCCAAAAATTGATGTTGATTTCAAAGACATGGACATTGAAGAGGAGTACCACGAAGATTGGGACAAGTTTAAGATGTGGGATTTGACAATGAAAAATCCTGAACCAACTTACAGGGCATATTCTATGGCCAATCACCCTGCCGAAGGTAATATTGTAATGTTAAATATTCGTATTGCAACTCCACCTTGGGATAGGGCTAAGAACGGATTTATGAATGTGAATCCTGGTATTTGTTCTTCTTATATTTTCTCAAGAAAACCTGGAGACAAGGTAATGGTTTCTGGTCCTTATGGAGAATTCTTTATCAAGGACACCAAGCGCGAAATGATGTTTATTGGTGGTGGTGCTGGTATGGCTCCTATGCGTTCACATATTTTTGACCAGTTTAAAACCCAGGGAACTGACCGAAAGGCTACTTTTTGGTATGGTGCACGTTCTAAAAGGGAAATTTTCTACGAAGATGAATTCAAAGATCTTGAAAAAGAATTCCCGAATTTTGAATTTACAGTTGCCCTTTCAGAACCAATGGAAAGCGATAATTGGGACGGCCCTGTTGGATTTATTCACCAGGTAATTTTGGATAAATACCTCAAAAATCATGAAGAGCCTGAGGAGATTGAATACTACTTGTGTGGCCCTCCAATGATGAACGATGCAGTTCAGAAAATGCTTTATGATTTAGGTGTGCCAGATGAAATGATTGCATTTGATGATTTTGGATCATAATAAAATATACTTTTAATAAAAATGCCGTGCTAAAAAGTACGGCATTTTTATTTGTATAACAAGCAAAAGACATTAGTTTTGTTTTGAAAGGGGGCTGAAAATGCTTTACCCTAAACATTTTTTTTGTTGTAACCTACTTATAATCATTTAATTATTGAGTTTATGAAAACTACCGCTCTTCTTTTTCTCTTTGTTGTAAGCTTTGCTATTGTTTCGTGCAAAAAATACCATGTTTCTGAAGGTTACGCCCAAGGAACAACCTATAGAATGGTTTACGAAAGTGCTGATAATTACAGTCAAGATGTATTTAGCTTATTGAAAAAGTTTGATAATTCTTTATCTACTTATGAGGATAGTTCTATTATTTCTATGATAAACAGGAATGAGCCAGATGTTATTGTGGATGATATTTTTAAAACTTTCTATGAAAAATCGAAGTATGCTTATAATAAATCTGATGGATATTTTGACATTACTGTAGGACCACTGGTGAAAGCCTGGGGCTTTGGTGTGGTGAAAGAGTTTCAAGGAGATAGTAGCTCTATAGATAGTATTAAGAAATTGGTGGGGATGAATAAAATAATGATTAAAGAAAATAAACTCATCAAGGAAGATCCTCGCATTTATCTTGATGGT
>JBNKJW010000183.1:0-15709 GCA_050291445.1 Bacteroidales bacterium | reverse complement strand
TGCTAAAAATGCAGAAAAAATAGCGGGCTATTTTGAGGGATTTTTAGTGCAGAGATGGTGTGATTACCTCCGGTGAGTGCTTCGCAGTTCCGAATTTTCTATTAGATTTGATTAATTTTTGCATAAATCACACCAATTTTTCTAGAGCTATCCCAATAGTCCTTCAAAAATTTGTTGCAATTTCTGCTAAAAATTAATTAAACTGTGTGAATATTTTTAATCGAACTCAGGTTAATACACTGCGGTTTGCAAATATCTGCTGTCAGGCACGTATTTTAGGCCTCTATTGATGGCTTGCACCGCTTTTTTTCTTGTTTCGTAATAAAAATAATAAATAGCTAGTGCACGGTAGGCATTTTCAATGCTTTTAATCAGCTTTTCATTTTCTGAGTTAACTGGTATTGAAGACATTTCTTCAAATTTTCTCAGATAAATATCCCCGTCTTCAATATAATTATATTTAAATAAATCTTGCGCCTGGTTCAAGTTGGCTATCAATTCGTATTCATAAAGAACTTCTTGAACAAATTTGTAAGGATATGACTTCCTGAATTCATTAATTGCATCTAAAAGTTCCTGATAGTCATGAATATCACTTAAAGTATAAACAATATAACCAATAAACAAATCATTCGATTCGCGATGGTTTTGCTTTATTTTAATAAGTCTTTCAACATATTTTTTTTGTTCTTTCGATTTCACAAAATGTTTACTCATAAACAGGTTGAATTCAAAATCAAGCTCTTCTTTATTGTCCTTGTCATTAATTTGGTTTATAAAACGTTCATATACTGAATCGCAAAACGACAAACGATCGGTAAACTGCAAATGATATTCAAGAACTTCCAGCAGGAGGTTTTTAGTAAACTCATAATTAATATCCTTGTATCTTGATAGCTGAACAATGTAATCAATATCACTTACTTTCTCATACTTACAAGTACTAACTAACTGTAAAATAACACCATACAAACACAATCGAACTTGTTTGTTTGGGTAAAAGAAATAGGCTTTTTGAAACAATTCATAAGATTTTTCTACTTCCTTATCACTAAATTTCACTAAACCAAGGTTATAATATTGAATACCAACTAGATTATCAAACTCTACAACCCAACCTTTGCTTGTTTTCTCCTCAAACAATTCCTCAACAGATTTACTTTTATATTCTCGTTCGCTAATTAGTTTTATGGAACGAAGATGACTGACATAGTCTCTTTTATAATTTTCAAGAATTTCTGGTTCATCCATTTTAGGATTGGTTGTTTCTACAACAATTGATTTTGGACCAGGGTTAGCTATTAAATAAACATGTTTTTGGGTTGCCTGAATCTTATATGGGATATTTAGTTCTTCAAAAACCATCGAATACAATATTGATGATGTCACACAATTGTAAGTTCCTTTTTCAAATATCAAAGGCAAAAATTCAATTTCATTATACTTTTTAAGGTATTTTTCATGCAGGGTGGTAAATGACTTTCTGACCCGTTTTTCTACTTTTTTATCTTCAACATTTTTTTCATAAAGCTCTTGAATCATTGTTCTGTAAATTGCATTATAAGATTGAGCTTTTTCAACTGACATTCCACTATCAATTGCTAAAAAAAGATTTAAAGTATCTGTTTTATTTTGAGTATAATTAAAAATGGCTTCTTTTTCAAAATCAGAATGGTATTTCAGGTCCGAGAATAAAACCAACGAGTCATTGTCTTGCGAAAAGGCATATGGATAATAAATCCATAACAAGAACAAAAATGCAAACTTTATCTTCATAATTTCCAAAATTTGAAGGGATGCATCAACCTAAAAAACAGAACTTTTAGCTATTTTTTCTTATAGACACCTTTAAAAATAACAGCAATGCTTTTAAAATTTGGATCAAGTGCTTCCCATGTTTGAACTACTGTTTCATCAGGCATTTTTTGCCATGTAATTTGGTTATAAAACTCTTTTATTTTTTGTCCTTTGGTTAATTTGCTTCTTAATATCATTTTGCCATCAGAAAATTTTCCTTTTAGCACAAGTGGTCTGCCTTTGTTATCAATCCACACCTGATTCCAGGTGCTGTCAGCCTTGTTGTAATAGTTGTAACTGGTACCTGTGCCTGATTTTGATTTCCAATTCTCCACAAGTACACAATGATCCTGCACAGGGCTTATGCTATTTTCACCTACAAGAATTCCGGTAGTATCATACACCTGCCACTCTCCAAGCCAAAAGTTAAACTGATTGTACTCATCTTCACAACAAAAACAGTCGTTTTTTAAATTTTGTTCGTACATGCCTCCAAAAAAATGCATGCAAATAATTATGCTTGTTGATATCTTAAAAATTAAATTCATTCAATAGGTTTTAAACAATTATAAATTCATTAGCAGGGCTATATTAAAAAAAGAAAAATTGTTAAACAAAGGGTACTTTGGCAAGCTGTGCACAACTCACCAAAAAACCTAAGCTACTGAATATCTCAACATTACCAATAATCATTGTATTCAAAGCTTAGTTTTGAAACAACCTTATAAATTTTATAACAATGCTATTTGTAGTCCCAACTACAAATTAATTTTAATGATTATGAAGTAGTTTACACCTTTGATTATGTTCTCCAAATAACAGATTGCTTCATCCTCGTACCTTGTCTTCGCAATGATGTCATTACTCGCTTCGCTCCCCAATGCTCGGGACTGGCAATGAGAGAAGTTCCGAAGAGGTACGACGAAGTAACTCCAAAGGACTCAGCGTAGCTAATCTTTTTTGGTGTAAATAACCTAATAAACACATTAATTTAACATCAATGGCAAATTGGGTTAGGTTTTGAGTAAATAATTGTGCAATTACAATCTTTTACTAAATTTAAGAAATAATTTAATTAAATGGTATACCTTATTTTGAAAAATGCTAAATTATTTTGCTTTTTATAACAAAAGGTTGACTTTTAGCTTAAATGTTTTTAGGGGCTTTGTAACATCTCCAGAATTGGTATTTTATTAATGAGGTGTATGTAATTATTTTATTGAAAAGTTTATAACGCATTGAAAAATGCAAAACCCGATAGGTCAAAAAACAATGAACAAAACACCCCCTATTAGTATAAAATAATAAACCATAGTCAACAGCCAGTTAGGTTCGTTATTTCCTAACAAATTTATATCAGGTACAAGTTTTAGCAATAATTTTAGGTGCAGAAAAATAATGACCTTTTTGTTTAAAGCTTTGGCTAATTGCATCGGTCATTTATCCTTTTCCTCTATACTTTTGCCAATGGTATAACTATCGTCAAGAGCAGGGTAACTTTTTTTATTTTCATATTTTCACTTCTATTTTAAACAAAAAACCAATAAACTGAATAATAACATCAGGTATTTCATGATACATACATCGAAAAGCAATCAAACTTTAACAACTTTTAAGTTTTGTTTAAATTGCTTAACAGCTTTTCACCCTACCTTTGTTTTAACAAAACAAAAGAATTTTTTTTCATATATAAGTTTAGGTTAATAAATTGGGTTAATGACAAAAGGCGGTTGGTTACCGCCTTTTTTATTGTAAAAATTTAACCTTAAACTTTTAGTGTGGTCAGTAGATTTTTTGCTCAATTTCACTTTGTTGTCTCTCCTCCAATAACTGTAAATACATGGTCTACTGGCTCCCACAACTCAATTTTGTTGCCATCATTGTCCATAATGTGCACAAATTTGCCATAATCAAATTCTTCAATTTTATCAACTATGGTAACCCCGTTGGCTCTTAGTTTTTCAACCAGCGCTTCAATGTTTTGTACCCTGTAGTTTATCATAAACTGCTTTTCAGAAGGCTGAAAGTAATCTGTATTTTCATCAAATGGGCTCCATTGCAGGTAGTTGATCTCATCAGGCCGATGGGCATTTCTAAACTCTATGGACGAGCCGTAATCATTAATAGCCATACCCAAATTTTTGCCATACCATTCTCTTGTTTTCTCAGGGTTTTTTGTTCTGAAAAAAATCCCTCCTATTCCGGTAACTTTTGGTGTTTTGTCTTTCATTGTTGTTTATTTTATTGATTGAAGCCAGAAGTTTTATATGCAAAGTAAAAATAGTTAGCTTACAACTTTAAAGCCTGTTCTTCCAGCCTTATATTATAATTCTTTTAGTAAGTTATCATAGTTCTTTCAACTTTCAGCCAGCACTATTTTCTTTTTCCTTAAAATGACTCCACTAATAATCGAAATCAACAATCCTACCGGAAGTATTACAAGAAAGGTTACCCCAATCTGAACAATCGGGCTTTTGCACAACTCTTTAAAGGCAGCTCATACACTTGATTGTGTTTTTTTTCAACAAAAAAACCAATTCCTGCCAAAATTGAAATTACTAAGCCTACAAGAAAAATATAAACCAAAAAAATATTTTTAAAACGTATTTAAAAATACATAAAGAAAATTGCAAATAGCAGTTTCAATCAATAGTTGTTTTATTTTTTTTAGTAAATCTAGTTAAACACCTAATTATATTCTATAGCTATAAAAAAACCGGGGTACATGAAACTTTTCTTATAAATTTTCCACATTCCATCAATACAAAGGACATAATATACGATTTTTTTTATATTTTAGGGCTTTAAATAATTTATTTAACTTATTACCAAACATTATTATTTATGAAAAAAATTTTTTTAATGCTATCAGTGATAGCCGTTTTTTTTGTTGCCTGCCAGGATAATCCTGAAAATTTACAACCCGAGCAGGATATTGATATGAGTGACTTTTATGTATATACAGATGATGTTGACCTAAAAGGAGCTCATGAACATGGAAGAGCATGTTATTCGATGAAAGTTTTAAACAAGAAGTTGCTTGAAAACCCAAGTTTAGAGAGCAGAATGTTCGACATCGAATACGGCATCAGAAAAGCAATTGCTGCCAAAAGACCTGGTGGCGGGAACAATGGTGGCAGTGGCGGCACCGATCCTATTTACACTGGTTCTATTACTATACCAGTAATTGTAAATATTTTAGAGGATCCAAACCATCCGGTGACTAGCTCACACATTAATTCTCAAATTGCAATATTAAATGATGATTATAATGATAATAATCCTCATACAAATAGCGTTCCCTCAGAATTTGCTAATTTAGTAGCCAATTGCGATATTACGTTTACTCTTGCAGCAGTAAACCGCAAAACATCAACAAAATCGTCATGGGGAACAAATGATGCCATGAAATACTCAAGCCAGGGAGGTATTGATGCTACAGATCCTTCAAACTACTTAAATATCTGGGTTTGCGAAATTGGTGGCGGAATATTAGGTTATGCGCAATTCCCAGGTGGTAGTCCTGCTACTGATGGAGTTGTTATTGGCTCTGATTTCTTTGGTGAAAATTCAAGAGGAGGCCAATATGGACACGGAAGAACTGCAACCCACGAAGTGGGACATTGGTTAAACTTACGTCACATCTGGGGCGATGGAAGATGCAGACAGGATGATTTTGTTGCTGATACTCCAAGCTCTGATAGTCCAAACTACGGATGTCCTTCATATCCAACAATTAATTGCCGATCTACAGACATGACAATGAACTACATGGATTATGTAGATGATAATTGTATGTATATGTTTACTCCTGGCCAAAACGACAGAATAAGGGCTTTATTTGCTCCAGGAGGAGCTAGAGAAGGTTTTGTAAACTAAAAAACATTTGTATTTATGAAAGGGCTGCTATATGCAGCCTTTTTTTATTATAGAAGGTATCTTATTTTGATTCTGGCAAATCCAAATGCACATCCCAGCTCAGTTTTTCATCTGCAAAAACAAGGCACCTTGGCGGATACTTTTCTGGATTGTCTAATGTTGATGACTGAACATCAATATCAGTATTTCGCTCTTCAACCTGATAAGTTAGGCTTGTTCCGCAAGTTCCGCAAAAAGTACGCACAACTTTCTCAGAAGACTTATAACTGACAGGCTCTCCTTTTATGTATTTAAAATCTTCAACCGGAAAAGTTACCCATGCAACAGATTGTGCGCCAGCTATTTTCCGACAATCCTTACAATAGCAAATACTTGCATATTTGGGTGTACCAACAGCTTTGTATCGTATTGCACCACAATAACACCCACCATAAACAATTTCTTTTTCCATAGGTTTAGTTTTTTATTCAAAGTTTCAGGTTCAAATATACCAATTTCAAAAACACCCACAACAAAACATAAAATACCCACGTGCCCACTACTGCCCTGCTTAGTTTTGTACCATCAACATTATGCTTTTGGCCAATTGCAAATGTATTATGTCTAACAATTTATACAAAACCATTACGGAATATTGCAAAACGAAATTCCATAATGGCTTTGTATATGCCGATCGACATTAGTAAGTATATTATTTATGTTAGGTTTAATTGGTTGTAGCAGAATTTACTATACTAAATACCCGTGCCGAGGATTTAGCCCGCCAAGACCTGGCCGTTGAGTTGCCTAAAGTTGTGATAAAGAAGCTTAGGAACAAAGATTAATACCTCTTTAAAATCTACCAACATACAACCTGTAAATGATAAAAAATGTTATTATCTTAGCATAATGGAAGATCTAAAAATAAAAGGCACAGACCGTACACCAAAAATAGACTCTGATTACAAAGCTGGGGTTTTAGAGTTTTCAGGCCGTTTTATCCCTGAAGATGCTGAAGGTACCATGGCACCAATTTTAAATTGGCTAAGAGCTTATGCTGAGAATCCCCAAAAAACTACTACAATTAATTTATATATTGAGTATTTCAATACTGTCAATTCAAAAAGCATCCTTTTGTTTTTTAAAGCTGCCGAAGCCATTAAAAACACAAAGATCAACTGGTACTATGAGCAAGGTGACGAGGACATGCTTGAGCTGGGTGAAGACTTTGAAAGCATCTTAAGCATTCCATTTAGTTTGATAGAGGTTGGAAAAGAAGAATGGAAAACCAAAATGCCGTTTTAACCAGAATAAGGCAAATTTTAAGCACAATGTTCTATTCTAGCCCTATAGGCGTATAAATATCCAAACCAACTGCTAAAATGGAAACAAAATCATATCAGGAGATAACAGATATATTAAAAACAAAAGACGATACTCTTGCAAAAATAATTGACTCTGTAAAAAAAGAAATAAAACCAACACCCGATATTGATGTATACTATTCATTATTGAATTCAATTGTTTCACAACAGCTATCGGTAAAAGTGGCAAAAGTAATCTGGCGAAGGTTTGTTGAACTTTTTGAAGATCAATACCCCAAAGCAAAACAAGTATTACTAACTGATGATGAAGAACTTAGAAACATAGGCTTGTCAAGGCAAAAAACCAAGTACATCAACAATGTAGCCCAATTTTCGTTAGAAAATGATATTTCTTTTGATTTTTTGAACAAAATGGATGATGAAGAAATCATAAAGTACTTAACCCAAATTGTGGGAATTGGAAAATGGACGGTACAAATGATTTTAATGTTCCCTTTAGATAGACCCAATGTTTTCCCGATTGATGATTTAGGCATCCAAAACAACATGAAAGCCTGGTACAAGGTAAAAAAAGAAAAAAAAGAGCTAAAAGAAAAACTAACTAAAATTGCAAAAAAGTGGGAACCCTATCGTACACTAGCCTGCAAATACATTTGGGCATCGGGAGATAATGCTCCAAAATAAAATTGTATACTGGTATATTAGTTATTTGTATATTCAAATCTAAAATATTCTCTATATTGCTCTGTGTGTCTCCGTGTAACTTTGTGTAACTAAAAATACTAGAAAAATTCAAGCAAATCAGTATACTGGTCTATTTGTTATTTATATATTCGAACTTAAAATATTCTCTGTATTTCTTTGTGAACCTCTGTGTTTCTCTGCGTTCTCTGTGAATCTCCGTGTAACACTGTGTAACTAAAAAATGATGAAATTTCAAGCAAATCGCTATACTGGTCTATTTGTTATTTGTATATTCGAACTTAAAATATTCTCTGTGTAACTTTGTGTATCTCAAAATGAGAAAAATTCAAGCAAAAACCGTTCTATCAAAAGTAAAAGGTACCGACAAATGGTTTGGCCTCACCTACAACATGAATTTATACCGAGGTTGCCAGCATGGTTGCATTTATTGCGATTCAAGAAGCACCTGCTACCAACTTGGAGAACTTTCTGATATCAGATACAAGGAGAACGCAATTGAACTGTTAAGCAAAGAGCTCCATGGAAAAAAAATAAAAGGAACAATTGGCTTTGGCTCCATGAACGATCCTTACATGCCGGCAGAGCGAAAAATGGAACTGACCAGAAAAGCGCTAGAAATAGTTTCATATTACAAATTTCCGGTTCATATAATTACCAAAAGCAATTTAGTAATCCGCGATATTGATTTATTAAAACAAATTAGCAATATATATACAGCCGTTTCGTTTACCATTACCACTGCCGACGATGATTTAGCAAAGATAATTGAGCCAGCGGCACCATCTCCTACCGAACGTTTTAAGGCCATCAAAGAACTTGACAAAAACGGAATTTATGCTGGTATCACTCTAATGCCGGTACTACCCTTTATTAACGACACAGAAAAACACATACAAAACCTTATAAATAAAGCAATTGAAAACAGAGCCAAATACATAATTCCTTTTTTTGGTCTTACCCTGCGCGAAGGTTCCCGCGAGTATTTTTATGCACAGCTTGACAAGTCATTCACTGGTATGAAAGAAAAATACATAAAAACTTTTGGTTCATCCTATGGCTGCAACTCACCCAATGCCAATAATCTTTACAAGCTACTTTATTCTGCAATGGAAAAACATCATATTCCAAAACAAATGGAGTTTTACCAACCACAAAATCCATCGCAACTAAAGTTGTTTTAATACGCAATAGTAAACAACAACTGAAATAAAAGAAATAAAAATGAAACACCTAGTATTTTTAACCTTGCTATCCTTTCTGCTCGTTAATTCCTCCTGTAAAAACAATGAGATGAGAACTTCAAATGAAGAATACATTAACTCAGGATGGTACATTACCCCTTCCACAGATATTGAAGCTGATGGCAAAACGCTTTCCTCTTCTACCATTGATGTTTCAAAATGGTACAAAACAGACATCCCTTCAACTGTTTTGGCATCGCTGGTGAAAAACGGTGAGTATACTGATATTTACAAAGACACCAATTTTAATAAAGTACCTGAAGAGCGTTTTAAGCAAGCTTGGTGGTATAGAAAAGAATTTAGTAGTGTTGAAGGTTTTGCCAATACAAATATTGTTTTTGAGGGCATTAACTACAAAGCAAACATCTGGTTAAATGGTGAATTAGTAGCGGATACTACCTCTATTGAGCACCCTTTTATGCTTTTTAACTTAAACATTACCAAATACCTGAAGAAAGACAACATTTTGGCAATTGAGGTTTTTCCGGCGCAACCAGGTGCACTAACAATGGGTTTTGTAGATTGGAACCCTGAATCGCCTGACCGAAATATGGGACTTTGGCGAGGTGTTAAATTAGTCCAAAGTGGAGAAGTTTCACTAAAAAATGTGGTGGTAAGGTCAGAAATTGACAAAGAAAACTACAAATGGGCAAAACTTTCAATTTTGGCAGATGTTATCAACCACTCATCCAAACAGGTTTCAGGAAATTTAAACTACCAAATTGGTGATACAAAACTTTCGCAGACCTATACATTGGCACCCAATGAAACAAAAAAAATAGTTGCAAAGCCACAAGACTTTGAGGAATTGGAAATTAAGAATCCTAAACTATGGTGGCCGATAAATATGGGTAAACCCAACCTGCACAATTTAACTTTTAATGTAACCACCGAAAGTGGGACTAGTTTTGAAAAAAACATTCGCTTTGGCATCCGAGAAGTAGGTGAATACATCAATGAAGCCGGGTATAGAGGGTATACTATAAATGGAAAAAAAGTCCTTATCAGAGGTGGTGGCTGGGTTGATGATTTGCTACTTAATGATTCAGATGAAAAAGTGAAAGCCCAGGTAGCTTACACAAAACACATGGGGCTGAATACCATTCGTTTAGAAGGTTTTTGGGGCAAAAACAAAACGCTGTATGATGCCTGCGATGAAAGTGGAATTTTGTTAATGATTGGATTAAGTTGCCAATGGGAATGGCAGGCCTACTGCGGAAGAAAAGAATATGAAAATTTCATGAGTGTTGATACACCAGAAGATATTGAAATGATTTCAAAAGCTTATCAAACGCAGGTTGAGTGGTTGAACAACCATCCAAGCATTTATGTTTGGGTAATGGGAAGTGATAAATTACCATTGCCTGATTTTGAAAAGAAATTAACTGAATATATCAATAATGCTGATGGAACCAGACCTTTATTAAGTTCCTGTAAAACTCACACCAGTGAAATTTCGGGTCCGTCGGCAGTAAAAATGCATGGCCCTTATGATTATGTGGCTCCAAACTATTGGTATGTCGATACAGCTTTTGGTGGTGCTTACGGCTACAACACCGAAACCTGCCCAGGCCCACAAGTACCACCTATCGAAAGTATCCGAAAAATGATAAGCAAAGAACATGAATGGCCAATAAATAATAAAGTTTGGGAGTATCATTTAGGAAGGAACGAGTTTCAGTCATTAAAAAGATTTCTTACAGCATTTAATAAACGCTATGGAGAGGCTAATTCGCTGGAAGATTTTGCCTACAGGGCACAAATTTCTAATTACGAAGCCATGCGTGCCATGTTCGAATCGTTTGCAGTAAACAAGTACCATTCAACCGGGGTTGTTCAATGGATGCTCAACTCTGCCTGGCCTGAAATGTTTTGGCAACTTTATGATTGGTATTTAATGCCAAATGGTGCTTTTTATGGGGCAAAAACGGCCTGCCAGCCACTCAACCTGGCCTATAATTACAAAAATAAGGCAATCTATCTTACAAATGAGTACCTTAACGCTTTCAGTAATCTAAAAGCCGAAATAAAAGTATTGGATATTGAGTCAAAAATATTGCTTGATAAAACCATTGATGTTGGAATTGATGAAAACACTTCAAAAAAGATATTTGAATGGCCTGAAATAAAAGGATTATCGACCACCTATTTTGTTGACTTAAGGTTGAAAAATGAAAATGGGGAAATAGTTAGCAATAATTTTTACTGGTTGTCAACAAAAGAAGATCTACATGATTTCCCTAAATCGTACTGGGTATACACCCCACTTAAATCGTTTGCTGATTTTACAGCTTTAAATACAATGCCTGAAGCTGAAGTGGTTTCAACGACATCTTTTTCTAAAAATGGGGAAAATACAAAACTTGAAGTCAAGCTAACCAACAGTTCAAATAAAATTGCCTTCTTTATTGAGATGTTGGTGGTTAGCAAAGAATCAGGCAAATCAGTTCTTCCCGTTTTTTGGAGCGATAATTATGTGAGTTTGTTACCTGGTGAAGAAAAAACTTACACTGCAGAATTTGCAACGAAAAATTTAAATGGTGAAAAACCTGTATTTAAAATGATCTATTTGAACAAAAAACATGTAATTAACTAATTACAAGCCTATTAACAAAACACACTTTTGCTTGATACCTTGTGGGAAAAAATAATATTTGAAAAAGGTTTACCTACCTTCATAAATGCATGGTTGATAAATTATTTTCATCCATTGATCAAGCAACAGAAATATTTTGGTTTTTTATAACTATGTTTGTATTAGTTAAAAACAAATAAACAGATTAATGAAAAAAGCAATTTTTACCCTGGTACTAGGTGCCATTCTCAACTTTAGCATGATGGCTCAGGTTGAACCAATCCCGACCGATGTTGAACCGATAAAGTATCCAATTGATGCTGGTACGGTTGAATACACCATGTCAATGATGGGATCTGATAACCCAATGACCATACGTTTTAAAGAAGGTGGAAAAACACAATCTACCGATGTTGAAATAAGCATGTTTGGTGTAACCCAGCACAATAGAAGCATTATGATTGACAACATGATGTACGACCTTGACATGGCAAAAAAAACCTACAAGGAATCTGAATTAACCGAGGAGCAAATGAAAAAAAATGCCACCTTTTTATCTGATGAAAAAATAATGAAAGAAGAAGGTGTTACTAAAGGTGAAAAAGAAGAATTCCTTGGTAAAACCTGCCAAACCTATGTCATGAATAAAGATGGCGCAGAGGTGAAATTCTGGAGTTGGGATGGCCTTGTTTTAAAAATGGAAACCGCAGCACAGGGAATGACAATAAGCCTTGTTGCTAAATCAATTTCAGAAGGTACTCCTGATAATATGTATTTCGAAATTCCTTCTGACTTTACAAAACAGGAATAATTAATTAATAATCAAACAAATAAAAGGCATCCATTAAATGATGCCTTTTTTTATGTCCTAAATAATCCTTTTACTTTTGTTACAGATTTAATTATATTCACCACAAAAAATTATTATGCAAATTTTTAATGCTAAAAATAAGTTCTCACATTTAGTCAGGGCAGATTTTTCGTTGCTGCCAGTCATTAACCGATTTGGCATCCGGCTAGGGATAAAAGACAAAACAATTGAACAGGTGTGTGAAGAAAAAAATATCAATACAGATTTCTTTTTGGCCATTATTAATACCTATCATAACCCGCAATATTTTCCCGAAAACGAATTACTATCTTTTTCACCATTACTAATCATTGATTATTTGCGAAAAACGCATAAATATTACATCAAATATGTATTTCCTAAAATTGAAGACTTACTGGAAAAACTAATAACAAGCGGAAACAGTGGTGGTGGAGATTTAAAAATAATTAAAAGCTTTTACCTCAAATATAAAGGGGAATGGCTATCGCACATTAAGGAGGAGGAAGAAGAGGTTTTTCCTTACCTGAGTGCACTCATCAATGGTGAGCAAGTGTCAAAACAGGGATACAACATGCGCTCGTTTGAAGGTGAGCACTCCGACATTGACGACAAGCTGTCCGACCTGGAAAACCTCATTATCAAATACTTACAACCGTCTTACGATGACAATAATTGCAACGAATTTTTAATGATGTTGTCAAGTTTTGAAAAAGACAGCAAAGACCATGCGCGGATAGAAGACAAAATATTAATGCCTCAGGTGCTTGAATCTAAAGAAAAAAGAGGGTAATGACAAAACGTGTTTTTATTATTCATAGCTCTGAGATAATACGTAAGGGTATAATGGCCATTTTAAGGAACTATTTTAATTTTGAATACCAGCAGTTTCAATCCATTAGTGAAATTGGAAAAGAATTAAACGACTTTGAAAACTGCTTAATAATTACTTTTATTGAACTGGCCGACTCAATTGATCAGAGTTTTTTGCGCAAACTCCAGGAAAAAAACTCGGTAAAAACGATTGGAGTGAGCAAAAACAGCATTGAATCAGTAAATATTTATGGTTTTTTCAATTGCATCTCTTTAAATACTTCCTCAAAAAATATTGTTGATTTAGTTTCCACCATCTTAAAAGAAAACGAACATCCAACCAATAAAAAATATGAAACTAGTGAGTTGTCGGTTCGCGAAAAGGATGTGTTAAAACTGGTTGCACTCGGTAATTCAAACAAGGATATAGCTGAAAAATTATTCATTAGCATCCACACAGTAATATCACATCGAAAAAACATTACCGAGAAGTTAGGAATCAAATCAATTTCAGGCTTAACAGTTTACGCCATCATCAACAAACTGATTGATACTGAATCAATTAACCCTGAACAACTCATCTAAATTATCATCATTTAACCAACTTTTCGTGACTAAAAATCCCAAGATCTTGGGATATACTATTCCTTGGACTCCCGCTACTTTTGCAAACAAGTAGAAACACTACTTCCTAATGCAATGAATGTTTGCCCAATTTGTAAATAAATAATTAAAAACGAAAGGTAGGATTTTAATGAAGACAAGTTTTTTTATTGCAGCAATGATGCTTTTTACCATAGTTGCTAAATCGCAAGTTGCTGATAGCATAACAAGCATTTACCAAAATAGTGCAGAAATTATGTTAACCACCAATGGTAAATTAACAATTGGTGGTTATGCACAAATAGATTATAATCAGCCTTTTGGTGAAGATTTCAAGCAGAACGGGAAGCTTGATGTTCACAGGTTGGTAATGTTACTGGGATATAAATTCAATGAAAGAGTGCAATTTATATCAGAAATTGAATATGAACACGTAAAAGAAGTGTTTGTAGAACAGGCATTTTTGCAGTTTAAAATTAATAACTATATGAATCTTAGGGCAGGTTTAATGCTCACTCCTATGGGAATTGTTAATGAATATCACGAACCAACTACATTTAATGGCGTTGAAAGGCCTTTGGTTGATAAATACATTGCCCCAACTACCTGGAGGGAAATTGGCTTTGGTCTGCAAGGCAACATTTTACCTGCCACCATCAGGTACCAGGCTTATATTACCAATGGATTTAACGGCTTTGATGGCGAAGCAAAATTAAATGGCAAAAATGGCCTGAGAAGTGGCAGGCAAAAAGGAGCAGAGTCGTTTATCAACTCGCCCAACTTTGCAGCAAAAATTGAGTATTATGGTATTAAAAGCTTAAACATTGGATTTTCCGGCTATTTTGGCAAAACACAGTCGAGTTTATACAATGGAATAGATAAAAACGATGACGCTGCCAAAGCCATTGCCGACTCATCAGTAGTGGGTATTGCTATGATTGGCCTTGATGCACGATACACCATTGGTGGTCTTCAGTTGAGGGGGCAATATTTCATCACGAGTTTATCAAACACCAAAGAATATAACGAATTTACTGCTGATGTCAATGGCCTGAACGACTTAGGAAGTTCAATGAGTGGTTATTATATCGAAGCCGGATACAATCTGCTGAAATCAGTAAGTAGCGCAAAATCCGAATTAATCCCTTTTGTAAGATATGAAGGATATAACACCCATGCATCAACAGAGGATATTATTGCAAAAAATGAAGCCTATAATAAAACAATTATTACAACAGGCATCAGTTGGAAATTAACACCCAAAGCTGCACTTAAAGCTGATTTACAACTAATTAAATCAGAGGCCAATAGTGATTATACAAAAACTTTTAACGCTGGTGTAGCAGTTATGTTTTAACCCAACTAAAATTCTGTTTATTTAAATAGTTTATCAAACCTGTCAGTGTCGTATGACCTGACAGTGTTTTTATTTAAAAAGTATATTCTATGATAAAGTTATCTGTTCTTTCAATTGTATTTCTGGCTGGGTTATTCTTACCATCCAGAACCCCTATTAACTATGAGCCAAAATCACTAAATAAGCAAATTGAAAAAACCTGGGGGCTAAAAGGTTTAAAAAAAAAGGAACTTGTTTTAGCCGTAAACCAATCGCAAAAAATAGAAGGAAAATATTTTAAAATTATCGATAACAATAATGTAAGCAAAAATCGATATGTATACATTGGTAGAGTGAACAGTTGTCGCACAGGTGGCTGTTCTGCTTCCAATGAAGTAAATCTTAATACCGAAACCGAATACTTTGATTATTATGTTTTATTTAATGAAAAAATAGAAGTCGATTTAGTGAAAGTTTATAATTACCAAGCTACCCACGGACATGAGATTGCTGTAAAAGGTTGGTTAAAGCAATTTATTGGGCACAATGTAGAAAAAAAATTACAAGTAGGTAAAAATATAGATGCCATAGCAGGCGCAACCATATCAGTTTATGCCATAACAGCTG
>JBNKJW010000182.1:0-65509 GCA_050291445.1 Bacteroidales bacterium | reverse complement strand
TAACCTGAGTTCGATGTAAAATAATGGGCACAGAAAGTCATAATTATGCTAGATCTGCACTGAAAATTTTGAAATAATAACGGGTTATTTTAAGAAATTTTCAGTGCAGAGATGGTATGATTATGGCTTTTCTTTTTAGATTTAGTTAATTTTCGCATAAATCGCCCTAAATTTTATTGAACTATCCCGATAGTCCTTCAAAAATTTAGGCCAATTTCCACTAAAAATTAACCTAAACTGTGCAATTATTTTATGTCGAACTCAGGTTATTATGATTTTTATATATTTGCAGCCATAAACAGAAAACATTTAGCAAAATGAACAAGAGTGTTATCAGAGCAGTTGTAGGCATAGCCATTGGGGCTTTTTTTCTTTATCTAACACTTGACAAAAAGCCAATGGACGAAATATTTGATAGCCTTGCTGGGGCCAAAATTGGCTGGGTGTTAATTAGTGCTCTTTGTTTAATCGTGGCATTTTATTTAAGGGCTATCCGCTGGAAAGTATTACTTGAAAATTCGAATGAAAAAGCAAGCACATACAATGTATTGTACTCTTTGACCATGATGTATTTTTTTAACGCTTTTACCCCTAAATTGGGCGAAATTTTGAGGTGTACCACCTTAAATAAGTCTGAGAAAATACCTACATCTGTTAGTTTAGGAACAGTGGTTTCGGAGCGGATATATGATATTGCAATTTTGGTTTCCGGCGTATTTGCCTTTCTTTTTATCGAACGCGAGCATTTAGGTGGTGTTTCAGTAAGTATTAAACAAAGTCTTTCGCTAATGATGCAAAATAACACCTATGCAACCATTGCTATTGTTGTAGGGTTGGCTTTGGTGGTATTTATTGCCTGGCGTTTATCAAAAACGAATAAAATTGCTGCTAAAGTTTCAAAGTTTTTTAAAGAATTGGGACAAAGCATGAAGCGTAGCTTCCAGATAAAGAATTATGGGAAATTTATTTTTCAAACCATCCTTATTTGGATTACATTGGTTTTTTTACACTATAGCTTTTTAATGAGTTTGCCCGAAACCGACCATCACTCGTTGTATTTTGCCACTATTGTTCTGTTTATTGGTGGAATAGGATGGGCATTGCCTGCCCCGGCAGGAATAGGTACCACAAACTTTATGATTTTACAACTGTTTATTGCCTTTAGCCTGGATGAAAATGTAGCTGCCACTTTTGGGCTTCTGGCTGCAGGAATAACCTTTATGGTTTCCATTCTGTTTGGTTTTTTTGCTATTGGGTTTGACCAATTGAGAACCAGGTATTTAAGAAAAAAGGAAGAAAGCTTGGTACTAAAACCTCAAAGAGTTTCTTCAGGTAAGAAGTGATTTATTAGTGGCGCGTGATTGTTTTACTATTTCGTAACTGAAGTTTTACATTTTACTAAAAAGCTTTGTAAAAAGCCTCCTGTACTTTGGTTCGTACGTGCATTTTTACCAGTTTGTTGTTTCCAGCATCGGGATACACCCTGTTAGACAAGAAGATATATACGAAGTTTTCCTTGGGATCGACCCATGCCAGCGTACCTGTAAAACCTGAGTGGCCAAAACTACTGGATGAGGCATACCTTGTTACAGGGCTTTTCTTTCTTGGGCCAGGACGGTCAAACCCCAAAGCCCTTCGATTGTTTCCTTTTCTATAGGCTTTTTTTGTAAATAAATCAATCGTGGAACTGCTAAAATATCTTTGTCCTCCGTATTCACCTTTTTGCAGGTACATTTGCATCACTTTAGCTAAATCATTAGCATTTGAAAATAAACCAGCATGGCCACCAACACCTCCCATCATGGCGGCGCCATAATCATGCACGAACCCTTGCACCAGGTGTTTTCTGAATTTTTCATCTTTTTCTGTAGGCGCAATTCGGTCTTTAGGAAACTTGTCAAGTGGGTTGTAGCAAAGTGTATTCGAGCCAAGCGGAGAGTAGAATTGATGTTCTAGGTATTCAGGGAAGCGTACATTTAGTTTTTCATTAATTATTTTATAAAACAGGTAAAAACCCAGATCGCTATATCGGTAACCACTTCTTTTTCGCAAGGGCGACTCAATAATTTGTTTGTACATGGTATCGATGTAAGAGTGGTTCATGTATAGGTTTTCAAACACTCTTAAATCATAAATAGAGTCCTGCTTATTACTGTAAATACTGGAGTTTAGTTTGTATCTGTTGTTTGCACTTGTATCAAAAGTTTTATAATAAAATGGAATCCAAGCTTTTAAACGTGCCTGATGAGCTAAAACCTGCTTTACAAGTATGTTTTTTTTATCAGTAGTGTCAAGTCCGTCAAGGTATTTTGATAATTTGCTATTAATATTGATTTTACCTTCCTCGGTCATTTTCATAATGGCAGGTACTGTGGCTGTAATTTTTGTTAGCGAGGCTAAATCATAGATGTCATCGTTTGTTACGGGATGTTTTTTATCATAAGTGTAATAACCGAAAGACTTATTATAAAAAACCACTCCATTTTTTATGGCTAAAATCTGACATCCCGGCATAGCCTTTTGGCTGATAGCATCCAATACAATGCTATCTATCTTTTTAAGTTTAAATTCATCAATATTCAATTCTTTTGGGATAGCGTATTTTAGCCTTATTTTTTCATCGGTAATACCGGTGCGGGCTGGATATTGGTTTCCAGAGCTTACAGGAAGTTTACCAATTGCCGGAATACCTCCATATAAGAGTTGGGCAGACAAATCCTGGCTTAGTTTTGTGTCTTCATAAGACATTACAATGGCCTCAAATTTCTTTCTGTCGAACTTTCGTAAGGAATAAGGGCTTGAGAAAATATCAATAACAACTTTTGTATATTTGCTCAATTCATGTGCAAACCAAACGGATTGGTTAGTTAAACCAAAAGCTACAGGTGAGCGGCTGGGTTTATGAAAACCCAATACAACTACATCATATTTGATCAGTTTTCCTATCAATGCCCTAAACTCACTCATGCTGGCCAATTTATTGATTGAAAAGTGTTTCACATCATCGTAAAGACTTAATGTTTTTTGAAAAGTTGTTGAATAGTTGGTGCCTATCGAAACTGATGCTATTTTTAATGTATCAAGATGTTTAAATGGCAGAATATCGTTTTTGTTTTCAACTAATGTAATCGCTCCTTCAACTATTTTTCGTTGTACCAACTCAGCATCTGATGAGTTTAAATCTTTTACCAGGTTTTTTAGTTCAATTGGCTTGTATTTATCAAGCCCTGCCCATTTTTTTGCCTGTAATATCTTATAGCAACGTTTATTTATCTGTTCTTCAGTAATTTTCCCTTTGTTTAAGGCTGCTTTTATTGCAGCAACAGCTTCTCCAAGATTCGAAGGCATCAACAGCATATCAGAACCAGCTGTAAAAGCCTGAACTGCTACTTCGCCTTGAGATTGATAGGCGCTAACACCTTTCATGCCTAATGCATCTGTAAATACCAGGCCTTTAAACTGTAAATCATCCTTTAGTAAGTCGGTTACAACTTTATGTGATAAACTGGATGCCAGGTGATCAGTTGAGTCGAGGGCAGGAATATGCAAATGGGCAACCATTACAGCTGCCAGTCCATTGTCAATCAGGTATTTAAAAGGAAATAATTCAATGGAATCGAGCCTTTGGTAAGAATGATTGATAACTGGTAACGTGTAATGCGAATCGCTATCTGTATCACCATGTCCGGGAAAATGCTTGGCAGTGGCAATTACCCTTCTTTCCTGCATGCCAAACATGTAGGAAAAGCCTTTTCGGGCAACGTTTATTCGTTCTTCTCCAAAAGATCTGCTGTTAATAACAGGATTTTTAGGATTGTTATTAATATCAATAACAGGTGCAAAGTTAACGTGCACACCTAAGCGGTTGCATTGTCTACCAACTTCCTGGCCAAAATCAAAAAGTACCTTGTCGTTTTGAATAGCACCCATCATCATCTGTCTTGGGAACAATGGCACGCTGTCAAGCCGCATTGAAGGGCCCCATTCAGCATCCATTGAAATTAAAAGTGGTGTTTTGGATAAACTTTGAAAATTGTTGGTTAATTGTGCCTGTTTTACGGGGCCACCTTTTGAGAACATTAAGCCCCCGGGTTTGTATTTTTTGATGATGTTTTCGATAGATTTAATATGTTGGTTTCCAACTGTTGGGTAAACTGCTACCACAAACAATTGCCCTATCTTTTCATCCAAAGTAAGTGAGTTATAGACTGAGTCGATCCAGGGACTTTGATATTTTATAAACTCTGGTCCGGTTTCTTCCGGTTCTTCAGGTGGGTTTACTTCATTAAAATCAATAAAACTACTAGCAAAAAAAATTACAACACTAAATACAATAACCTTAACAATAAACTTTATTATTTTCATTCCACACCAACTTTTCACACATGTTTATATAATGCAAATAAATAGGAATTTATTTTAAGCATTATGTTAAATAAAACTAAATCAACTTGAAACAGATTAAAATAATCTGATATTTACTTAGGGGTTTATTAACGAATGACAAATTTAATGCTAAAAATTACTTTTTTATAGAATATTTTAAATAATTTTTTACAAAGTTCTTAACTGCGTTTTAATAGGAGGTGGCCATTTATTTAAATGTATTTGTTTAGTTCATACACTAATTGAAAAACTGTTGTTGAGGATTCTTCCTCTGCAGGATTACGTTCTGCTTCGAAACTATTGTAGATGACTTCAGCATTTTTAATGCCCTTGACTGAATGGGAAATAAAACATCGAACATTTTTTTGCTGGTATTTAGCCTTTTTGTGTATTTAAACCCTAAATGCTCTTGTAGTTTAGCAGCATAATCATTTCGATGCATTTTACCCGAATACTTTTTAAAATGAAGCAAATACCAGTACTCAAATGCCTGGTTTGAATAGGCAACTTTGAACCCATGTTTCTCAGCTAATTCAATAGCATCATTAAAACGTTTGTTTGTGCTATCATCTTTATCAAACACTAGCCAGTACTGATCATAGCCACTGTGTAACCCTTTCTGTACAATTGCTTTTTTAACAATACTTAAAGCATCACCTTGATTAACATGGATGGTTTTAACACTTGCAGTAACTAATTTGAAAGCTTTAAAATACTCAGGTTCAGTATTTTGTCCCTCGCAAAAAATAAGAAAGCTTTCTTTTGCCTCTTTAAATGCTTTGCGACGACCTTTTAAAGTTTGTCGGTTTGAGTTGCGTTTTTTTCTTCCCATTTATTAGAATTGAGATTCGATATATTCTTCAAAATCAGCCAGGTATGGAATTGCCCCATACCTTCCTTCCATGTATCTTTTGCTGATTTTTTCATCATTTCTAACGCCTTTTTTAAAATCTGTTAAAGCAAACAGTTTTGAAGCACCAAAACGGTCTTTTTCAGTAAACCAAATTTGATCGCGCCTAAACAGCTCAGACTCAAGTAAATTAATTTCGTGAGTGGCAAAAACCAGCTGTGCATTTTTTTGGTTGGTTTTTGGATTTCTAAACAAATGGATTATTTTTTTTGTAAGCATTGGGTGCAATTTGGTATCTAATTCATCTATAATTAAGGTTTTACCTTCTTTTAGTGTGTTAAGAATTGGCCCTAGCAAGTGAAAGAATTTTTTGGTTCCTTCAGATTCAAAAAAGTCAAATTTCATCTCAGCTTGTCCTGAAACAGTGCCGTTTTTGTCATATATTTTCCTTATTGTGAACAAGTTTTTAATACTTGTTTTTTTTCTTTGCATACCATAATCAGCATTATCTTCTTGTAAAATGTTTAATGAAATTGTTTCTCCTGATTGTTCCTTAGCAGTAATGCTATCTATTCCAAAATCGGCTAATTTTAAAAGCTCGATAATTTCTTTTTGGTAATCTTCGTTTTCATTAGCAAACAGATCGATTGTAAAATTGCGGTAGGTTAAATCATGTATTCCTGAAATTACATTCATGTTGCCAAATAAATGGAATATTTTAAGCGCCAGTGGATCGTTGAATTGAGCTGCTACAGTAAGCAAAAGGGTATCTGGGCGCACCATTTTCTTTTTCCATATTTCTTTAATAACAGTAAAATCACTTGAAATTTCAGTTTCAGTATTAGTTCTGAAAAACACTTGTGCTTCACGTTTAATTTTTCTATAAAGCCATTCCTCTATAATACCAGTTTTGTTAAACTCAAACCCATATCGATAAATAACTTTATTAATTATAAAGGTGATTTCAAACAACGTTGGAGCATCTTTTGAATCATTGTTTAAAACAAAACTGTAGTTTTTGTTAAAAGGGTTATTAATGTCTTCAATATTTCCTACTGAAACATAAAATAACAGCTGCTTAAAGGTATTAAAGGCATTTAAAAAATTACTTTTACCACTGGCATTTGCTCCATAAACTACTGCTGTTTTTAATATTTTCAGGTCATCTGAAATTTCGTATATATTATCTTCATTTTTTTGAAATCGTTCTTTTTTAGAACTTGCCAGCATCGAGAAGTGTTGTTCTTCTTTGAATGATGCGTAGTTTTTAAATGAAAAATCTACAATCATAATTAATAGTATTTGTGATTATTTCACAAATATACTATTTAATTATTGGAATTTATTATTTTAACCTTATGGTTTTATTAATTTTTTTATTTTTATTATAGTTTAGGTAAATTGTAATAGAAAAGGCATAAACTAATGTTTATGCCTTTTGGAATCGAATTAAAATATTCAGCAACTAAATTAAATTGCAGAACTGCCTTTTTCTCCTGTCCTGATTCGTATACAATCCTCAAGAGGGATAATGAATATTTTTCCATCACCAACTTCACCCTCGTCACTTCTTTTTGCAGACTTCATGATGGTATTTATTGTGGTGTCAACAAATTCATCATTTACTGCAATTTCAATTCTCATTTTTGGGTTTAGGTTTGGTATTACCTTTTTCCCTCTATATATTTCTTCTTTTCTTTGTTTTCCATGTCCGGATACCCTGCTTGCTGTAATTCTGCTAATTCCTGCAAGAACAAGTGCTTCACGCACTAGTTCAAGCTGCGATTCGTGTATAATAGCTATAATTAATTTCATTTCTAATTTCTTTTAATCCATTCTTTTTTTAATATTTAGTAATAAAATGCCTAACCTAGTTAGGGTTTAACATACCGTATCCTCTTTCTCCATGATAAACAGTATCTAAACCTTGCATTTCACTTTTTGATGAAGGACGCAGTTTGAATAGTTTGTCGACAACAAATAATACAATAAAAGTCATAATAACTGCATAAATAACAGACAGTCCTACTGCAGTGCCTTGTACACCTAGCTGCTGCCAGATTGACCAGGTTTCGCCATTGGCTATAAGTCCTTTTTTAACTGCGCTTGTGGTAGCTTCGGTCATCCAGCTGTCGCGGATAAAGAAGGTTAAGAAAATAGCACCAACTATTCCCCCAATACCATGGATACCAAAAGCGTCGAGTGTATCATCAAAACCAAATTTGCGTTTATTACTAACAAAAGCATAGCAGGCCAGAGTGGCTAATACACCAAGGATCATAGCTCCGTAAGGTTTAACAACACCTGCTGCTGGAGTAACAGCAACTAATCCTGCAAGTATCCCTGAAACAAGGCCTAATGCACTCGGTCTTCCATATTGAATACATTCAAGGATGATCCATGACAATGCTCCGGCAGCCGCCGCTGCCTGGGTTGCTGTTAATGCCTGGGCAGTACTTAATCCACTTGTTAAACTACTTCCAGCATTAAATCCAAACCATCCAACCCATAATAATCCTGCTCCTATGATGGTCATTACCAGGTTGCTAGGTCTTGAAGCGATATTTGGGTAACCTCTACGTGGGCCTAAGTAAATAGCCGCAACTACTCCACTAACACCTGCGCTGATATGAACAACTGTTCCACCTGCAAAGTCAATAGCTCCATTTGCTCCCATATTAAACAAGAAACCATCTTTAGCCCATACCCAATGGCAAAGAGGGTTGTAAACGAGAATACCCCATAAAGCAATGAAAAACATATATGCTCTAAAGGATATTCTCTCGGCAAATGCCCCGGCTATGAGTGCAGGGGTAATTATGGCAAATTTACCCTGGAACATTGAAAACACATATTCCGGGACTCCGCCTTCTAAAATTGAGTCATCTATCCCATTTAAAAAGAAATAATCATTGCTCCATCCAAACCAACCTCCAAGTACATTGGGGCCGAATGACATACTGTAACCCAGAATTACCCATAAAACTGTCATTATTCCCATTGCAGTAAATGAGTGCATCATTGTTCCTAACACGTTTTTTGATCGAACCAGGCCACCGTAAAACATTGCCAACCCAGGTATCATTAATAGTACCAGTGCAGTTGAGGTTAACATCCAGGCTGTAGCTCCTGTATCAATTTCAGTTCCTGATTGTGCAAATAACTCTGTTCCTGCAAAGAGAAACAAAGCCAATAAGACAAGATTTTTTAGCTTAATTCTTTTCATTGTTTTCTGTGTTTTTGTAATTCTAAAATTTTAGCAAACATATGAAAATATTAAGGGGGTTTAAAATAATTTATTAAAAAAATACATAAATAGCCCCGTAAATTTGATGTATGTATTTTTAAAAATGCTTTTATTTGAAGGTTTGATAAAGAATTTGAAGTTTTTTTTTAATTTAAAAATTATTTCCAAAATAAATTTAGAGATTCTGGTGTTTTTTTGTTGTATAGTAAGAATGGTATTATTTTTTGCAAAAAAAGCATGCTAGTAATGACAACCAGCATGCTTTATTCTTTCAGTAAAAAGTTGCGAATAAGTTTCTAAGTCAGTTCTAGTCTTATCCTAAATAACTTTTAAGTAATTTGCTTTTTGAAGAGTTTCTTAATCTTTTTATTGCTTTTTCTTTAATTTGCCTAACCCTTTCTCTTGTTAAACCAAATTTATCCCCAATTTCTTCAAGGGTTAGCTCGGTACAATTAATGCCAAAGAATGATTTAATAATCCCTTTTTCACGTTCAGTAAGTGTTGAAAGTGCTCTTTCAATTTCTTTAATCAATGATTCTTTGATTAAAAAAGTATCCGTTTTTGGAGTATCTTCATTAGTTAGCACATCAAGTAAGCTGTTTTCTTCACTATCGGAGAATGGGGCATCAACTGAAACGTGTTTACCTGACAACCTAAGCGTGCTGGTTATCTTTTCTTTTGGAATTTCAAGTACTTTGGCTAACTCTTGCGGTGTAGGCATGCGTTCATATTCTTGCTCAAATTTTGAAAAGGCTTTATTAAGCCTGTTTAATGAACCCACTTGATTTAGTGGAAGCCTTACAATTCTTGATTGTTCTGCCAATGCCTGAAGTATTGATTGTCTGATCCACCAAACAGCATATGAAATAAATTTAAATCCTCTGGTTTCATCAAATTTTTCAGCGGCTTTTATTAAACCAATATTACCTTCGTTGATTAAGTCTGGTAGTGTAAGTCCTTGATTTTGATATTGTTTTGCAACAGAAACAACAAATCGCAAGTTGGCTTTGGTGAGTTTTTCCAGTGCTACCTGATCGCCCTTTCTTATGCGCTGTGCTAGTTCAACTTCTTCTTCAACTGTAATTAATTCTTCTCTACCAATTTCTTGCAAATACTTGTCAAGAGATGCACTCTCTCTATTTGTGATAGATTTTGTTATCTTTAATTGTCTCATCTTTTGTTTAGTGTTTTTTGCCTTACCTGGATTAATTACACAATATGCAGATTATTTTCAAAACTTAATAATCAATTACATTAAGTGCTTATAATATTACGTAAGTATGCTTGTTTTTATTGTAATTTTTGTAGTCTTTCTATTTCAAAAATCTTATTCTAGTCAATCCCAAATGCATAATATTCTACTAACCCATTAGGATATATACCTCTTAAATAAATTCCACCACTAGCTCCTTTTAGTGCTTTATCAATGTCGTTTAAACTTTTTACTGGCACCCTGTTAATATGGGTAATTATATAACCATCTCTTACACCTGCTTTTCTTAGTTTCCCTTGTTTCAAGTCTTTGATTTTTACCCCACTCGCCAATCCAAATCGCTCCAACTCTTTGTTTGAAAGTGGCTCAAAGTTAGCTCCCAGGACTGTATAAATATCTGAACTTACTACTTCAGTGTTTCCTATTTTGTTTTGAAGTACAACAGTAACCTTCTTTACCTTATTGTCCCGCATTAAAGTTATAACAACTTTATCGCCTGGCCTGTACCTGCTTACCAGTTCCTGAAGTTCAGAAACTTTATTTACATCTTTCTCACCAACTTTCAAAATAACATCATTCCTTACAATTCCTGCTTTTCCAGCAGATCCGCCTGGCATAATACCTTCTACTAATACGCCTTCGATTTTATCCATATCCAGCGACTTCGCAATTTCAGATGTCATATCTAAGATTGACACACCCAACAATGCTCGTTGAACAATGCCGTATTCTTTAAGATCGGCCACGACCTTTTCAACAATACTCGAAGGGATGGCAAATGAATACCCTGAATAGGAGCCAGTTCTGCTTGCTATTGCTGCATTAACGCCAACCAGTTCACCTTTTATGTTTACCAGGGCGCCACCACTATTTCCTGGATTAACAGCTGCATCAGTTTGTATAAATGACTCAATAGAATATTGCCCTTCCATAATATTGATATTTCTACCCTTTGCACTAATTATTCCTGCAGTAACAGTAGAGGTAAGGTTAAATGGGTTTCCAACTGCTAACACCCATTCCCCAATTTTTATATCATCTGAATTACCAAATGGGATAATTGAAAGATCATCTGCCTCAATTTTTAAAAGAGCAAGGTCTGTGGATGGATCTTTTCCAATAATTTTAGCCTTAAAACTTCGTTTGTCATTTAAAACAACCTCAATTTGGTTCGACATATCAATAACATGATTATTTGTTACAATGTATCCTTCAGTTGAAATAATTACCCCTGAACCAACCCCCATGTTAGGTGTTTGTTGCTCTCTATACAGATAATCATAAAGCGTATTGCCTCTTTGGCTAGAGTAAGAAGTTTTTATGTGCACTACACCATGAACCGCTTTTTCAGCAGCGTATGTAAAATCTATTGAATTATCAACTTTTGCGTTACTGACATAATGTACTAATGGAGCAATGCTATTTTCTTTTTGCTCTTGTACAATCTTTTTGTCTTCAAACAATTTGCTGCCAGCAATAGCAACAACCCCTCCAATTGAAGCTATTGTAAAAATGAATAAAATGTTTTTAATCTTCATAGTTTCCTTTTTTACAGTTAACAAACTTATACCTATTTTTGTTTGTTTTTATGTAAAATAACGGAATTGAAAATTTTAAAGCAAGCAATTAACTAAATTTAACACAGTATATGAGGGTTCATTTTTATAAATATCAGGGTACGGGAAATGATTTCATTTTAATTGATAATAGAACAGGAGAGATGAAATTAAGCAAAGAACAGATAAAATTGTTATGTCACCGACGCTTTGGAATAGGTGCTGACGGACTAATGTTATTAAAATCAGACCCTGATTATGATTTTGAAATGGATTATTACAATTCCGATGGCTCTGGTGGTACAATGTGTGGCAATGGCGGGAGGTGTATTGTTGCATTTGCAAAGCATTTAGGAATAATAAAGGATGAAACAAATTTTATTGCCAGTGATGGTCCACACCTGGCAACTACTTACCATGATAATTTAGTGAAGCTGAAAATGATTGATGTTGAGCATGTTATCGAAAATGATGAGTATTCATTTATTAACACTGGTTCGCCACATCACATAAAATTTGTTAATGATGTGCAAAAAGTAGATGTCTATAGTAAGGGTAAAGAAATTAGGTACAGCAAACAATATGAAAAAGAGGGTACAAATGTTAATTTTGTTTCATCCGAGGAAAAAGGAATTGCTGTAAGAACCTATGAACGAGGTGTTGAAGATGAAACCTATTCTTGCGGAACGGGTTCAGTTGCATCGGCTATAGCTTATTACAAAAGGAATAAATCTTCAGATACGGTTATTCCAATAAAAACCCTGGGTGGTGAGCTTGAAGTTAGTTTTATTGAAAAAAATGGCAAATTTACTGATGTATTTTTAAAAGGCCCTGCAAAACTGGTTTTTGAAGGTGAACTTGACTTGTAGCTATGCTTGTTAAATAATTTGTTAAAATCTGTAACCTATTTGAATCCAGTGGTTTACTTTGTGGTTGAAGCTATTGGTGCTAATCTTATATTCAATAGGGCCAATTACTGTTTTTATCCCAATTCCGAAAGAACCACCATAATAAACTTCAGAAGGTTTTATCAAATCATCTAAACTGTTTTCTGCAATTCCGGCATTTCCATCTAAAAACACATACTTTCCTTGCCAGGGCTCATATCTTAGCCCAACACCGGCTGCACCAATATTGTGGCTCATTATTTCCATAAAACGATAACCTGTTAATGGGAAAATATGGTTTTTGTAGTTTATTTCTCCACCCATAAAAAACCTGTCGCTATATAAAAGGTTATCAGCCAAACTTATAGCTCCGGTAACAAAGTGCTGATAAACAAGCCTTTTACCGAGTGGGAAATATTGGTTGTAATTAAGTAAAAATTTCCAATATTTTGTTGTGAAATTCAAATCTAATTCTTTTAGTTCTTTAAATACATATTCTCCACTCATAAATAATAAAGCGCCTTTGTTGGGGTATACATTCCTGTCGTAGGTGTCAAGATTTAAACTGCTAAAAAAACTTAAACCTGAACTTTCAGGAACAGTTAGTGATAAATTTGCATTTTTTGAGTTTAATCTTTTGTAATATACCCTGGCTCCTAAGGTAAATAACAACGAGTTGCTTATTGATGATGCGAAACCAGCCATTCCTATGAATGAATTGTTGCCAATTTCTATGCTTAAAGAGTCGGTAATTCCATAATAAATTTCATCACTGTTGTAATATTGTGCATTTAACCTAAAACCAATGCTGGGCTTCCAAGGGGTGAAAATAGAATAGTCCACCATAAATTCGGGGTGTGAACCTAATTTCCCAGACAGAAGTAACCTGGAGCCCTCGCCAATTATATTTCTATAAGTTCCGTTTAGAAGTAAAGATGCATCAAAGTAATTGTTGTAGTTTATTCCGATTTTATAAATAGTAAAAGGCTGTTCTTCAATACGTATTATTAAATCAGTACTACCTTTTTCATTTTGCTCAATACGGTAATTGACTTTTTCGAAATATTTACTTCCATAAATTTTAGCTACACCTTTTTCAATATCTTTTAATGAAACCCAACTTGAATCTTTTATTTGCAACCTACTTTTTACAGTTGCTTTAGATACTTTTGAAAGTCCTTCGAATCTTACTTTGTTTATAAAAATGGAATACAAAGTAGGTGGTGTTCTAATTGCTTTAGTGCTGTCAGCATATAAATCAAGTTGTTTTTTTAATTCAACGAATTTTTGTTCTTGCAAAAGAGCAGCCTCTTCTCCACGCACTAAAAGTGAGTCTACAGCGCCAAAACTACTTGCATCATAACCTTCGATATTTGGTTTTATCAATATGTCAACAAGTTTGCTTTCTTCTTTTGTTGACTTATCATTAATAAAACTTGCTGCTTGCTCCATAATTTTAAGCATTGAAGTCAATTCTTTTTTGGTGTACAACGGGGCTTGAACATCTACTCCTATAATAATGTCAGCGCCCATTTCAATAGCATTACTTACTGGGAAATTTTTTACAAGGCCGCCATCTACCAAAAGCTTATTATCAATTTCAACTGCTGTAAATACCGAAGGTATTGCCATGCTTGCCCGCAATGCATCGGGCAAATAACCTTTTTTTAAAACAACCGCTTTTCCTGTTTCAATATCAGTAGCTATGCATGCAAAAGGAATTGGAAATTTTGAAAAATCATCTACATCATGCACTGACCAGGTTATTTTAGCCAGTTCCATTTCTAGCTTTTGTCCAGAGATTAACCCGGTAGGTATTACAGGGATGCCCTTTTTTACAGGCACTTCAATAACATACTTCCCTTCCTGATCTTTTTCTTCGATGGATATTAACCGACGTTTTGTGCTTCCATCAAAAACTCCTTCCCAATCAAGATTTTTTGCAATTCTTTCAATTTCACTGGCGGAGTAGCCGATTGAATAGAGGGCACCAACAATGCTGCCCATACTTGTTCCGGTAATGTAGTCTATCGGGATATTGTGTTTTTCAATTAGTTTAAGCACACCAATGTGCATAAGTCCTTTAGCACCACCTCCACTCAATACCAGCCCAATTTTAGGACGGGTTTTTAATGTGTCGTTTTGCCCGGTTAATATTTTAGGGGTGCTAATTATAATGAAAACAATGATCAATAATGAAAGAAATGGTAATTTCACGAGAACGCGTTTTAAGGTTTAATATTAATAAGTTTGTTTTGGATAAATTAACTGAACAAAACTAATTATTATTGCGTATAGCCGTTCCTTGTGTTGTTAATTTGATGATATAGGCTCATGAAAATTTCAGGAGTAACATGTGCTTTTGAATTTTTTGTTAGATTCAATACTTTGTTCGAATCATGCTCTTCGTTTTTTGGAGCAAGCATTTTGTCATATATGTCTCTCAGTTTCAGCATGTCAATCAATACTTCATTAACTGATTTAATATTAGAAAAATTTTCAAGCGATTCGACTACAAGCAAAAGTGAATTTCTTTGTTCAGCAACTCGATCTACCAATTCCTTGTTAATATGTCCTGATTGTTTAGCTAACTGCATAGCTATATACAAACCTTCTATCCAGCCTCCAACTTCAACCAATAAGGCTATTTCGGGACGGTTGTTGTCATTTAAAAATTCACCAGAACTAAAAAAAACATCATGTACTAACTGCTTAATGCTGTCTTTATTGTAAATATTAGCCTCAAGTGTTAATAAATCTTCTTTTTTTATTAGTTCGTTAATCCCAAGTCCATCGGCTAGTGATTTTACAGCCCCCAGGTAATCCATGGTTATTTGTTTTTGGTCATAAAATGATGTATAGCTCAGATCGGCACAATAAACACCAAGATTTAAAGCCATGCTGTAACTGGTTTCATAATAGGGGGCATTTCTTGCAGGGTTTAGGATTTTTTCGTCGAATTTCACCCCTGTTTCCTTTATTAATTGGGCTGTTTCAATTGGAGAAGGAAGGGTTTTAAATACTTCCATAGTCGAAGTTAAAACATAATTTTGACTTACCTCGTCAATTGCTTCATGCTCTGTAACCGAACTTTCGCCTCCACATGAAATAAACGTGATTATAAATATTAATACAAATCCGCTATAAATAGGTTGGAATATTTTCATATTTTATTTTTGGTTTTTTAGTATCAACTTTCAAAATGTTATCGGATGTTAAAAAAACGTTCTAAAAAGCCTATTGCTTTTAGCATCTAAAACTTATTTATACTTTTGCAAGTTAACAAATATTTTGTAAATGGCAGACGATAAGACTATCAAAATAATGGCCTCAAAACTTCAAAGCAGCAAAGAGGATGAAGTTCTTTTTACCATAAAACAACTAAGAAATGTTGGTGATTCAAGAATAATGCCTTCTTTGTTTGAGTTATTGGCAACAAGTAAATCAAACCAGGTTAAATCATCAATAATCAGTTTGTTAAATGACTTAAAAAACAAAGATTGTAGGCCAGAAATCGTAAAGGCTTTAAGAAATAGTAATTATGAATCAATTCATAAAGAAATTCTGACTACCTGTTGGCAATCAGGACTGGATTATAGTGCTGATATTGAGCTGTTTGTTGAGTTGTTTATCAATAGGGATTTTTTGGTTGCATTTGAAGCATTTACTATTATAGATAATTTTGAAGAAGGGATGGAAGCATCACTTATTGAGCCGCTTATTTTGAATTTAAAATCAAATATTGAAAGATTTAAAGGAACTGATAAGGAAAGCTTGTTTGTTGAGTTAATCCATATATTAGATGGATTAAAAATTAACAAAAGGTTTTAGTTTTTTGTAGAAAGAAAGGTTTAATTGGTATGGCAAAGGTAGTTATAGGTTTATCTGGTGGGGTTGATTCAAGCGTTGCAGCTTACCTGTTAAAAAAGCAGGGGCATGATGTAACCGCGTTATTTATGATTAACTGGCATGATAAAACAGGTGTTTTGGAAGGTGATTGTCCGTGGGATAATGATTTAATGTTTGCTAAACTGGTAGCCAAAAAACTTGAGATTCCTTTTCATCAGGTAGATTTGAGTGATCAATACCGGAAGAGAGTAGTTGACTATATGTTCTCGGAGTATGAAAAAGGCAGAACTCCAAACCCTGATGTGCTTTGCAACAGAGAAATTAAGTTTGATGTTTTTATTAATGAAGCAGTGAAACTTGGCGCTGAATATGTGGCAACTGGCCATTATTGCAGAAAAGCAACTTTTGAGAAAGACGGAAAAAAATACCATCAATTGTTGGCCGGGGTAGATAAAAACAAAGATCAAAGTTATTTTCTTTGCCAATTATCACAAAAACAACTCAAAAAGGCCATGTTTCCTATTGGCGACATTGAAAAACCCGAAGTAAGAGCCATTGCAAAGGAATTGAAACTGGCATCAGCAGATAAAAAAGACTCTCAGGGGATTTGTTTTGTTGGGAAAGTGGATTTACCTGTCTTTTTGCAACAAAAACTGGAGCCTAAAAAGGGCAGGGTTGTTGAAATTGAGCGTTCTTTTTATGATACAATTTCAATTGATGAATCATCTGTAGATGAGTTGGTTAAGCCTTTTTTCTATACAAAACACGATGGCAGTAAAGTGGGGCAGCATAATGGGGCACATTACTATACAATTGGTCAGCGCAAAGGGTTAAACATTGGTGGAAAACCCTTACCTCTTTTCGTAATTGCTACCGATATTGAGAAAAATGTTATTTATGTAGGGCAGGGGAAAGACCACCCAGGCTTGTTTCGAAGAGGTTTATTCATTGCAAAGGATGAAATCCATTATATTAG
The DNA here is from genome assembly GCA_050291445.1 of Bacteroidales bacterium. Classification (GTDB taxonomy): domain Bacteria; phylum Bacteroidota; class Bacteroidia; order Bacteroidales; family NBLH01; genus NBLH01. The sequence goes on along the minus strand of JBNKJW010000182.1, from coordinate 48,545 downwards.
AACCGATTTAAAAATGCAACCTGGCGAAACCAGAGATTACCTGGTGAGGCATCGATACCGTCAACCTTTACAAAAAGCTACGCTTGTTCTGAAAGAAAATGGTTTATACATAATTTTTGAAGAAAAACAACGAGGAATCACAGCAGGGCAGTTTGCCGCCTGGTATGAGGGCGACGAATTAATTGGCTCAGGTGTGATATCTGAGTAAATTCAATGGCAGGTAAAAGTTTTGTAAACTTTTTGGTTAATACCTAACCATTTTTAATGCTTTTACCTTTTTCAAATTGAGAACACCTATTTATATGGGAGTTTTTCCCCTGTCGATGGAGATTTTTTTGTTTATGAAATAGAAGGTATTACAAGTGAAATATTTCATAAATATATCAATTAATTTTCTAATCCAGGTTACGCTATCACTATACTTTAACTATGGACAAGGGCGCGCACTCTTGCACCAATTGGAGCTTTAACTGAAAAGCCAGTGCCATGGTTTGATATAAGAAGCATTTAAAGCACGAATTTCGGGGAAACATGGAGTAATACCACTGCCTGTTCCTTGCAGGTAATTATCGCCTTCGTTCCAGCTGAGCCCATCGAAGCGTAAATTAATTATCAGAATATCATACATTCCGACAAATGGCATACTTAGCCTCTTTTTTTATAGCAAAACCTACCAATAAACACCAACTTTCCCTATTGTTTGCCTGGTTTCTAAAGCAGTATGTGCCTCATTAAGCTGATCAATTGAATACATTGCCCCAACATGCGGTTTAATTTTGCCTTCATCAGCTAATTTAACTACACTTTGCATGCAATGTTGAAGTATTTCGGGTTTGTACTGGCCTATTTTAAGCATATTTACCCCTGCAAGTGTTTTTGAACCCATAATAAAAGCTACCGGATGATAAAACCCAAAGGATAAACCAAATTTCACTTTTTGGAAAAAATTACCGGCTTCGAGCTGAGAGGCAGCCCCAAAAGCAACCATCCGACCACCAAAATCGAGTAATTTAAGGCCTTTTTTGAAAGTTTGTCCTCCAATTGAGTCAAAAACAACATCCATTTTTTCGGTAATTTCAGTACTAAAATCTTTTTCATTGTAATTAATTGGATGATCAACACCTTGATCTTGAAGATATTTAATCTTTCTGTCAGAACCTGCCGTTCCGTAAATTTTACATCCTTTTGATTTACAAAGTTGAACCAAGGCGGTACCAACTCCACCAGCAGCTGCCTGTACCAAAACTTTATCGCCCTCTAAAACATTGGTTGCAATATGTGAAGCATAATAGGCCGTGCAGTATTGAACAGCCAGCGCAAGAGCCTTTCCGGTATCATAATCATCTTTGATTTTTACAACAGCCTTTGCATTGGTATTTACATGGGTTGCATAGCCTCCAAAAATAGTAAATGCTACTACCCTGTCGCCCACTTTTACATGGTCAACACCCTCAGTAATTTTTATTACCTTCCCAACTACCTCGTAACCAATTACTGCTGGTAGTGGAGGACATTCGCGATACAAGCCTAAGCGGGCTGTTACATCTGCAAAGTTTAACCCAAAAGCCTCAACTTCAATACTTACTTCTCCGTTTTTTGGATCTGGTAATTCTATTTTTCGTTTTTCAAAGGCCAGTTCAGACTTTCCGTTTTTAATTAGGTAGATTGCTTCCATTGTTTGAGATTTGAGTCCCGACGCTTCGGGATAGATATGAGTAACAAGGTAAAAATGATAGAGATCAGCTACGATTTTAGTTTATATAACCAATATTTTATCAGCACATTTTCAATTTATGAATATTATTGCGCAAAAATAGAAGATGTTTTTATAGTTTCACAATAAAATTACGATGAGAAGAAAAGACAAACAAATAAAAAACAAACAAATCATTGATAAAGTAATTAAATAGTCTCTGGTTTGCAGAGTAGCTTTGGCATAAATGACCCTTACATAGTTCTGGTTTTATTTGGTTACGATGGCAAATGCTTGTATATCCATACTGCTAATGAAGGCAAAAAAAATGATTGTCTTGAATCAAACAACCAGGTTTGTTTTGAATTTGACATTAATATTAAAACCATTGATAATGAATTAGTTGCCTGTAGTGGACAACCGTCTGTCAAAGTGTTATTGGCTTTGGAGAAATGACTGAAATTGCTGATTTTGAAGAAGCTGTTTATGCACTAAACCAAATTATGCTCCATTATTCAGGCAAAGAATGGGAAATGACAGAAAAAATGCTGGCGACTGTAAAAATGTGGAAAATTGAAATTGAAGAAATGACTGGGAAGGAATCTGCTATGAAACTGTTTTAGACAGAATTAACTTGTCGAGATGCACGGCCGTGCGTCTCTACAAGTTAATTCTATTCCAGCCATTTTTTAAAACTTGCAACTTTTTCGCGACTAACAATTGCATCCTCATCTTTTGAATACTTAAAACCGATTTTTAACCGGTTGCTAGAATAACTTACTATTTCTTTGATTGATTTTATATTTACCAGGAATTTTCTGTTAATTCGAAAAAACTGCCCTGGATCTACCAGTCGTTCAATTTGATCCAATGAAAAATCCAATGCATAGGATTTATTTTCGTTGGTATATAAAAAAGTTGCTTTTTCTAAGCTGTAAAAGTATTGTATTTCAACAATTTCAATTGGTTTAATATGGTTACCAACTTTTACAACAAACCTGGTTTTATGTTGTTTGGTAAGAAGTTGTATAACCTCTTCCATTTTTACATGATTTATGGGCTCCCTTTCATTTTTTTGCTGACTTAAAAACTTATTAAGGGCATTGCCAAGCTCTTCAAAATCAATTGGTTTCAATAAATAATCAATACTATTCACCTTAAAGGCACGTATTGCATATTCATCAAAGGCTGTGGTAAATATAACTGGAGCCTTAAGTTCGCATTGTTCAAAAATTTCAAAGCTTAACCCATCGGCCAACTGAATATCCATAAAAACCAGGTCAACATGCGGATTTTTATTGAACCATTTTACACTTTTTTTTACCGATCCCAGCCTTTCAACCATCTGAATAGAACTATCGAACTTATTGATTAAATCAATTAGCCTTTTAGCTGCAAGATGTTCATCTTCAATTACAACAACTTCCATCCGTTTAATCTAAAGTTAAAGTGTTTGACATTTAAGCATCTCCTCTTTTTAAAGGACTTTTAAATATAAAACCCTCAATGGGGTCATTTTTTGATAGCTAATAACGGGACTTTCACAATGAAGTCTGTTTCTGTTTTTTCAACAACAAATTCTTTATCAGTCAAATAAGCATAACGCGACTTAATATTTTCCAATCCAATCTTTTTAGAATCTTTTACCATTGATTTTAGCTGTAAATTATTTTCAACAATTACATAACCATTTTTTTGATAAATCTTTATTTTCAATGGATCATCTTCAGATACTATATTGTGCTTAATAGCATTTTCAACCAACATTTGCACTGAAAGAGGCACTACATTTTGACTCCCTTCTCCTATTTCTACTTCAATTTTAAAATTATCACCAAACCTTATTTTATGTAAATAGGCATATGCCCTTACAAAATAGATTTCACGGTAAAGCGGGACAACTTCCTTATCCTTTTGCTCTAAAACATACCTGTATACATCAGAAAGCATTTTAATAAACTTCACTGCATCCTGATTATCAGCAACAAGGCTTGTTAATGCGTTTAAGCTATTAAACAAAAAATGAGGGTTTACCTGGTTTTTTAGCGCTTCGTACTCAAGTTTAATAACTTCTGTTTTCAGTTTTTCTTCACGCAACACTGTAGCTTGCTTCTCAATAATAAAAGCCCTGATATTGAGAGCAAAACCAATGATAAAAGTCACTCCCAACAAAATAGCAAATAGTTGAAATGAAGGCATTTCAAAATCATGCACTTTACCGCCATCTAAAAAAATAAACCACACAAATTTTACAAAAACTATTGCAAAACTGGTATAAAGCAACATTACAAGCGACCCAATCAAAAACTTTTGTTCAGGTTTCTTTTTCCAGTCTGCTTTTTTATGTATTTGTTCCGAAACCCACTCATTACCCTTCCATAGCATTAAACCTAAAAAGGCTGAATATAAAAGAGTTGGAACTAGCTCCTCAATCAACTTATCAAAATCAAGACTAAAAAAATAGGTGACCAACAGACCCACTAATAAAATAATTAGTAGGTCTCTGACAAAATTTATTAATCCTCTATATTTCTTTTTTACTCCCACAAAATTAGCTTTGGCATTTATCAATCATTTCCTGGTTGTGTTTAGCTCCCCAGTTTGGTAAAACAAGTGATGCTGGTTTAAAAGTATCAAACTTTTGTTTGGCCTGAAGGAATAAAGGTAAAGCATTTTTCTTTCCTCCACCAAACATTTTTGGGGTGTTAAAAACATTCAAAGCCATTAAATAATAAACGCGCGGGTTTTCAGGGTTTAATGCTTTTGCTTTTTCAAAACTAGCTTGTGCCAGCGCAACATATTTTTGGCCACGGCTCATTGGACTTACTCCTATCCTGGCCTGGTACAAAAATCCCTGCAAAACATGGATCTCAGACTCATTTTCACTAATAACAAGAGCCTTATCAATAAACTTTTGCGCATAATCAAGATAGCTGTCGATTTTGTCTTTCTCCTCCCCCTTGTACACCATTAAAATAGTTGATTGGGCAGCATAATACAAGGGCAACCACTCGCTTTTTTCTTTGTTGGCTATCAATTCGAATTGATTGGCAACATTCTGAAAATCAGCTTGAGTTTTTGCATCACCCAGTTTTTGAAGATTTTGCCCCATTGCTTGATAATATTCAGCTTTTTGGGCATTTAAATTCAGAGCAGAAATTGCTAATGTTAAAATAAGTACGATTTTTTTCATGGTAATTTATTTTTAGATGATCAATTTACTTTATTGTTTTTATAATGAAAGAATGAATACTAATACAAAAAACCTTTTTGCAGGTGGCTTTACTCCATATGCCTGATACTGCCCATTTTTATCCGGAACATGAGGAAACCTGTAGCTATATATCTTGCTCAATCCCAGTATGTTACTAGCTGACAGGTGCAAAATTGCAGATCGATTAAACAGGTTAAACAAATGGCTGAAATTTGCACTCAAATCATGAATTTCAGGGGTTTTTCCAGTCATAAAACCTTGTTCATTTGGGTTATTGTATGGTCTTCCACTTGTAAAAGAATAAGTTAAACCCAGTTGCGTGTTAATTGGAGCAATCCAATGTTTGTAAACAACTGATAAGTTGTGCGTGGAGGTATAACCAGGTTGAACCATCGATGGATAATTCCGATACTTGCGTTCTGTATCAACAAATGAATAAGAGATATAATAATCAATGTTTTTAAACGAGCCTCTGTCTCTCCAAAAAATATCCACTCCCTTTGCAAAGCCTGTTCCAGTGCTACTATAGCTTTCTTTTTCAGGAAAGTTTAACGCAATGTATTTTGTTAAGTTACCATAGTTCTTGTAATAGGCCTCCACCCTGAAAGTACGCTCCTTTTTTACAATCTGATAGTTCAATATATAATGTTCTGCTTTTTCAGCTTTTAAATCGCTGTTGAATTTTCTAAAATCATTTTGAGCAGCTTGGTGAAAAGTGCCATAGGCAAAGGACACCTGGCTGTAAGTGGTCAGTTTTGCAGCTAACGAAGCTCTTGGTTGAAATGAAGTCTCACTATTCAAATTTGAAAATTCAAAGCGCCCACCTACCCTTATTGCAAACCAATTGGAAAGTTTTATTTCTGGTTCAATAAAAGTAGCTAAGTATTCATCATTAAAACTTGTTCTGTACGTATTTTCTTCTGCAGCCACAAAATAGTCCTGCTTGTAATCAGAAATAATTGTTTCTACCCCATATTTAACAGAGAGGGCATCTGAAACAAAATTTGTCAGTTTAAACCTTGCCTGGTAGGTGTTTTCGTTCGTTACAACCTCGTTTCTATTAATTTTAATACTTTCATTATCAAAACTATATGAAATGCCTCCCATTATTTGCCATTTGTCAGAAAGCATATTGTTATAAACTGTATTCATATAAATATTTTTGCTTTTAAGGCCAATCAAGTCAATTCCCCCTTGCTCTATATTTGGATAATTAAGCGTGCTGTTATCTTTTGAAAAAGAAGCAAAGCTTTTCACCATGCCTTCATCTCCAACCTTTTGCCTAAAAAGTAATGAAGCGTCCCATCCCTCAGGAGCTTTTTCCCAATCAATATCTTGTTTTGCCACCTGGTAATAAGGAGCAAGATTGGTATAATTAACATTAGCTGAAATAGATGTTTTTTCCCATCTTTTTGTATGAGATGCTCCCAAACCTACCGACATTAAGGTAACACTGCTCACATCTTTGGGTGGCAAGGCGTTTGTTTTAAGTACCAGGGCCGATGAAAGCGCCTGACCATATTCAGCCGAATAGCCACCAGTACTAAACATAGTTCCTGAAAACAAAAAAGGTGAAAATTTACCCCGCGAAGGTACATCAGGCATGCTCGATGAGTAAGGGCTTTTCACCAACATACCATCAATATAGGTTTTAGTTTCGTACCCTTCGCCACCACGAACGAAAATGCCACCTTCTTCGCCCACACTTTGAGTTCCGGGTAGGGTATTAAGCGCACCATAAATATCTCCTTCGCCACTTGCTGTGGTTACAATATCCAGTGGTCTCATGGTTACTGCTTTGGTTTCATCACTTGCATCAAAAGAACCGGCGGTTATGGTCACAGCATTTATATTATTGCTACTTTCACTTAATACTATTTTTAAATCAGAGGTGCTTATATTATTCAGGTTTAGTTCAAAGTTCTGATACCCTATAAAACTAACAACAAGTATACTATTTCCAGTTATCTCAGCGTTCAGACTAAAATTACCAAGACTATCTGAACTTGCACCTAAATAAGTGTCCTTAAGGTAGATATTAGCTCCTGCAATTGCATCACCTTTTCGGTCAGTAACCTTACCACTAATGATATTTTGTGATAATACCTGAACCGAAAAGCATAGAAGAACAATTAATCCTGCAATTTTTCTCATGACAACCTGTTTAAATCTGAAACAAAGTTGCTACAATGGAATGAGACAAAAAATTAATAGGTGACGAACCGGGAAATAAGGAGGATGAACCGAAAAAATTACCGATGAGTGACAACAAAAAAACCGGTCTATTATGGATACCGGCTTTAAAGAAACGGAATAGCTAGAATTATCTTTTAGTACTTTTGCCACCTGAGCTTGTTCGTCTGCTATTTGTTGATTGATTTACATTTGACCTGCTTGTATTAGTACTTGTGCTTCTGGAAACTCTGCTACTGCTACCAGAAGTAGTTCTATTTAATGAAGAATTAGTACTATAATTAACTCTTGAATTTACCCCATTTGAATTATAGGAACTTCTGTTCCGTCCATTATTATTAACACCATTCCTGTAAAGTGGCCCTGGCCTGCTATTATTATATTTACCAGGAGTAATATCCCTTTTGTTATTTGGTAACTTATCCCGATCCGCAACCCTCACATTGTCAACAGTTGTTTCAGAGGTTTTAGGCCTGTTTTTGTCATGCAATGCAAGCAATTCTTTATCTGGAACATAGTTTTTGTTCACCCATGAACCATTTTTAATCCATCTTCGTAGATTTCTCCTCGAAAGGTTATTTACATAAATACTTCTACCAGGAAAAGAAAGGATTATTCTGCTTGGGTAAAAATAACCTAAGTAAACATGTCCACAAATGTATTGGGCCATTCCAAAATCGTCTTTAGCATGATAATAAAACTCATACAAACCTGGATCTTCAAACCGGTACCAATACTTATTTATGAACCAGTAATAATAATCGGCCCAGGTTTCAATAGGGTAGTATTCACCAGCATATTCATAAAAAGTTACCTCGTCATAAGCCCTGGACAAGGAGTCGCTGTAAAAGCCATAACCTCTTACCAAAGGACTTGGCGAATTTTGGAAAGCAGTTTTACTACTCCAATCATAATAGGGTACAACATAAAGTCGTTGAGAATTTGCTATCGTAAATGCGAAAAAAAAACTTAACATTAAGATTAGTTTTTTCATAATTAACAATTTTAATTAGAACTAATTCAAAGGTAAGTCATTAGCTAATTATTTAGCAAGAATATGACCTATCATTTCTATAACTATAATTATTACTATACAGGAGCTAATGATACCGCGCATATACAAAGGCTTAACATTCTTTACTTTAAATAAAGTCGGTATTATAGTCAGTCATTTTAAAGCATGTTTTCACTAATTCTTACTATTTTTACAGAAAAAATGGGGAAATGGCAACGTTTAATTTAAAAAAAGGCTGGATAAAAATGACTAAGAAAGAACTTGATGACCTCCGTCAGCAAGTTCATAAACAATATATTACAGATGGTGGAAGCCATAAAATGGAGGACTTTAACACGCACCTGCCCAACTATGAAGAACTGGTATCTTTAATTGCAAAAAGATTAAATAAGTTTAGAACTAATGAAGGTAACAGGATACTTATTGATAACAATGCACTGCCCAATGTTGCTCCTGGAAAAACATTTTTAAAACATTTTTTCCATACAAAAAAAAATGAAAAAGAAGCTCAATTTCAAAGGGTTAACATTAACCTGTGTTACTTGTATGCCTATGGTAACATAAGAGAAGATTTAATTTTAAAAGCAAAGGAACAGTTCGTTAAACCTGTTTATGATAGAAACAATGGTAGCGAAGAAAAAAAACCTGAGTTTATCATTTCATTTACCTACAACAACCTGAATGAAGCCAGAAAAATTGAAAACTTTTTATTAGAAAACTTCAACTTAAAAGTCACCAATGATATCAGAAACAGCCCACTTTTTCAGCATGGCAACCTGAAGGAAGTTTTTACCTCGCTAAATGATAACCAATATATTATAAAGTTATTGAGCAGGGATTATTTGCAAAATGAAGAGTGCATTGAAGGACTAATAAACCTTACACAAAACAATTTTGAGCTTTATCGGAAAAAAGCTATAAACATATTACTACCAGATATTTATGATGGCGAATACAATATTTTTAGTACCTTAGGTAAAATTGCTTTATCGGTACATTGGAAACTTCATATTGAAAAATTGGAAAAAGCATTTTCGCACATTATTGAAGGCAACCAAGGGCTTCGAGAAGCTCAGTCACCAGAGAACAGTAGCGAAGATAAAATGCTGAAAGAAATCTCAAACAAGGTAGACCGGCTAAAAATGATAAAAAAAGACATATTTGATATGCTTCAAAAGCTAACAAATATGAAATCAACCTTGAGATACGATATCTTTTTCGAAAAAATTAACCGCGATCAGGACTTAATACATTTATTGCCTCAAAAATCAGTTGTAGTTACCTCTGGAATTGAAAAAATATACCAGTCAATTCAAGTACCATCAAGCAATGATCCTTTAAAGCCAGAGTTTCCGCCAAAACCGTTCTACACTCCATGCTTTCCGGCATCAAAAACTTTTCAAATTGAGGTACCTGGCTTTACCAATGTTTGGTTAAAAGATGAAAGCACCAACCCAACCGGCACACATAAAGATCGATTTGCCTGGGAGGTTGTTATTAAATACAAAGCACTTTTAGAGTCCTCAAAACATAAACAACTAGACAGCTTACCTCAAATTTCAATGATTTCCTCGGGTGGGGCAGCATCTGCAATACAAAATTTATTTAATCTTTTTAGAATTCCAATAAGTTTAAAGGTGCTTGTTGACCATACAACAGATGATAAGATAAAGGCATCTTTACAAAAAATCGGATGTACCATTTACGAAACAGATCTTTCAGACTATCTTTTGCAACCCGAAGATATTAAGAGACTTACGCAAAACTGGAATGGTATTGACATTACTTATCGAGAAACCCTTGACCCCAACCTGGATAACTACTATGACTGGATGAGCTATGAAATAATTAATGTAGAGCCTGATTATTGCTTCATTCCATTTGGTACTGGCGATTTGTTTATCAATACCCTGAATATTGTGAAAAAAGAATATTTCAACAGCTTTTTACATAATTCTGATCCGCGCTACTCCGGTTCTATTGAAAATTTAAAAAAATGCAACTTTTTTGGGGCTACTACAAGCAATAAGGCTACTATGCTTGATAAGCTATATTCAAGTTTTTTACCAACCTATAACGAATACCTCAAATTCATCAATGAACTAACTTCATATTCGTGCGTGGGAAACAAAACTTCAATTAAACATCTTGAAGAAAACTTTGTTATACAAGCCATCGAACTGGCAAATGAACAAAATATCACCTTTGAGCCTTCCGGCATTGCAGGTTTAGCACTTCTTTTGCAAATTAAACGAGAGATTCCCAGGGATGCAAAAATCTTAATTGTAAATACTGGTAAAACTAAATCGGCAGAAGAATTATTAAAAATTGCAAGTTTAAAACAAGAACAAATCAGCAATAATCAACCTGTCTAGGTATTACTCAACATGCTTTGTTTCAACGAGCAGGGCAACAACTGTTTTTCCTTTGCTTTTAGCTGAGAAAGAAACTTTGTTGTATTCAAACTTAATATTTTGATTATCAACCATTTTACCACCCAAGGCATTTTTAATTTTACTATAAAAACTACCATATCCATTCTCAATTTTACGATGGATGTTTTCAATATCCAAAGGATCTAATGAATACAGAACACACAAATAATCAGTACCAACAGTATTATCCATCTCTATGTAATGATCTTCATCGGGAATGGCTACATCATTTTTTTTATAATTTAACGCGGGACTAATATTAGGCTCATGTGGAAAAACCGGAAATACTTTTTGGGTAGCATCAGTTCCAAAAGCGTAGACAAAAGCTGGTTCATTGTTTGAAAGATAGATCCTAAATTTAGTACCCGAACGGTAAGCGTTGCCCATTTTGTAATGGCTTCCTGAAAAAACTGCATTCATCTCATTACCAGATGATTGAACAAACCTAATTGCTCCTGCCAAATCATTATAATCAACTGTAACATTTGTCTTTTTTTCAAAATAAATCATTTCATATGCATACTTTACCCACTCCTGAAAATCGCGGTACTTTATCCAAATATAACCGCTGTTTCCCCACCAGTTTCCCCAACTGTTCTGGATTTCGAAAGCACCTCCATATTTGTTGTCATCATAGCCAATTACACACATAGCATGGCCACCATAGTTTTGTGACGCATCTTCAGTGGGTATCCAGTATCCTTTTGCCTTATTGAAAGAAGAAGGGCATTTCATTCCAATAACAACCGGCTTTCCTTCGGAAAGGCTCTTTTTAACAGCCTGGTTCTTAGATCCCGCCGGGGTGTAGGCGTCAAACAATTTAGCAAAGTCCTTAATTTTATAACTACCAGCTTTATTAAAAACATCCATAGGAATTGAACTCGGGCAACTCATATCCATGTCTTTTTTCTTAGGCACCCCTTTGGTTTTCATCAGGGTTAATGCATCAGAAATACTTGAACCATATTTGCACCCAACATCCGAGGAAGACTTTATCTGACTATACACAAATCCTGGTGAAAACGTATTGGCATCAATTGTAGTTTGATCTGTCCAGCCATTGCTTTTTGCTTCTACAATTGTAAAAGCACAAAAGGCAGTTGACCAGCCCACACATGTTCCATATGCCCCTTGACTTAACGGCGATGGTGTGTATTTTTTTAATGAAGCTGAGCCCGGCAAGCTTGAACCATACAAACTTCTGGTAAGGGTTGCTTTGATTGGCACCTTTGCATATTCTTCATCGTTAAAAACAAGCCCTGTACCAGGTACATCATCTTCAACCTGAGCAACTATTAAAATAGGTAAATAAAGAAGGAAAATTAAGCTGAATATACGTTTCATAGTGTGATTAGTTAGTTGTAAGTAATATGCGGTAAGCTGCTAGTAATAAATACAGGCTTTTAAAACCTACCACATACAACTAGCAACTTATAACTTCTTTATTATTGTTTAAAATAGAAATCATCAAACAAGGATGAATTTTCCCAAGGTGTTTGTAGTTTGTTTGATAGTTTGTAAACATTTCTTCTAACCTCCTTAAAAACATCCTCTAAAACATTTCCTGGTGTATCAATAGCTTTTAAAAGTTCTTGTGTATACAACCCATTTTTCCCGGTACCATCAGCAGCCACAGAACCAGGTGCTGTTGCAAAGGCAATCAAGGTTCCTGAAGGTGCCGCAGCACTAGCCAAACCTTTACCTCCAGAGTCTGAACCTTCGAAAGGATTATTTCTGCATGCATCTAAAATGATAATGTTCATATCATTTTTTGCATAGGCCATTTCGCCGGTTAAACGGCTTAAGTTTACAGCCTCGGTTTCAATTTCATTTAAATTAGAGATATGAGCATCTACTGGCACTATGTAATTTTCGCCACCGACCTGCAATCCATGTCCTGCATAAAAGAAAAGAGCTATTCCTTTGTTAGACGCTAATTTGTCACCAAATTCTCTAATTGCTTTTATCATTCCCTCCTGTCCCTGATTAAGGTGCATTGAAACGTCAAAACCCATTTGCTTTAGTTCGGCTGCCATGGCTTTGGCATCATTAGTTGGGTTTCTAAGCGGCCCCATTTCATAGGCAGAATTGCCAATAACCAATGCATAACGTTTATTTTTCTTGGTAGATTCCGAATCATAAATAACTGTTCTTACTCCAGAGCTTGTTTCACCAGCCCCGTTTTTTACAAGCACTTTTACCCTATTTTCACCAGGGTTTAAATTAAGGATGCGTTCAAACTGGTAATCACAGCCTCCACCGCGCTTTAGTCCTGTTACTGCATTTTTGATTTTTAATTTATCATTTACATACACCTGGATATCCTGTGGCTTTTCCTTTGAAGAAATACACAACCTTATTCTGTAATCAATTGATGATACAGTTAACGAAGATGAAGACGGGTTATTCCAGGTTAATACCGGAGCTGTAACTCCAGTTTGCGCAGTACCTGCAAAACTACCATTTTTCCATTTTCCTGACTTTTCTCTGCCATCAGGGTAATAATAGGTTCCTAAGCCATTAAATTCTCCAAAAGCAAAGTCACCAATGTATTGTCCTTTGTCTTTTATTTTTAATGTACCTTCACCATCAAATTTTCCGTTTTTGAACTCTCCGACGTATTTTGCGCCTTTCACAAAGTCTAGAGTTCCATAGCCATAAAACTGGCCGTTTTTAAATTGCCCTTTATATCGGTCTCCGGTTTTTAAATACAAAGTTCCATAGCCATTATTACAATCTCCTGAAGCACAGCCAGCTTTTGAAAAAGTGGCTCCTTTGTAAACATTGCTTTCCCAAAAACCTTCTTTAACTTTTTGGCCTTTTTTAGTTACTATTCCGTAACCTCTTTTTTGACCATTAACAAATGTTCCTTCATAAATACTTCCATCTGTTGCAAAATCTTTTCCTTTGCCGTGGGGCTTGCCATTTTTAAATTTACCTATGTACTTTCTTCCATCTTTCCACCTGTAAACACCAAAACCTGCATTGCAATCACCTGATATACAGCCATAATTATTGTTTCCAGTGCCCACAAAGCGCCCCATTTCCCACATGCCGGTTCTTTCTTTTCCATCCAGGTAGGTATGCGTTCCATAGCCATGTCGTTTGTCATTTTTCCAGTTTCCTTCGTATTTTTCTCCATCCGGAAAATAGTTGGTGCCTTCACCATGTCGCATGTTGTTTTTCCACATGCCTTTGTACCGTTCGCCCGAATTAAAGTAATAAGTACCTTTGCCTTCGCGCGAACCATCTTTCATGGCCCCAACATACTTTTCACCATTGTCAAGTATGTAGGTGCCTTTACCATTTTTACAATCACCAGAAACACAACCTGTTGCATTTTCATCACCTTTATACCTGTCATTTACAAACAAACCTTTCTCCACCTTCCCGTTTTTGTAAAAATAGGTACCTTCGCCCTCCATGTGGTTGTTTTTGTATTCGCCCACATATTTATCGCCATTATGCGCAATAAAAGTTGCTGTTCCTTCTAGTTTATTATTTTTAAATCCTCCTTTGTAAATATCACCGTTTTTGTAGTAATAAGTGCCTGAACCATGCATTTTTTGGTTAACCCAGGTTCCTTCGTATTTATCACCATTGGCATACTGCCAGGTTCCAAAACCGTTGTCGCAATCACCCGACAGACACTTTCCCTGCGAAAAGCCAAGATATGAGATTAAAATCAGTGTTAAAATTGATAGCGTTTTCTTCATCATTATGTTGTATTTGTTTTGTTATTTTTTGACAAGTTCGCTGTTAAATACCCCTAGTTTAACCTCAAATTATTGACGAAACCGAGCTAAAACAGGATAAAATGCCTTTTGTCTATTTACTAAAGTAGAAATCGCCAAAAATAGAGGAATTTTCCCATGGAACCTGCTTCTTTTGCGACATTTCATAAACATTCTTTCTAACTTGTTTAAATACATCTTCAATTCTTAGCCCTGGATTTTTAAGAGCCTTCAATAATTGTTCAGTATACAAACCATTTTTTCCAGTTCCATCGGAGGCTACATTGCCTGGAGAAGTTGCGTAAGCAATAAACGTTCCTGTTGGTGCCATTGTGGTAGCCAATCCTCTGTTTCCTCCTGAACGGAAACTCCTGGCAAAGGGGTTGTCCCTACAGGCATCTAAAATGATAATATTGAGGTCATTTTTGGCATAATCCATCTCCCCCATTAATCGTTTCAGGTTCACTGATTCCAACTCAACATCCATCTCTTTCTCAATTTTTGCATCGACTGGAATCAGGTAATTTTCGCCATTAACCTGCATTCCGTGACCAGCAAAAAAGAACAAGCCAACACCTTTATTTGCGGCCAGTTTGTTGCCAAACTCACGCATATATTTTTTCATGTCATTCTGTGTAAGGTTGGTATGTACCATTACATCAAAACCAAGGCGTTTTAATTCATTGCCAATATCTTTTGCATCATTCACAGGATTTTTTAGTGGAGAAGATAAATATTCGCCGTTGCCTATTACTAGTGCATATCTCTTTTGATTGGAAGTAGAAGTTGCATTGTATTTTATGGTTCTTATTCCAGACTCTGCCTTTCCTGCACCATTTTCCACTACTACTTTTATTTTATTATCACCTGGTTTTAATTTTACAGGACGTTCTATGGTATAATCACAATTTGAAGTAACCACACTAAAACCACGCACGGCATTGTTTACCTGAAGTTCGTTATTCACATAAATCTGAACATTTCGTAACTCCTCTTTTGAGCTAATACACAGCTTTACTTTCGTTTCCGATTTATCTACTTCGCTACTTGCATAGGTTGGTGTTAACCAGGAAATTTTAGGTGGCAATAAATCTTTCTGTGTAGAACCTACATAAATACCATTTTTATATTCACCTGACTGAGTTCGACCATCTGCAAAATACATGGTTCCTACACCATGATACTTACCATATGCAAAACCACCTACATATTTGCTACCATCCGAAGCATTTTTAAAATTACCTTGCCCATGGTACTTCCCATTTTTAAACTCGCCAATATATTCATGGCCAGCAGCAAAAGTATACGTTCCCTGACCATCATATTTACCTAATTTAAATGTACCTACATATTTATCGCCATTTTTTTGTACATAAGTACCATTTCCATTTTGGCAATCACCTGATATACAGCCAGATTGAGCTATATCTTGACCGATATATTTTCCATTTTCCCAAAATCCTATTTTAATTTGCCCTGAAGGAGAAGTTTGAGTACCATATCCATGTCTTTTGTCTTCTTTCCATTCACCATCATGAATCCAACCATCCGCCCATGTATTTACACCTTTACCATTTCTTTTATTGTTTTTCCAATTACCCACATATTTTTCACCAGTCTTCCATGTATAAACCCCATAGCCATTGCTACAATCCCCTGATATACATCCATATTGGTTTTTACCAGTACCTACATATTTTCCTTCTTCCCACATTCCTGTCTTAATTGTTCCATCATTGTAGGTATAGGAACCATAGCCATGCCTTTTATGTTCTTTCCATTCACCATCGTATTTTTCACCATTTTCATAGAAATAAAGTCCCTTTCCATTTAACAAACCAGCTTTCCAATCACCTTTGTACCATGCTCCAGTAGGCCAATTATATGTTCCAAATCCTTCTCTGGTACTATTTTTAAAATTTCCTACATATTTCCCACCATCAGAAAAAACATAAGTACCGTAACCATCAATGCAATTACCAGAAATACAACCTGTTTTATTTAGGTTTTGACTTCCAAGGTACTTTCCTTCAGACCAGTATCCTTTTTCAATGGTACCATTTGCATAAAATAGAGTACCTTCACCATTTTCTTTATCATTTTTCCATTGGCCAACGTATTTATCACCATTTGAATACTGACAGGTTCCTTCACCATCTCTTTTGTCATCAACCCATTCTCCTCGGTACCAGGTACCATTTGCCCAGTAATTGGTTCCGAAACCCTTTCTTTTTCGGTTGATCCAATACCCTTCAAATTTTTCGCCTGTTTCCCAAACATAGGTACCATGTCCATTGTCACAATCTCCTGATATACAGCCAGTTTTAAGATTGTTTGTAGGCTTGTTTTTCCCTAAAAATTTATGGTTTGACCAATAGCCAACATCCTGAGCACCACCAGCATAATAATATGATCCATAACCATCAAATTTCCCATTTTTCCAGCTACCAGTATATTTATCACCAGTTGAGAAATAATAAGTACCTGAACCATGCATGTTGCTGTTTAACCAATCGCCTATGTACTTATCCCCATTGGCCCACACATATGTTCCATACCCATTGGCACAATTGCCTGAAGTACATTGTTGCCCGTAAATAAAGGCAGAGAATAGTATAAATGAAAGTAAAAGTTTTGCCCTTTTCATAGTTTTTCGATTAAAGTATTATTTTCAATTCCCTTAACAAGGTTAAATTTAAAAAAATAATAGGAAAAGGGCAAGGAGTTTTGATAATGTTATCCTGCTTGAAGGTCTATGCTAATCTGTATTAGATTATTGTAAATAAATAAGTATCAGAAAATGCTACAAATCAATAACATGAAAAGAATAATATTGAGGGCCATTTTTCTTCAAAACACTTTCAAATAATACAACAGAACTTACCCTAACAAGCTGAATATCAAAATCATTAAATGCTTTAATCTGTTCCTGTATCCTTATTTCATTTGAAATGTACTTTACCCTGCCTAAGGTCAAATGAGCTTTAAAAAGCCGTGTTTCTGGTTCAAAACCCAGTTTTTGCATAGCAATATCGATTTTTTCAGCCATTACAGAGAGTATTTCTACATTTTCTAAACCCAGCCAAATAACTTTGGTATTTCGTTGCTTCTTAAAGTGCCCCAGACCTTTTACTTTGACACTAAATATCTCAAAATCATCCACAATCTGTTCTAGCGATTTTGTAATTTTTGGAAGCAAAGAGGTTGGTGTTTCACCTAAAAATTTGAGTGTGATGTGGAAATTTTCAGCAGGCACCCATTTTATTTTATCATCCTTTAAACTCGTTTTTAATTTAGAATAGAAATCAAGCAATTTTTTATTTGGGTGGATTTTTATGCCGACGAAAAGACGTTTCATAAGTAGATCAGTCATTGGACTTTAAGTCATTAGTCATTTTATATCCTTAGCATTTAATTAGATAGCTAATTTTAGATAAAACTAGTTATTGTATATTAAAATACAATTGTGCGGTTGTTTAGCACTAATCTAAAATTGTTTGTTTATAAGTTTTTGTGGTTCAAGCCCCGTCTTTTAGCCAATTTTAAAATCTGATGATTTATGACCGACAAATCAAATATTAAAATGAATACAATTTTATTGCTGAAGAACCAATATCCTAATTTCCAATAAACAACTTTGCCAAAGTTACTTATTATACCGAATGGTTATCATGTTAAGAAAATAAATTTTCTTAACATGATAATCCTTCGGCATTATTCCCTTTGGTCATGAGAACGTTCACTTCGTTATCTAAGTTATACTAAAGTTTATTTTAATTATCTTGATAGCGGCTTAGTATTAAATTCACAAAAAATTGTGAGTCACTTACCCTTTTTATTGCAAAGCTTTGGCACAGTTTTGCAATAAAAAAGGCTGTCGTTACAACAGCCCTTTAATCATTTCAATAATGCGTTTAAACCAGCCTGTTTTTGTTTGCATATTCAAGCAAGTCTGCCTTTCGGGCAAAATTCATTTTCGCATAAATGCGTTCTTTGTGATCCTTTACCTTTCTATCATTCCAATCCAGCAACTCAGCAATTTCATTTTGGGTAAACCCTTTTGCAATTAACCTAAAAATAATACGTTCGGTATCATTTAAAGTTTTGTAATTGCATTTTTTAGGTGCTGCATTCCTCGATTGCATTAAAGTTTCACGAATACGCATAAATTCATCTTTGCCAATCATTTTAATTAATAAATTCCTGGCAAACTGCGCACGCTCTTTCCGGTTGTTCTCCTTCTGGCCGAAAACATTCACAGCCATTTGGTTTTCAACATAATCAAAAAAACCTTCAAACTCATTGATAACAGTGAGTTTGGTCTTGTCCGGTTTTTTTGGATTAATTGTTTTTAAAACAAAAAGATTTTGACTACTTAATAGGGGGTTCATTTTAACAATTTAAATATTAATACTCTAGGCTAAAGTAAAAAACTTTTTTTGTTTGACAATAGTATAACGACAAGAATAGATATAAAATTATCAACATATTAACAATTAGTGTAAAAGTCTAATAATGAGATATTTGAAGGCGCAAAAACAAATAGGCTAAGTTTTTTTAACACTAATTTTTCTCTAAAATCCAAAAACTAAAGTTATATTTGTTGAGGTAATATAACAAAAACAGATATGAAATTGAAATTTTACATAGTAAGTTTTATCATATTATTTGCATTTGCAAACACGCAGGCACAGGAAATTATATATACTAATAATAAAGATGAAGTAACTTTACCTGTACAGGAAAATAATCCAACTGATTATACTGCCAATTCAGATAAAAATACATCAAAGGTGGATTATAAAATAAATGTTGGTACAAGTTTTTCAAGTAGTAAATTTGGAAATGCTGTAAGTATGTATACTGCGCCTGAAATAAGGTATAAATTGGCCCCTAAATTGAGTATTTCAACCGGATTTTTGGTTACAAACACCACCCTTTCAGGTTATTATGCATCGGAGAAGGAGAAAAAGAACAACTTCACAAATGCCTATATATTTACAGGCATTGATTATTATGCAACTGAAAGATTAAGGATTAGTGGAGAGATACTGTATGGAATGAACCAATCACCTTATTCCTTTTCAGGGAATAATAGCAATAGCCCCGATTATTATTTAAGTTTTAGTGCTGAATACCAAATAACCAAAAGTTTAAGTATTGGCGTACAGGTTACTAAGCACAACATGGGATACATGGGCTACAACAATCCTTTTAATAGAAATTCTTTCAACAATTACTACAACCCTTACAATCCTTTTTCAAGGTTTTAAGAAATAAAAAAAACTGCCAGTTGGCAGTTTTTTAGTTAATGCAGTATTATTTTTTTAGAAGAAATCGTCATCGTCGTCATCCTCTTCGTTGTTGGTTTTTTCGTATTCAACCATCTCAAACTTCACCTTTACCAGATGGGTAAAACGAATTCCGAGAGCATGCATATCCTCATCAATTTTATCATAATGCCACCTTATTGTAACATTGCTTTTTTCATTTATTTTGTCAATCAAAAAAATCAGCTCAAAAATTTGTTTTGATGAAGCAGTATTCAGATACTCAATATTAAAATCAAAAATGGTAGTGGGTAATGCATTATCCCTGTACCTTTTTAGCCATTCCAGAACCGGCGCATAAAATTCAATAGCATTTTCCGGTAATGATACGTTTGAAATTTTAAATATGTTATTTCCCGGATCAAATATAATCTCCGGTGTATCTTCTGTAGCAGCAATTCTTAATGGATCCATTCGATAAAGTAAATTTACAATTAATTTATTTTAGTTTAATTGATGTTTGCAATGTAAAAAAAGAAAACTCATCATTGACCTTGGTAAAATCATAAGCAATTTCCCTGTGCGTTTTCAATCGCATATCAATAAAACCCAATCCTGTTTTTTGTGGATCAATAGCACTCTGGTCAAGCAATATTTTATTAAAATATTCATTCAGCTCATCTTCGTTCAAGCTATTTACCATGTCAAGTCTTTCTTTGAAATCTTCAACTTTATCATTTTGGATAAAGTTGCCAGATGTCAACACAAATTCATCATTGGTCTGGCCTAGATAAAATATTCCTGAAGTCCCATCAGGATATTCTTCCATATTATCTCCATGCTTACTAATATTCTGAAGCATCTCAACCATAATATAATAAACCTTTTTGGCCGGACCGCTTGTGCTCATTTGTCCTTTTATTATTGACAATAAGCTAAGGATGTTATTTTGGTTAAAATTTCCGTTGAAATTAAGCAAAATGTCTCGTTTCGACAAAAGATGATTTAAATTCTTAATGCTTTTTATCGATTCATTTTCCTCGCTTGTTATTTCATTACTTGCCAAATCGACTCTTGATGGAATTTCTGTTTGAAGGTAAAAATACGACCAATATAAATCGACGTATTCAAAGTCAAACAACAATTTATTGCCCGATCTCCTGGCCATTTCAATCAGCCCAAGACCAGCCCCACCTTTATCAGACAATTCGCCAGTACTTAAAATCTCCCGATGAAGATTCTTAAGCTCTTCTCTATCAAGACTATTGACCCTTTCGAGTCGTTGTTTAAGTGAATCAACTTTGCTATTAACAATCAGGTTTCCGGTGGTAATCAAATATCTTCCACCTTGTTTTTGAATTGCAAAAATACCCGAATAGTCATCAACATCACCAGAAACAACTTCTTCCTGATGACGGGTAACATTTTGCAACCCCTCAACCATAATAAAATAAATTCTATTTTGAAGAGATGATTTGTCAACTAGTTTTTGAAGATTACTTTCTGCCAAGGAAAGTATTTTCCGGGTAAGGTTTTGTGAAAAACTACCCCGATAAATGTATTCAAAATCACCATTTTCAACTCTTTTAAAAAGGTCGTAGGTAATTTTTAAAGGCTTGCCTGTACTTCGTTTTCTTATCATAAGTCCAACTGTTCAACTTTTACCGGTTTTATCGAAAATAGACTTGCTACATCTAATCAAATTATACCAGTAAAATTGTGCCAAAGACTTAAAATATTAAAGCTAATTTAATTATTTAATTTTCTTTGGTCTTGATTAACAAAAATAGTAGATTTTTTTGAAATTCAAACCTTTTTTAGCAGTAATAAGAAGTTTAACTTTAGAATGTCTGCTATATTTTTTTCTGAATTAGTCTAGATTTGACGTTTTTTTGTACTTTTTGTCCTTTTTTAATCAAAATCGACCTCCATAAAGTATTAAATGTCTGTAAGTTATAATTAAAAGTAAAAGAAAATACTAAATTCTGCATTATCTCATAGTTTGAAATTTCATATTTTATAGCTTTGTAGATAAATAAAACAATAATTAAAAAAAAGGAAAATGGACAAAATAGCATTACTCTATGCACCAGCTAAAGGACGCACAGAAAAAGTGGCAAAAATCATTTGCGAAAAGGCTGGAAAAGAAAAATTTGATCTTATTTTAATAGATGAACAAACAAATCCTGAACTATTATCAAACTACAAAAAAATGATATTTGGAATTTCAACTGTTGGAAGAGATAGTTGGGATGCTAATTACCAAAAAATAGGATGGGACTTATTTATGCCTAAACTTGATGAGTACAACCTTTCAGGTAAAACAGTTGCAATTTTCGGACTAGGTGATCACTTATTATATGCCAATCAATTTGTTGACGCTATGGGAACCCTGGCAAAGGTTGTGGAAAAAAATGGTGCTAAGCTAGTTGGTAAATGTAGTACCGAAGGATATACCTTCAACAACTCCGAGGCATTAGCAGATGATGTTTTTTTAGGATTACCAATTGACGAAGACAATGAGGAAGATCTTACAGATGAGCGTGTAACTAATTGGCTAAAACAGATTTCTACAGATTTTGGGTTCTAATAGTTACTTACCTTATACTTATTCTGAAAATTTCGTTTAATTTTGGGGCTGATTTGAAGTATTTGAAATGGAATCAGGAAACGTATTATTTGCATTGGCCCTTACTATTTTAGCCAGACTTTCAACTGGTATTGGAAGTGCTATTGCTTTTTTTACAAGAACAACCAACAGAAAATTCCTTTCATTATCTCTTGGTTTTTTAGCTGGTGTAATGATTTACGTTTCTTTTATTGAAATTTTCCCCAAAGCAAAAGCGGCTATGTTAGAATATTTTTCAAGCGGTGGAGCAGGCCTAGCTGATGCTGATGCTAATAAAATGGCCTATTGGTACACAGTTTTTGCATTTTTTGCCGGAATTTTCATTATCGCCCTGATAAACAGAGTAATTCCATCTGGAGAAAACCCACATGAATTGCATGCTGTTGAAGAAATGACAGAAACGCGGCAAGACAATAAAAAGTTGATGCGAATGGGGTTATTTACCAACTTAGCAATTCGTATTCATAATTTCCCGGAAGGAATAGCTGTTTCGGTACCAATTTATTACACCACTAAAAGTAGAAGAAAAGCATTTTGGTATTCATTTACCTCGGATTTATCAAAACCAATTGGGGCCATCATTGGCTACCTTATTTTAATGCCTTTTTTAAACGATTTAATTTTTGGGGTAGTATTTGCAGGGGGTGCCGGAATTATGGTGTTTATTTCACTTGATGAACTACTGCCTGCAGCTGAAGAATTTGGAGAACATCATTTATCAATTTATGGTTTAATTGCAGGAATGGCAGTTATGGCCCTTAGCTTACTTTTATTTGCATAAAGAATGTTAGAAATTATCAAAAGAAAACTACTATTATTATTGGGAATTATCCTTGCAACCATGGCTATAAAAGCTCAAAAGCGAGCCTCTTTAGGTTTAAAAATAGGTGGTGGTGTTTCCAGCTATTATTTTGTTACGGATATTAACATTAATCCAGATTTTATTGATAATGACTATATGCAGGTATATGAAGGTGGACTAGTTTTTAACTACCTTGATAAAAACATGGGCTTGCAAATAGGTGCCCAATATTCCCAAAAAGGTTGGGTAGAGAATTTTCAAAACGGTGCTTCAGCAAAAGTGATGCTTGATTGTATTGAGTTCCCCTTATTAACCCAATTCAGGTCTAACAGGTACAAAAAATCTGGATGGTTATTGCTTTTAGGAACATATGGAAATTATGTAATACAAACAAGTAAAACATTTAATGGTGAACCAGACTATACAATGGACTCTCTATTTATTAAATACAATGAGCTGGAATACAATACCTTTGAATTTGGGCTTAAAGGAGGTGCAGGTTTTGAGTTTGGGCTGGGTAAAAACAGTTTGCAGCTGCAAGTTCTATTCACACAAGGGTTTGTGAACTTTTTCGATTCGGACAGGACAGGTGTGTACCGCTCACTTAGCCAGAATTTATCAGTTAGTGCCATTTATAAATTTACATTATTTAGAAGGGAAGAATTAGAGAAGAAATAAAAATGGATATTAAAAAGAATATACTATCAATAAAAGCAAATTTACCAGATAATGTGAAACTCGTTGCAGTTTCTAAAACTAAACCAAATGAAGATATTTTAACTGCTTACAATGCAGGACATAAAATTTTTGGTGAAAACAAAGTACAAGAACTCACCAAAAAACATGAAGAACTTCCAAAAGACATTCAATGGCATTTTATTGGACATTTACAAACCAATAAAGTGAAATATATTGCTCCATTTGTTTCAATGATTCATGCGGTTGACAGTTTAAAGCTACTAAGAGCGATTAATAAAGAAGCTATTAAGAATGACCGAAAAATTGAGTACCTTTTTCAGTTGCACATTGCTGAAGAAGAATCAAAATTTGGTTTGACCTTAAACAAACTGGAAGAAATCATTTGTTCTGAAGAATTCAAGCAAATAAAAAATGTTAACTTAAGAGGTTTAATGGGAATGGCCACTTACACCAATAACATTGAACAAATAAAAAATGAATTTGGTGGGTTAAAAAAACAGTTTGACCAGATAAAAGCAAAATATTTTGCTGAAAAGCATGATTTTAATGAGTTGTCAATGGGTATGTCTTCCGATTTTGAACTTGCAGTAAAAAAGGGAAGTACAATGGTAAGAATAGGAAGTACAATTTTCGGAGAAAGAAACTATTAATCAATTAATTACCGATGTATTTAGAGCGAATTTAAATAGCTGGAATAACTTAGCAAAAACAGAAAAATATAGTTACTTTTGATTTGCAAAAATTTAACAAACAACAAAAAAATATAAAATGGCTGATTTAAAAACAACCTATTTAGGTTTGGAGTTAAAAAACCCTGTAATAGTAAGTAGTTCCGGGCTAACAAATAGTGTGGACAAAATTAAAAAGTTAGAAAAAAACGGGGCAGGGGCAATTGTTATTAAATCGATCTTTGAAGAGCAAATTAATCATGAAACAAGCAGTTTGCTTAAACACAACGCTTACCCTGAAGCCGGAGATTACATATTAAACTACGCCAAAAGCAATACCATAGAAACCTACCTTGATTTGGTCAAAGATGCCAAAGAACAAGTTAAAATACCAATAATAGCAAGTGTTAACTGTGTTTCGACCGATGATTGGGTGAGTTTTACAAAAATACTTGAAGAAGCAGGTGCCGATGCAGTTGAACTAAATATTCATATTGTTGTAGCTGACCCGGAAGTTAAATCAGCCGATATTGAACAAAAATATTACAATATACTTAAAGAAGTCAGAAAAAACACAAAAATTCCGATTGCTGTTAAAATTGGGAATCATTTTTCGAACCTTTCCAACTTTGTAAGCAGGCTTTATGCCCATGGAGCAAATGGCGTTATTTTATTCAATCGGTTTTATGAACCCGACATCAACATTGATTCGATGCAATTTGTTAGTTCTGAAATATTTAGTAACCCTGGTGACATAAGGCACTCATTGCGTTGGGTTGGCATGTTATCAGATTTGGTTGAAACTGTAGATATTTCTGCATCAACTGGTGTGCATGATGCCACAGCAGCCATAAAAATGCTATTGGCAGGGGCAAGAAGCGTACAGGTTTGCTCAACGCTTTATCAAAACGGTGTTGAAGAATTAAACAAAATTGTAAACGGTATTGCTGAGTGGATGGATAAAAAGGGTTATGAATCCGTTAATGACATTCGTGGATTAATGAGCTACAAAGAAATTCCAAATCCATCGATTTATGAAAGGGCACAATTTATGAAATACTTTTCATCGGTTGAGTAAATAAAATTGAGTAGTTCTGCTCAACTTTAGAAACGAATCTGCATTAGATAAATTTATTATTTATGAATAATGTGGGCTAAAAACAAGACAAAAGAAATAAAAGCAAATCATAGCTCTTGATGTTAAAAAATGCAAGCCAAATGAACTTAAGCATAAGAATGGAAGGTTGATTGTTAGTGTTTTCTGAAAAAAGCATACAATGCCTTAAATCATTTATGGGTGAATTTTTCAGTGTCTAATAACGAAGTTATAAATGCTTCTGAAATCCTTGCCACAACAATTTTTTCACCGAATTTTTCTTCATTGATACCAAACTCCTGCTGAATTTCTTCCGTTGGTGGAAGGCGTAAGCTATAACCATTCCATGTTTTATAGGCACTGTTTTCATAAAAAAAATAGTCTGAGTATCTATTCATTTCTATAAAAGCTGTGTGTTTAAGCTTTGCCTTTGCCTGTGTAAAAGCACTGCTGGTAACTTCATTTGTCTTTGTATCCGAGGCTTCAATGTTTCCAAAAAATGTCTAATTCTGTTTGGATGCTTCCTTCCAAAATATTGATTAAAAACAAGATGGTTATCTTGAATGCAAAAAAAAACTATCTCGAATGAAATGCTTGGGGAAAACTTTATGTCTTTCGACAAAACTGGGTTCATTAATCAACTGATTTACAGTGTTAATGAGTTTAGCGTGTTTTTTTTCGTCTTATCTGACTGGTTGTCACTCTTTTACCAGTCACTTCTGACTCTTTGTTGTTTCGCATTTTTTTATGATGTTTATTATTACTATTTCATAAAGATACTAAAATAAGGGGTAAATGGCAATGAATTAAAGTGTTATCTATTTATTAGTCAGTTAATTACTGTTAATGTAATCGGCTGATTAATAGAAGATGTTAACTTTATGGCATTGAGTTGCAAAATTTCTCCATATGGGACAAACGATATACTTTTCTCTTTCACAAAATCTGGTAAATCCCTATTTATTCTTCAGCTTATCCAACTCTTCCTGAAGTTTTTGTATTTTTTCTTCAAGTAGTTTTCTTTCGGTTATGTCAAAGCCAATATTGATTACTTGAATATAATTGCCTTTACTATCGCGTATTGGTGTGTAAATTTCTGATTTCCAAACAAGGCCTTTTTTAGTTTCTGTTGAGAAAATTCTGCTTTGTTGCTTTCCTTTTTGTAAATTTTCCCAGAACTGATTATACCATTCCGGGTCATCTTTTGCTTCCTGGGCAAATTCGGTGTGGTTTTTACCAATTAGTTTCTTTTCTGAAAGACCAAAATCGCTTAAATTTTTATCTTTAATGTTTTGGATATTTCCTTGCATATCGTACCAAACAATTGAACCTATACCTGACATTGCCTCAACAATTCCAAGTGTTTCTTTTTCTTTGGCAGCAGCATCTTCCTGTGTTTTTTGGAGTTCCTGCAAATTTTCCTGTAACAATTGCTCTCGACTTTGTAGCTCTTTTGATTGAACCTGGTATTGTTCGAGTAACTGCTTGGTTTGCACATTCTTTTCCATTACTGAGATTGAAGATGCAACCCGTTCTCCAATTGTTTTTAAGAATTCAATTTCAAAATCGGCCAACTCTCTGAATGAGGCTATTTCAATTACGCCAAAAGGCTCATCCTCAAATAGCAGCGGCATTAAAAACAAGCATCGTGGCTCGTGGCTGCCCAAACCAGAAGAAACAAAGGTGTACCCTTCGGGTATGTTGGTCATGTAAATCACTTCTTTTTCCTGAAAACACCTTCCAACAAGGCTTTCACCTACCTCAAGTTTGGCATCAAGGGCCTTCTTTTTATCATAAGCATAGGCAGAACGTAATTCGAGAAATTGATGCTCAGGATTTATGGTATTCAAAATAAATATGGCTCCCTGATCAGCTTTTATATACTTTAAAATATAACTTAAAATGGACAAAAGGTATTCTTCAAAATCATCTGTGCTGGTTCTTAAAACCTCACTTAATTCTGTTAAGCCTTCTTGCGACCAGTTTAATTTCTTTCGTTCTAACTGTCGAATTTCCTCAAGCTCCTGTCCTTTCTGTAGGTTCAATTGCATGTCAATCAAAGCATTACCTAGAACATCGTGTTCACTTAAAGCCTTGTGTTGTACATTAAAGTTGCCTTCACCAATTTTGCGTGCAAACTCTGTCGTTTTTTGTAAAGTATCTATCAAGTTGTTTAAAGAGCGCCCCATTTCTGCAAGTTCATCTTTCGATTTTACTTTCAACTTTTTAGTAGGATCAATAATCCCTTTGTCCAAATCTTTTAATATGGAAGTAGTACGTTTTAACGGGGAGGTTATTCTGCGTGCAATTAAAAGTGTAATTATTGAAAATAGTAAGATACCTCCAACTCCAACCAATAAAGATTTCTCGAAATAATCCTGTGCTTTTTTTTCAATTATTTGTGATGGAACAATTAAGCAAACAAACCACGGGTTATCGGAATTACCAACAAAAACTGGTTCAAACGAAACAAAATTCGAAAAACCGGTACTATCAGAAAAATTAAATTTAAAAGCTACTTCTTCATTGAGTTTGCTAAAAACTTCCTGCTCAATAAATCCAGGATATACATTTGAAATACTGTCTCCAACATTTTCGTTGTTGGGAGAAGATATAATTGTACCTGTATTTGAGAGTAAAAAGGCATAACTTCCATCAAATGGCTTTATTTTTTCAACTATTTCATCAAAGCGGTTCAGTGTGATATCAATTCCAACAATTCCAGCAAATTCATTATCAATTATTATCGGTTTTGCAACACTGGTTTCTAAAATGGAATCTCCCTCTTCGGTTTGAGAATAAACGTAGTAATAAGGGTTCATTAAAATATCATGGCTCGATTGTTTCGATTCATAATAAGGACTGCCATAACTATCTCCTTCAACTTCAACTGTGTCGATATAAAAATTAACAGTTCCGGATTCTCTCACTGCAACTGTTCTTTTTCGTCCGTATTTTCTGGTATAATTGTCGTCAATAAATCGAAGCTCCCACGACATCCATACTGAAAGATATTCCGGATGGGCTTCGAGTATATTTTTTAAAACATCCTTATAGATTTCGTTACGTAAGCTTTTCGGTATTTTTTCATAGTCTTCAAATCCTTGCGATAATGTGGCACAAACCCCTAGATCTTGTTCAAGAACACTTTTAATATAGGTTGATGCATGCCCTGCATAAGTGGAAGCCTGACTGTTTGCTTCATTTATTGAGTAGGTTCTGTAATCAAAAATAATGTACCCTATTACCAGTGCAAACACTATAAATGAAGTGATAAATACAAATAGGAAAATTTTGGCCTGGATTCTCATTCGTTATCCTTAATATTCTAAGATTAGTTACTAAAAGTAAGAAACTTTTTACAATATTCAAATTTCTCAAATCTTAATAACTTAATCAAAGAATTTGCCAAAATGTAAATTATGATAAGATTGTTACATTTTCTGGTTTTTTTATGTAACCGTAACCCTGGTTTCTTAGTGCGGGCTTAAACCCAGCCTCAAGAATTGCCTGTTGAATACTTTCTGCATTAAAATGATGATCGGCACCTGCTGCTGAAACCACATTTTCTTCAATCATAATTGAACCAAAATCATTAGCCCCTGCATGCAGACAAATTTGCCCGGTTACTTTACCAACAGTCAACCACGATGCCTGTATATTATTGATATTTGGTAACATTAGTCGGCTAATTGCAATGGTGCGTATGTATTCTTCTGATTTCATTGTGTTTTTAACTCCTTCTTCTTCATTTAGTTGCGTGCCTTCATCCATAAATGGCCAGGGAATAAAAGCGACAAAACCAGGTGCGTTTTCTGGCTTTTCTGCCTGCACTTCTCTTATTTTAATCAGGTGCTCAATTCTTTCAGAATTGGTTTCAATATGGCCAAACATCATGGTGGCAGAGGTTACTAAGCCAAGTTTATGGGCATCGCGCATTACATCCAGCCATTGTTGCGAGTTACATTTTCCTTTTGATAAGTTAGTGCGTACCCTGTCAACCAAAATTTCGGCACCTGCTCCGGGCAAACTATCTAATCCGGCTTCCATTAGCCCTTTTAAAACTTCGGTGTAAGAACTTTTTTCAATTCTTGCAATATGATGAATTTCAGCAGGCCCCAAAGCATGTAATTTTAATTCTGGCTCAATCTCTTTTAGTTCCCTAAATAATTCTGAGTAGAATTTTAAACCCAACTTGGGATGTAAACCACCCTGCAATAGCACCTGGCTGCCACCAAATTGTCTCAGAACTTTTATTTTTTCTTCATATTCTTTTTTGGTGGTGATGTAAATGTCGTCGGCAATTGGCTTACGATAAAAGTTACAGAACTTACATTGCGCAATGCATACATTGGTTATATTTACATTTCTGTCGATAATCCAGCTTACATTAGCAGCTCGTTCTTTTAGTATTTTATGTTTCACCTCATTGGCCAGCCACATTAATTCACTAACAGGCACTTTTTCGTATAAAAATAAACCTTCTTCAAGACTTAAAAACTCAAGGTTTAACGCTTTTTTATATATTTCTTTACTAGTCATTTTTAAATTTTTTGAGCCGTAAAGATAGGAAAATAATAAAATCATACGATAGACAGCCTATTTAAGTGCATAAAAAGAAAGGTAGTCAATTGGCTGGTAATTAATTCATTGCAGGTACCCCTTATTTAAACAACTTTTTTTGCAACTAGAGTTTTGAGCACATTTCCACAGTGAATTTTCCTTTCACACTGTTTTTGTTATCAAGAAATGCCTCAATATTCCCTTTTATGAGATTCTTGTCCTGATCAATACTTGTTATCTCAATAAAACCTTTTGTTGCCCATTCATCTTCATAAAATGGTGTTGAGCTTACTTCCTGGTCATAAGTTATACCGAGTCGCTGTTAGTAATTGTTTCGCTTCGTAAACTTGCAAAACAAAACAACTGGTCGATTGGTATATACAAAACCATTGTGGAATAATTTTTACAATGTTCCAAACTAGCCTAGTGTTATGTCAAGGCTTGTTTGTCAGGTGACAACACCTGACAAGTGCACCAGCCAGGTGTTGTCACCTGGTTAATTACCAGAAATATCAAATTTGACTTAACACTATTGTCAAGTCACCTCTTAAATGACGGTTACAATTATCCGCTTAGCGGGTTCTTAAGTCGTGTAATTGGCTTATTTTTAATGCTTAGCATTTTATAATCAGACCCGCTTAGTGGTTTTTATACCGTCAAAATAGCATTGATATGACACTAATATAAATTATTATAGTACAATGTTAGAATAAATAAACGGCAAATATGAAGTGATTTATTGATACTTATACTGAAATACCAAACAGGTGTTTATATTTGTAGAAATTATCTAAACAATTAAAACGAATAACTATGGAACTTAAGATAAAAAAAACAAAATCCATAAGTGATAAATCATCTATTTTATTGATTTGCAATTCAATCAACAATCTCACTGAATTGAACCTTTCTGAGGATGAACTGGATTTTGCAAAAAAATCAGCCAAAAATAAAGAAAGTTTTATTGCCATTAACCAATACAAGCGATGGCTTTTTATCCAGTTATTGCCTGAAAAAATGAAAGGTGATGAACTACAGGAGGAATTAAGAAAGGAGGGATCTAAATTAAAAGCAACCCTAAATAAATATGCGATTAATAAGCTGGTAATTAAAGATATAGGAGTCGAAAAAGATGAGGTTTATTCTTTTCTTGAAGGGGTGGTACTTAGTCATTACACCTTTACTAAATACTTTGAAAAGAAAGAAGATAAATCGAATAAGCTAGCCGAAATACTCATTCATAGTAAGGAATTAGGTCAGGATAAAATAGATGAATTGGTAGCAGTTTGCGAATCTGTTTTTTTTGCCCGTACACTGGTAAATGAACCACTTTCATTTTTAACAGCTAAGCAACTTGCCGAGGAAATTAAAAAGGCCTCAAAAGAGTCTGGTTTTTCGTTGGATGTTTTGGAGAAAAAGCAAATTGAAAGTCTGAAGATGGGAGGCTTATTGGCCGTTAATCAGGGAAGTGCAACCCCGCCTAATTTTTCAATTTTAACCTGGAAACCTGAGAATGCCAAAAACAAACAGCCCATTGTTTTAGTTGGAAAAGGCATTGTTTATGATACTGGCGGACTCAGCTTGAAACCAACCGCAAACAGCATGGATTATATGAAATCTGACATGGGCGGGGCTGCTGTTGTGGCTGCAACCTTAGCTGCAATATCAAAATTAAAGCTACCTTATTATGTTATTGGTTTAATTCCGGCAACGGATAATGCAATTAGTAATAACGCCTATGTACCTGGCGATATTATTACCATGCACAACAAAAAAACGGTTGAAGTACTAAATACCGATGCCGAAGGTCGTTTGATATTGGCCGATGCCTTAAGTTATGCCTCAAAATACAAGCCTGAACTGGTTATTGATTTGGCTACCTTAACGGGTGCCGCAGCTTATGCAATAGGGCATTATGCTTTGGTTGCAATGGGTACTGCTCCGGAAAAGGTGTTTTCTAAAATTGAAAAAAGTAGCCAGGCAACTCACGAGCGTATTGTGCGCTTTCCGTTTTGGGATGATTACAAAGAGCTGCTAAAATCAGATGTAGCTGATATTAAGAATATTGGAGGCAGAATTGCCGGAGCAATAACTGCTGGTAAATTTCTGGAGTATTTTACCAATTATCCATGGATGCATTTTGATATTGCCGGGCCGGCTTACATGCACAAAGGCGAAAATTATTACACCAATGGAGGGACTGGTTTTGGTGTTCGTTTGCTGGTTGATTTTATAAGGAACTATAGCTAGAAGAAAGAAGTCCGAAGATGGAAGTTGTTATCCCGCTTCGGACTTTTATATTAATTCAACAAATTTTACAAGAAGGTCAGCCTGAAGCCGGCATTAATCCATAATGATCTATGTTTAGTATCATTATCATCTTCTTTATACATATTGTTTAAGCCCCATTCATAACCTACATCAACAAATATTTTTCCAACAGAAATTCCTGCACCAATATTGGCACCAAGAATAAATTTATTAAATGCATCCTCGTCCATTCCTGTAACTTCACTATTGGTCGATGTAACTATCATTGCCGAAGGGCCTGCAAAAATATGAAAGTTTCTGTCGTCATCAGGATCTCCAACAACATTCCAACCAACAAAAACAGGAATACGAAGCGAACTGATATCATTTTTAAATTTTGTACCATCGTTATTAAGGTTCCAGTTATTTTTTACCCAGAAAATACCGGGTTCAAAATAAAATTGACTACCAATTGCAACAGTTCCTCCCAGTTGCCAACCTAAACGGCCATCAATTTCGTGGGTTGGAATATCGGATGAGAAAGTTGTCAAATTTAAACCAATTGCAGGTTTAATAATCATTTGGGCGTTTGCTGATAGAATTATGCTGCTAATTAAAAGCAAAGTCATTCCAATTCTTTTCATTTTTATTCGATTTTAGTTTAACATGTGCATCTAAAAACAAAGATGCGATTAATTTGAGTATTTTTTTATCAATTTTGATTTACTTGTTAAAAATCAAAGGCCAATTTTTAGAATTAAATCAATTGAATTCTTCAATTTTTCCTGATGTGGCCATTTTGCTTTAGGATCGTAAATATGATTTGACTTGTCGAGTATCACATAATAGGGTATCCCTCTGATTTTTAGAAAATTTTTAATCGAAGGTTTTGAATTAACATCTATCCTGTAGTGAAGCCCATCAACATTTATAGTGGCCAGTCCTCTAATCCATTTTTTGTAATCTGTATCGGTTGATAGAAACAAAAAAACAACTTTCTTACCTGTATATTTTTTTTGCAAGTCTATTAAATGTGGGAACTCTCTTTTGCAAGTACCACACCAGCTAGCCCAAAAATTAATCAAAACAATATTTCCTTTTAATCCGTCAAGTACTTTAGATAAGGAAGTTTCTTCTCCCTTTGTGTTATAAAGAACACTCGCCAATACTTCATCAGAAAAAGGCTGCCCTTGAAGGTTTTTCATGTATTGGGCATTTATTTGTATTGAAAACAACAGGCTAATTATTCCTATCCAAACCTTTTTCACTTGTTTAAATTTTAGTTAAGTTTTCTATAAAATCCCTCTGCGCCTCTGCTAAAGCTTCAGCGGCATGCGGAATGAGGGTTTTATATACAACTATTCTTAATCTATTAACTCTTTTATGACAATTTTTAGTATTTCTTACCCCTACATTTCGAGGGCGAAATTAGATAAATCTTTACAAAAAGTCAACTTAGTTGTATAAAAAACCAGGTTTCCGTCAGCAGGTAACCTGGTTTTGTTAAAGTAATTAGTATAGTAACTTAGGCAATATTTAAACTTTTTCCAGTGCTTGTTCTAAATCAGCAATTATATCTTCAACATCCTCAATTCCAATCGAAAATCTCACCAAATCATCGGTAATTCCCGCTTTTATTTTTCCTTCGGGTGTGACTGCTGCGTGTGTCATTGATGCAGGATGCTGAATAAGTGTTTCAACCCCGCCTAGCGAAACTGCTAATATGCAAAGGTTTACGTTGTCCATCAGTTTTTTACCTGCTTCCAGGCCTCCTTTAACCCCAAAACTAATCATTGAGCCAAAGCCATTCATTTGTTTTTTGGCCAACTCGTGCTGTGGATGTGATGCCAGGCCCGGATACTTTATCCAGGCTACTTTAGGATGTTGTTCGAGGTATTTTGCTACTTCCATGGCACTTTTTTGGGCTCTTTCTATCCTTACGCCCAAAGTTTTAACCCCTCTGATTACCATGTAGGCCTGGTGTGGATCCATGTTGCAGCCCATATAAACCATTGAATGCCTGATTTTTTTGTACAATTCCTCTGTTTTGGTTACAATCACACCTCCAACAATATCTGCATGTCCGTTAATGAATTTTGTAATAGAATGCAAAACAACATCTGCCCCAAAATCAAGTGGCTTTTGCAAATAAGGACTTGAGAACGTATTGTCAACAACTACAATAAGGCCATGTTCTTTGGCAATTTTGACCATTTCTTCGAGATCGGTCAGTTCCATAGTGGGGTTCGATGGGGTTTCAAGATACAATACTTTTGTATTTGGTTGAATAGCATCTCTAACTTCCTGAGGAATAGCGGTATTAACAAAACTTGCTTCAACCCCAAAACGGCTAAAATCCTGTTCTATAACACCACGTGATGGGCCATAAACCGAAGCTGTACTTACCATGTGAACATCTTGCCCTAACAATGCCATGTAAACTGAGGTTACTGCTCCCATTCCTGAACTTGTGGCAATACCGCCAAAGCCATTTTCAAGGGCTGCAATATTATCCTCAAAAGCTTTAATAGTTGGGTTACCTATTCTGGTGTAGATGTATCCGTCACTTTCTCCGGCAAAACAATCTGCGCCATGCTGGGCATTTTTAAATTTAAATGTTGAGGTTTGATATATTGGTACGGTCGCACTTCCTAAAGCATCTTCGAAAGCACCTGCATGAATTAATTTAGAATTGAATCCTAAGTTTTTAGCTTTCATAACTGTTAATTATTAAATTTATAGAGCTAATTTATTACAATTTTTCTAAAATTTATAATTTTTAATAATAATGTGTAAATAATCACAATTTTTTATTGAGCCGGATATACCTTGCTATAAATAAACAGTAAGACTAAATTTATAATCATTTAACCACTTTGGTGAAATATTGCTGAATGTAGACAAATTAACCTAAAAACATTATGTGAAAATTTTATTTTAAGCAAATCAAGGATATATAGGTATCAACTTACCCCTTCTCACTTATGAGTTTTAATAAATCTTTATTTAAAATACTAACTATTTTTTTCTTAACCGATATAATCCCATCTTTTTCAAACTCACTAAGAACTCTACTAACCGTTTCTCGACTTGAATCCACAATATCTCCAATTTCTTCTTGATTAAGAATTAATTTAAAAATATCAGCTTCGAAAATATTATCGGAAAAATCCAATAGCATATCTGCCATTCGACCTCTTACTTGTTTTTGGGTTCGGTTTGCACATCTGTAGAATGCATCTAGCTCATTTTTACATAGATCCATAATTATTGAATATGCAAATTGAGAATTCGATCTGGTAAGCGCTTTAAAGGTATTGACATCAATAAAACACACTTCTGCATCATCAACTATTGTAATTGAATATTGATTTATTTTGTCACCCACAGTGGTTGGTAACCCCATGTACTGTGGAGCTTTAGTAATTCTGACAATTTGTTCGTGGTAAGGCCCCTTTATATGAAGTTTTGCAAGGCCTGCACGTAAATAGACAATATTTGTAGATAAACTACCTTGTTTAATTACGTTTTCTCCTTTTTTAAAATGAACTTTAGCACAAGTATTTGCCATATTTTTAAGTTCATTCTCGCTTAAAGAACGAGCAGCCCTGGATTTGAGCTCACAATTTATGCAGTCTAATTTCATTTTTCTTTTTTTACAAAAGTATAATAAATATGATTTAGATCACATTCAAAAAGAATCACATTCACATTTTTGCTATAGGCTACAGACTATTTCTTGAGTAATTTTATACAAAAACATTTATTATGGAAAATAAAAAAATGTGCTTGGCGCTATACACAGGTAGCGTTGACAAACTAACAGCTGCAGGAGTAATCCTTAGTGGCGCAGCAGCAGACGATATGAAAATTGATATCTACGTTTTAATGCAAGGTGCGCGTGCATTTAAAAAAGGTATTGGGGATAATCCGGAGAAACTTCAAATGGCAGAAAATGCTGATTTGAAAGAAGAGTTTTTACAGTCGCTGAAAAATTTAAATGTGAAAACCTGGGTCGAATTTTTTAGAGAAGCCAAAGAACTCACTGATGTGAAGATTCATATTTGTGGATTGGCCGGTAAAATTTGGGGAGGCGAAAAACTTGATGATTTCATTGACATTGCAGATGACATTTGCGGTATTAATGCGTACTTAACTTCAGCGCAAGAAGCTGATATAAATTTATTTATCTAAAAAAGCAATAATGATGACAACAGACGAATTAACAAACCTTCAGGTTACAAAAAGCGTTGATGCTCGTGGAACTGCATGTCCTGGTCCACTTTTAGAAGCAAAAAAAGCAATTGGTAGCATCAAGTCGGGTGATACCATGGAAGTACTTTCAGCAGATGAGGGCACAAAAGTGGATATACCAAAATGGTGTAAGAAACAAGGTCATGAATATCTTGGAACACTTGAAGAAAGCGGATACTTCAAAATATTTTTAAAGAAAAAGTAAATATGGGCATCATTCAGCAAGACAATGCCAAAATTCTAGTATTTTCTACCGAAAAAATTTCAGATCCTGCCATTGATATGGCAGGACTCCTGAAGTTGCATTATCCTCCTAAGGTTTATACAATTCAAGTACCGTGTTCAAGTTCAATAAAATCAAAATGGATATTGCACGCTTTCAAACAAGGTTTTGATGGGGTATTTATTGCAGCTGATGGCAGTGATTGTCCTTATGGTGAGTCGTGCACAGAAAAAACTGGTGCTATTGTTTCCCAAACACACGAATTAATGAAGCAAATTAATGTAGAACCGGCACGATTGAAAATGGCCGCAATTTGTTCAGTCTGTAGCGAATCATTTGTAAAACAAATGAAAAGCTTCAATGATATATTAATAAAAAATAAAACAAATTATGCCTCAAGTTGAAAAACAATCTTTTGATGCCATCGTAGTTGGTGGAGGTATTGCCGGGGTAGAGTCTGCTATTAATATGGGAAATAACGGCTTAAATGTGCTGTTGGTAGAAAAAGATTTAACGCTTGGAGGCAAAATGATAATGCTTAGCAAAGTATTCCCGACCCTGGATTGTGCAGCATGTATAACTACTCCTAAAATCTCGGAAGTAGCTCGACATAAGAATGTTACAATATATACCAATTCTGAAGTAAAGTCGATACAAAAACAAGACAATCACTACTTTAAAATTTCATTTATTAAGCATCCGCGCTACATTAATGAAAATGATTGTACTGGATGTCAGTTATGTGAAGAAGCCTGTCCTGTTGTTGTGCCAGATCAATACCAATATGATTTGGTGGGCCGAAAAGCAGCATATATTCCTTTTAATATTGCAGTACCACGCATAGCAATAATTGATATTGAAAATTGCACGCTATGTGGAGCATGCGAAAAAGCATGCCCCCCAAATTGTATCGATTTTACCCAGCAGGAAATTGAATACCGAATTATTGCTAAAACAATTGTTATTGCAACAGGTTTTAATCTATTTGATCCAATAAAAATTCCTCGCTATAACTATCAAAAAGCTGAAAACGTCATAACATCCATGCAAATGGAGCGTTTTTTAGCACCTACAAGGCCTTATAATCATGTGTTACGCCCAAGTGATGGAAGAATTCCTGATAAAATTGCCTATGTGCTATGCACCGGTTCAAGGGATCGTACTGTTGGAAATCCTATCTGCTCTCAAATCTGCTGCATGTATTCAATTAAGCAAGCACAATTGTTAATGGGTGCTTTGCCTATGGCAGATGTAACAATCTACTACATTAATATACGATCTTTTGGAAAAGGATTTGAAGAATTCTACGAACAGGCAAAAGGGATGGGTGTAAATTTTATAAAAGGAAAGATTGGTAAAATAGATGAAATGGAAAATGGAAACCTAACCTTACGATATGAAGATATTAATGATGGAAAACTGAATGAAGCTGAACACGATTTGGTTGTATTATCTGTGGGTGCATTAGCCAACGAGGAACCTACAGGTTTTTTTGCAGATGATTTATTAAAAAAGGATGAATACAATTTTTCCTACCAGAAAGATTTACTTTTTACGCCATCATTAAGCAGCATCGATGGAGTTTTTTTGGCAGGAACCACTTCAGGACCAATGGACATTCCTGACAGTATTCTTTCAGCAGGTGCCGCCTCTATGGAAGCCATTCGTTATTTTAAACAATCAACTTTGGAGATATGAAAAATAAAATAGGTGTTTATATATGCCATTGTGGTGGCAATATTTCAGATTATGTTGATGTAGAAAAGGTTAGAGAAGCTGTTGAAAAAGAAGCGGGCGTTGCTCTTTCCAAAACAACAGTTTTTGCCTGTGCCGATTCAAGCCAAAAAGAAATAATAAACGATATTACCGAACAAGGAATAGATTCTTTTGTTGTAGCTTCCTGTTCTCCCAAATTACATCAACTTACTTTTCAATCAGTTGCCGAACGTGCTGGACTAAATAAATACAACTATGTACATGCTAATATACGCGAACAGGTTTCGTGGTCACACTCCGACAATAAATCAGGTGCTACAGCTAAAGCAATACAGATTGTTCGAGCTGCTATTGCTAAAGTAAGGCTTTCTGAAGCATTGGAACCATTCGAAATAGCTACAAACCAGGCTGTGCTGGTAATTGGAGCTGGCGTAGCAGGGATGAAAGCCGCCACATCTCTGGCTAAAATGGGAGTGGATGTTTACCTGATTGAAAAAGAACACTTTATTGGTGGAAGAATTTCTCACTGGGATGTTTTATGTACAACAAATGAAACCGGCAGAGAATTAGTCACCCGGTTGTATAACAATGTAATTTCGAACAGTAATATTACCCTTTTAACAGGAGCTGAGTTGATAGGCAGTAGCGGGAGTATGGGGAATTTTTCCATTAAAGTGAAAATAACACCTCGCTATGTAAAAGAATATTGCGACAGACAAGATCTTCAGGAGGCAATAAAAGTTTGCCCGGTTGAAGTGGCAGATGATTTCAATTTTAAAATTACCAGTCGCAAAGCGATTTATCATAATTTCCCCAGTGAGTATCCGCATGCTGCAGTAATTGATATTGAAAATTGTACGCGTTGCGGTGAATGCGAAAAAATATGCAATCAGGTAGATTTTACACAAAAAGAAGAAATTTTAGAATTAAAAGTAGGTTCTGTTTTGGTTGCAACAGGTTTTGATCCTTATACACCACAAAAGGGAGAATTTGGTTTTCATGCAGTTGAAAATGTTATTACGCTCCCCCAATTTAAACGACTTGTAGCATTCAGTGAAAAAGAGATAAAATGGAATAATAAGCCAATTAAAAATATAGCCTATATTTATTGTGTAGGTAGCCGTCAACTTGATGGAGACAATAAATACTGCTCCAGATATTGCTGTACTACAACAATATACAGTGCAATAAAAGCCAGTCAAAAATTTAAAGATCTTAACCATTTCCATTTTACCAGGGGGATTAGAACTTATGGCAAGCAAGAAACACTTTACTATGATGCATCAAAAGAAGGACAGGTATTTTTGCAATCCTACGAAGATGATCCACCCAAAGTTGAAAGAAAAAATAACAAGACAATAGTCCGCATTAATGATATCCTGAGTAATCAAAAAGAAATTGAAGTTGAAGCTGATTTGGTAGTTTTAGTCACAGGTATGGTGCCCAGAAGCGAGAGCAGGATTAGCGAAATATTAAAGTTACCTAAAGGTAGAGATAAGTTTTACAACGAAATACATATGAAACTGCGTCCGGTAGAGACTGTTATTGATGGAGTTACAATTGCTGGAGCCTGTCAGGGGCCAAAAAATGTTGTTGAATCAATTAACTCTGCATTATCGGCAGCCATTAAGTCCTATTCTTTCGTGAGTAAAGATACCCTTTCGGTTGAACCCATTGTTGCTGAAGTAGATATTGATAATTGTACCTGGTGCGAGGCTTGTGAAAAAGCATGCCCTTTTGATGCTCTAAACAAGTTTGAATCAAATGGCAAAGTAGTGGCCGAAATTAACACTACTGTTTGCAAGGGGTGTGGAATGTGTTTACCTGTTTGCCCTACTAATGCTATCCAGTTAAAAACTTTTAGCGACAAGGAAGTAGAGCAAATGATAGGCGTTTTGGTAAATGAATTATAACAATTAGCAATTCTTGATTTATGGAAGAAAAAAAAAGTCAGACATTTAGAATAAAGCGCGAGACATTTAAGGTATCCCAAGAGGTAAAAGATAAACTGAAAACATACAATTCTGCAAAGAAGAAAATTATTGCGGCCATGGGTGAAGAAGAACTCAATATTCCTCAAATCTCTGAAAAAATTGAAATGAGCAAGGCTGATACTCTTTACTATTTAATGACACTTTTAAAATTTGGGATGGTTGAAGTTGTAGGAATGGATGATATGGATGAATATTACATTTATAAATTAAAAAAATAATGGCAAAGCTAGACCTTAAGTTTGGAAAAACCCTTAAAAAATATGGTGCAATAGACTTTAATGCTTGCTATAATTGCGGAACATGCACTGCTGTGT
The DNA here is from genome assembly GCA_050291445.1 of Bacteroidales bacterium. Classification (GTDB taxonomy): domain Bacteria; phylum Bacteroidota; class Bacteroidia; order Bacteroidales; family NBLH01; genus NBLH01. Next base: position 7,783 of record JBNKJW010000182.1, on the reverse strand, counting down.
GTGCACTATCTAATGAGGATGATTCATTTCCTAGAGAAATGGTTCGTTTAAGTGTTTTGGGAATAGACAGTGATGTGAAAACTTCACTAAAGCCTTGGCTATGTTACTATTGTGGCGAATGTACGACGCATTGTCCGCAGGAGGCCAAGCCTGGTGAGTTAATGATGTCGTTGCGCCGATATCTTACCGCAAACTATGATTGGACTGGGTTATCTGGTATTTTATACCGAAATGTTTATGCATATATTGTTGCATTTTTGCTGGTCATTATTGGAGTGCTAGGTTGGTATTATACTGGAGACAAAAGTAACTCTGAATGGATGCACTATGGCCACTTATTCGAAATGTTTGCTATTGCTGGAGTATTTGTACTTATCCTGTTACCCAACATATTTCGTTTGTGGTATTATTCAGTTTGGCAAAAAACAAAAAAGTTCAAATTAAAGCACTATCTCAAGGCCTTCAAAGATCTTGTGATTCATATGTTTTCCCAGAAAAGGACTTTATCATGCAATGAAGAAAAAGATAATAAATTGTGGTGGTTTGAACATTTTATTTTGGTAATAAGTTATCTACTGTTACTATTTACCACCGTTTTTCTGGATTGGTTTGGAACCTCGAGCATGCTGGTGATTGTTTCAGGCTATGTTTTTAGTGCCATAATATTTATGGTGACTTTTGATTTTGTAATCCGCCGAATAAACAAAAAAACAGAGAAAAGTAAATTTACTCATCCATCAGACTGGTTTTTCGTAATTTGGCTATTTTTAATGGGGATATCTGCTTTTGTTGCAAGATTGATGATTGATACCAATTATTTGGAAAATAATTTCTGGATATATTTATTCCATCTTATTGTACTGGTGCAATGGGCAATTATTATTGTACCATTTGGTAAATGGACACATTTTCTTTATCGTTCGTTTGCCATGTATTTTGATAAGATACTGAAAATGAAATAATATTCCTGTTAACTTAGAGCTGAAATTACATTGAGAACAGATATAAATGCCAGAAAATAAACTGTTTTCAGGTATTTGTATGTGTAATCAATTGATTGTTAGGTGTTTGGTGGGTTTTAAATTTCAGTAAGTTTTCCGCTTAAATAATATTCGTAAGCTTGTTTGATTGTGAGTTTATGAGCATCAACAAATATTTTCATATTTAGATGTTTAAGCGCTTTAGACGCTGTTTCACCAGGACCGTTTCCTGTTATCAATACATCAGGTTTTAGGTCATAAATTTTTTGCGATGTTGCTGTACCGGCACCATGTGCTTCGTTTTTCACAGCACTATTGTCTATTGTTTCAAATTCTTTTGTTTCTTCATCATATAAAATAATGTATTCGGTGCGCCCGAACCTAGGATCAATCGATGATTCCCAATTTATTCCTGTGGATGTAAATGCTATTTTCATATCAATTTTTTGTTGTTAAGTGTTCGTTAATTTCCTCCAGATTTCTTCAATTAATTCTTTTATTGGCGATTGCAATTCTACTATGGTTTTAGCTTCTATCATGGAATTGGTAAAACCTTTATCAAAAGGAATATCTGAAAGGTGTTCAATATTTTCTTCCTGTAAAAAGTTTTTAATTTCTTCCGTTTTTTTAAGATTTAAATCGAATTTATTGATAATGCATCCAGATTTCAACCTAAACTGTTTTATTAATTGGTGAAGTCTTTTTAAATCGTGAATTCCGGAAAGGCTTGGTTCCGCTACCAGAACAATATAGTTTGCACCAGACATGGATGAAACCACCGGGCAACCAATTCCGGGTGAACCATCGACAATAATAAATTCTTTCCCTTCAAGTTTGGCCTTGCTTTTTGCTTCGTTTTTTACTTTTGCAACCAGTTTTCCTGAATTTTCGGCCCCTATGTCCAATTTTGCATGAACCATGGCACTACCAATTTTGGTTGTTGAAATATAAAATTTCCCCGATTTCCTTTCATGCATGGTGATTGCTTTAGTTGGGCACACTTTTTCGCAATAAGCACATCCTTCGCAATCAAGGTTGCTAATATTATATTGATTATCAATAACAGGAATTGCATTGAATCGACAGGTGTCAGCACATATTCCACATTGCGTGCATAAATCCTGGTCTATTTCAGCAAGTTCTCCACTGTAAAAATCGGAACTGGTTCTAAAATCCGGATTCAGCAACAAATGCATATTTGCCGCATCCACATCACAATCGGCAATAATAGCTGTATTTCCAGCTAAAACAGCCAACGAAGCGGCAATAGAAGTTTTTCCTGTTCCACCTTTTCCTGAAAGGACTACTATTTCTTTCATACCGAAACTCCTTCCTGAATTGCGCTAGTAATTTGCTCCAGTGACTGCCTGAATTCATCAACAAATTCATAGATCAGATCACCATTTGAATAATGCTCTGCAATCCGTTTACTAAAAGGTATTTTTGCAATAACATTAATATTTTCGCGGGCACAATATTTTTCTACTTCGGTATTACCCAAACCATATCTATTAATCACCACTCCAATTGGTTTTTCCAGTTCCTTCATCGTTTCCACGGCTAATTTCAAATCATTCAAACCAAATGGTGTAGGTTCCGTAACCAAAATAACAAAATCGGCCTCTTTTGAAGCAGCAACCAAAGGGCATGAGGTGCCGGGAGGACAATCGAATATCTGCAATGGAATATGGCCAAAAGTTTTGTTTACCATTTCATGTGTTTGGTTAATTAAAGGTACTGCTTGTTCCTCCCTTACTTCCAATCGGCTTTCTATGAATGTGAGCTTTCCACTTGAGATTTTCTTAATTTCTCCCATTTTATGTTTTTGCATAGGCAAGGCTTGCTCAGGACATAATTCAGAACAGGCAAAACACGAATGGCATAGTTCTTTAAAAACAACAATATTTTTTCCCAACTGAATGACTGCATGATATTTACAGGAACTGCTGCAAATTCCACAAAAAGTGCATTTGTTTTCGTTCCATTCAGGTATCATTTTATACTGATTACTAACGCTTTCGGTATTTCCTTTAATGAAAAGAAAATCATTGGGTTCTTCCACGTCCAAATCAACAAGCAATGTTTTGTTTATTTTACTTAGATAGGATGCTAGATTTGTAGAAAGCAAGGTTTTTCCGGTTCCTCCTTTACCACTTGCAATAGCGATTTTGTATGTTTTTTTCTCAATCATAAATTAGCCTGGTATTTTAACTGTTAAGTAAGTGCTTATTAAAACAGACTAAATTTAAAATTCATAAATCTAAGTACCTCTTCTATTTCCAGGGAGACTTTTTCTATGATTGTCTCAGTTTCTCCACCAAATAATTTCCCCATCACGGCGCCGTTTGCAGTAGCCAAATAAACCTGGCCATCAGATTTTTCATAAATGGCAAATGCTTTAGGCATCATTGCACCCATGGGTTTTCTATCATCGGAACTTAACATTTCTGAAGCATATTTTCCGCTACAGTATTTAATAATGCTATATTTTCCAATTGTTGTGCCCCCATTTTCAAGCACTTCTTTGTTCATGTCATAAACCGTAACCACATGCCATTCGGGCATGGTATTCAGCCGATTAACCACAGTTTCAATTGTTTTTTCATAATCATAAGGACTTTTAATTTCCTTAAGCATCATTCTTCCTACTGATAAATTAATGGCAACGCCAGTAAAAATTACACCTAGTAAAATTCCTAATATGGTAAATACAATTGCAGTTATTCTAATTTTCATCTCTTTTATTTTATTGATAATTTATTTTTTTAATCTTCCTTAACACAAACTTCGCCTTTACGAATGGATGCAGCTGTAAACCAGCCAACTATGGCAATAGCACTCATAACAGCAACCAGTAATGACCATGCCATAACTTTAAAAACTGGTTGTTTAGTAACTTGATAGGCAACTGCTGAAGCAATGGTTGAAGCTGCCAATGGAAAAGTAAATGCCCACCATGACATAAAATATTTAAGTTTGGTGAAGCTTTTATACATTACTGCCAACAAGGCAATAAAAAAGTAGGTCATTAATAAAAGGAATACCGCAAAATTATCCCAACTGGCAGTAATCCGCATGTACGAAATAAACCCTACTGCTGGTGGAGCTAATAATATGAAAAATGTTGGAATAAATTTTTGTGGTAGTTGATCGTGAAAAATTGCCCTGTAAAAAAAAATGGTAAACAGAACAATCCAGAAAAAGAAACCTACAACAAAATAAAAATAGGAAACTATAACCGGTGCGTAATCAACACCACAAACAGGAATTAAAATATTACCAACCACAGGGATAAACCAGGCTGGGTTAAAGTGTTGTATTTCAAAGTTATGCTGTATCCAAAAGCTTATGGTTTTATACATGAAAATGGTTTGAAGAATGACTCCCAACCACCAAAATGCAATGGACAATATTGGGAAATAAGTGTAAAATGCAATGGATAACAGCAGCAGAGAAATGCTGATTGCAGAGAAAAAATTAATTCTAATCCTGTGCCTGAAATCAGTATTTACTTCATCAGGGAATAAAATCCATTTCAGACCATAAATTATGCCTATCATCAGGAATAATGCCAGCACAGAGAAAATTGATATATCATAAAAAATGCGTGGCAACCACTGGAGGTGGTAAAATTTACCAAAAGCAATGGAAAGTCCGGTTAACCCCATCACTATAGAAAAACTGGTAATTGGAAAATATTTTATTTTTTGTCTCATTAATTTATTTTTAAATTCGTATAAAAGCTGGTGAAGCTACCTTTTCGCGTCACATCTCTATGATTAGATAAAAAACAAATAATTATAATTAAAGATGCAACACTCCTCAAGCAAAATGCATTGTTTACTGGCTAAATAACTTGGTTATAAACTGCAAAACTTCCTTTTTCCATATTTCATAAACCTGTTATTAGATCACATTTTGCAATTAGGATATTAAATATACGAGCATCTTTTTTGCTCATTAATCCTTCAAAAGTGCCCTGTCCTTTAGTTATTATTAGATCTGCTGAATTATAAATTGTTAAAAACTCCTCGCTTGATTGTTGTAAAATTGTTGATGGAGCATTAAACCCATTTGTGGTAATGTTTGCAATAGTCTGTGTGTCAGTAAAATACGCGTCTTTAATAATCGCATCGTTTAGTGCCGGGCCACCCTTTCCTGCATAGCTTACATTAGGATGCTTCAATATTTGGATAAATAACTTACCAAAAACAATTTTTCCTGCATTGTCTGCCAGGTAAAGTATGTTTTTTGCAATTCTATTTGGATTTCAGGACTGACTTTGTGATTATTTTCAAAAAACACTTTGTGCCTGTGAGCCATGAATTCCTGAAAAATTAGTGATCACAATAATTGGCATTTAGTGAAAGTTTATTTGCTAGAAAATCATTTACCAATTCGTCTGCTTGCTGGATTGGAGCCCCTACAAATACATTAATGTTTTGTTGATTAAATAAATTTATTGCCTGCTGCCCCATTCCGCCAGCAATAACATCTGTAACACCATGTTCTGCAATCCATTTTGGATAAAGACCTGGCTGATGTTCAGGTGGAGTAATTTCTTTTACTTTTTCTATGGTATTTTTAGTTACATCAACAATTGCAAATTGCTGGCAATGCCCAAAATGAGCACAAAGTTTTCCATTTTCCATTGGAATAGCAATACGTTTTTTCATTTTACTTCTTTTTTCATTTTAACTATTTATATTATAAGAACGAGAGGTGCAATGCCTCTCGTTTTAGTTGCTAAAAAACGCTTCTGAATCGGTTTTGTCGCTTTTTCCCACGACCTCCTTGTCTAAAACCAAAACCACGTCCCATTCCAAATCCTGACTCTTTTTCAGAATAATCTTCAGAATGTTCTTCCAACTGCTTTGCGCTTTCATCTTTTTTTATGTTTTTCTGCTTTGCGCCATAGTTGGTACACCTTCCCATTTTTCGCCCAGTCATTGAACCTTGTCCAAAAGGGCCTGCTTGATTAAATCCTGGCATGATAACCTCCTTTTTTTAATTAGTTATGTTTTTTTAGTGTCCGGCTATTTTCAAAATTTATTAACTATCTAAATTTTAGTGATTAAGCATGTGAATTATATCTTTTATTTCAATACTTTTATCTTTAAGAACAATCATTTGAATTTTCAACTTATCAAGTAATGGTTTAATTTTTAAGCCAAATTCACCCGAAATTATTTTATCAACATTCCAGGTGTTTATTAATTCCACTGATGCTGATCCGGCTCCTTCTTGCACCAGTTGATTGGGATTTGGAATAAATTCTATCCCTTTGGTTTCACTATCATATACCACAAAGTATGCACAACGTGCAAAATGCTTGTCAAGCTTTGATTCCAAACTATTCCCCGTTGATGCAATAACAGTTTTCATGTTCCCTATTATTTATTAATTTTTTGATCTTGTTTTCTGTTTCGTCTCATCCTACTATTGCATTTCGGACAAACCTGGTGGCTGCAAGGCTTACCAGGTTCATGCTTTTGCTTAAATCCGCAATCAATACAAACACAAGTATCCTTAGATTCTTTAGTATTATGTTTTACAGTATCATTATTGATAATATATTGCGAGAAATGTTGACTACCGCACAAAGGGCAGGCTTCAATTTCAATATTTTTGTGGGGATTATTAAAGTAACAGGAGCATTTATGACATTGATACCAGTCGCTATCAAAATAAACCTTACCTCCTTCAATAGCAATTGGTTTTCCTTCAACAAAAGCTTCTGCAATTTTTTGAAGAGCCGATGCATATATTCTGGTGAAAGTAGGTCGTGAAACTCTCATTAAAACAGATGATTCATGGTGATTGTAGTGATCATAATCACTTAATCTAAGTGCTTCATATTCTTCATATAATAAGTAAATGGGACTTGTCTTTTGATCTGATATTTCATTTCCATATGGAGTAAAACCCTTTATTTTGGGAGGGCTTATTACCTTTCTAATTGTTTTTTTTCTTGGAGACATATCATTACCATCATAAATTCAATACAAAGATAATGAACTATTGTTCATTTCAAAAATTTTTTATGTAAATTTGCAGAAACAAATGCAAATGGAAGCACGTATAAAAAAAGCAGAAACAAAACAATTTAAAGTAATTTTTCCGAATACTTTAAATGATCATGATACATTGTTTGGCGGAATAGCTATGCAATGGCTGGATGAAGTGGCATATATAACCGCTACCCGTTTTTCAAGAAAGAAAATGGTTACGGTTTCGGTGGATAAGATTAAATTTTTACATCCATTAAGATCCGGAACTATTGCAGAAATTATTGGAAAGATAAATCACGTTGGATCTATAAAAATAGACGTGAAGGTTGAAATATTTGTTGAAGAAATGTATGAAGAAAATAGGCAAAAAGCGATTGAAGCACTATTTGTTTTTGCAGCAATTGATGATAATCACAAGCCTATTAGAATTGAAGCTGAATATACAGAATTTGCAAAATAGAACGTGGGAGTTGTTGTTTTTTAATTCTATCCAGTATGCCTTAAATGCTCAAGAGCATCAATATTTAATATCTCAAGAGTACCATGATTATCTGAAATTATACCCTCACTTTTAAAATCATTCAAAACCCTGATGGCACTCATGGTTGACATGCCAGTAAATTCAGCAAGATCTTTTCGTGAAAGAGTAAAATTAAATTTTTTACTTTTATACACGAGAGTGTAAAATAAACTCTGTCTAAAAAATGAAATTTTAAATTTGCAATTTTTTATGACAGAAAAGAAGAAAGAGTCCCCTGAATACATTGCGCTTAGGGACTTGGCGCTAGAGCA
>JBNKJW010000181.1:0-68263 GCA_050291445.1 Bacteroidales bacterium | reverse complement strand
AAGTGGAGAAATATTATGAATACTACTGAATTTTCATCATATACTACAAATCAAAACTACGTGAATTATCAAACATATTTACTTCGACCTTCAGAATTTCTTTTTTCAGTGAAATTTTCTATAAGTAAGTTAGATTGAATTGAATAAGGATTGATAAGATTGAAAAAGGAGCTTTAGGTTCTAATTACCTTAAAGCTCCTTCTTTTTCTTATCACTAAAATCTAATTTCTAGTTTCTAGTTTCTAGTTTCCAATTTACCCCTCTGATTTTTCATTACTATCTTCAATGGTTTGAATGTCTTCTGTTTCTTTACCTTTCAGATAATCAGGTAGTTGCAAGCCAGCTTGTTTGAAAAGTTCATCCAGTGGTGGAATGGCGCCCATCATGCCTTTCATAAAATTAGCTGTGGATGAGTTTCCATCACTCCCTCCTGAATCCCAAACAGTAACCTTGTCAATTTTGATGTTTTTAATGGCATCTACCTGCGTTTTTATTATTTCTGGTAGTTTATCCGCAATCATCAGTTTAACAGCGTCATTTGAGTTAGAACCTGCTGCTTGTACAATTTTCTTGAAACCTTCGGCCTGTTTAGTCAGTATTTCAAAAACACCATTTGCCTCTGCTTCCATTTTAGCAAAAACCGCATCGGCGTTACCTTTTGCAATTCTTCTTATTCTTTCTGCTTCGGCTTCCGAATCAATTTCTACTTTTTCTTTCTCAATTTGTGCATGTACAATCACATCAGCCTGTTGCGAGGCTTTTTCACGCTCAGCACGACTAATTTCAGCAGCTTTTTCCGCTTTGTAGGCTTCTTCAAGGGCCAGTGCAGCATTAATTTTTTCAGCAGTCACGGCAATTTTTTGTGCTTCAGCTTCCAGTCTTCTTCTGTCGGCGTCAGAGTTGGCAATAGTTACTTTTGCCGTGTTTTCACCTTCAACTGCCTGGGCATCAAAAGCAGCCATTTTAATTCTTTCTTTTTGTTTAGCATCTGCTTCACCAATGTTTGCTTCAGCCTCTGCAGCCGCAACTTTTATACGCCTTTCTTTTACCGCTTCTGCTTCACCAATTGAACCGTTTCGGTCTTTTTCAGCTACTGCTTTTTTAGCTTCGTTAATGGCACCAGCAGCAGCTTCTCTACCAAGGGCATCAATATACCCCGATTCATCGGTAATATCCGTGATGTTTACGTTGATCAGTTTTAGCCCAATTTTAATCAATTCGTGCTCAACTGCTTCGGAAACATTAATAAGGAATTTTTCCCGATCGCTGTTGATTTCTTCAATGTCCATAGTGGCAATTACTACCCTTAGCTGACCAAAAATAATATCGGCAGCCAAATGATGAATTTGCTCCTGTGTTTGTCCCAGCAAACGTTCAGCAGCATTATCCATAATGCCTGGTTCGGTCGAAATTCCAACCATAAACCTTGAGGGAACGTTTACCCTAATGTTTTGTTTACTTAAAGCATTTCTTAAATCCACTTCAATTGGAATGGGCGTTAAATCAAGATATTGGTAATCCTGAATAATTGGCCAGATAAAAGCTGCCCCACCATGTACGGTTCTCGCAGCTCTTCCTTTTCCTGATACTTTACCATAGATAACCAGGATGTGGTCGGCAGGACACCGTCTGTAACGCTTTAATAATGAGTAGATTAAAATAAATAAAAACAGAATAGCTATGGCTACTGCTATTACTACATATTGACCCATAATTTAATCTCCTTTGGTTTAAATTTATAAATGATTATTAGCTAGAAATTTATGTAATTTCAATTTTTTTTACATCTAAGTTAATTAGTTTTAAGCCTATTTCCATTAAATCTCCTTCAATCTCTTTTGAAAGTGTGTTACTAAAATCAATTAATTTTTCAATTTCATTACTATTGGTGCTAGCTGTTACTTTTCTCATCTGCCCCAAAATAACGTCTTGGGCTATTTGTTTTATTTGTGAAATACTAAGACCTGAAAACCGATCAATTGCGTTTTTTAAAACAGTTTCACTAGATGAAATACCAATGTTCGTTTTTAACTCAAGTTTTACTTTTTCCGAACTTTTTGTTAGAAGCTTTTCATTTAAATTTATGGCTATTGGAGCCAGGCTAAATAGTTGGTAGCTACCAACAAAAGGCCAGACAAACGCACCCCCTGAAAAAATAATTTTATTTAGGTTGCCAAAGCTGTCTGGTTTATTATTATTGATAATTAACACATGTCCGGGAGGGCACTTTTTATAAGAGCTTACAATAAAAGAAAAAGCAATGATTAGTGCTATTAGTACCAAAACAGCCGCTAATAAATAAAATCGTCCCATTGCCAGAGTTTTGTTATTCAGGGTTTGTTTTTAATTGATGGTTTATCTCATTCTTTTAACTAAAAGGATGTTTTCTCCAATAATATCAGTTACTTCAATTAAAGATCCTGTTTTAATAATTTCAGTATCTTCGGTCATTGCATTTAATGTTCTTAGTGCTCCCTGAACTTTTACTTGTACTTTACCCATTCCTGCTTTTTTTGCAGGTATACTAAGGTAAACATCACCAGAATTACCAATGGCATTTTTCATAACTAAAGTGCCGCTGTGCGAGAATTTACTGATGTAGTAAAACAAACTGGCCATGATGAACATCATCAGTGTTCCGCATACAACAGAAACAACTAAGATAATGGCAAGACTAAACCCTCCTTCAATGCAGGCTAACCCACTCCAGGCAAACAGGGTGAAAAAGGCTATCAGGTTTTTAAAAGTAAAAATATGAAGACCTCCACTGTCACCATCAAAATCACCATCATGATCAAAATCATCGTAATCATGATCTCCATCTCCACCAATAAAGGTCATTACCAACTGAATTAAAAATAGAAGAGTTGCAGGGAAAGCTACTATCCAATATATTTTAGCAAGGGTGCTTAATGCCTCCCACCATGCTGGAAAATCTGAAAACATAGTTTGCTTCTTTAGTTAAACATCTTTGTAAATATACACAAAAAAAGTCTGAAAAGTGGTATGAGCAGAAGCTAAATTAGCAGGGTAATGTGAATTTTGACAAATTAGTGGTATTCGGTATTGAGTATTTAGTGTTCAGTGTTTGGTATTAGCTATTTCGCGTGATTTCTTATATACTTCAAGTTCTTTGAAGTTTTTAACATAACCCTTGGGTTTCTTTTATGGTTTAGATAAAGCTATTTTTCAGACAAATATCTAAATTGCATTTTGCGCTTAGTAATTTCAGTCACTGATACCAAACCGCTATCAAGAGAATAAGAAAGGTTATGGTATAATGCTGAAGGATTAGCATGTTAGGGAATTTTAATTTCCTAACATGATAACCATTCGGTATGAATACCCGATTACTGATTACCGGGTTCAACCTTAACCAAAAAAAATGCGCTGAAAGAGTCTAAACTTTCAGCGCAGGGCGTAATTAATTCTAAAAGTTAAACTAAAAATTAGTCCAACTCATTCCAAATTAGGGCAGCAGCGCCTAAAACGGCAGCATTTTTGCCCATCAGGCCCGAAATTTCAAGCCTGACTTTGTTCTTAAATATTTTTAGTAAATTATCTTCCATGTATTTTTTAGTAGGTTTAAGGATGTAGTCACCCGAAAGAGCTAACCCACCAAATAAAAATATAGCTTCAGGGCTTGTGAAAGCAATGGAATCTGCTAGTTTTAGCCCTAATATTTTTGCGGTATAGTTAAAGCATTCAAGCGCTAATTTATCACCTTTAGCAGCAGCTTCGTAAATTGCTTTTGAGCTGATTTCTTCTTCTGGTAATTCACTTAAAAGGCTTTTTTCAGTCGATTTATTCAATAATTCTAAGGCCGTTTTTTTTATTCCAGTGGCCGAAGCATAGGTTTCAAGGCATCCTTTTCTCCCACAACCACACTCTCTTCCTTCCGGATCGTAAATGGTGTGGCCTACTTCACCTGCAAAACCATCATGTCCATAAACCAATTTGCCATCCACAACAATTCCGCTTCCTAAACCAGTACCCAGCGTTATCATGATGAAATTTTTAAGGCCTTTTGCGGCCCCATAAATCATTTCGCCCATGGCTGCTGCATTGGCATCATTTGTTAATGAAACAGGAATGTTGAAATTTTTGTTAAGTAGCTCAGCCAGAGGTATTTTTCCTTCCCAGTTAAGGTTTGGCGCAAATTCAATAGAACCAGTGTAATAATTTCCATTTGGTGCTCCAATTCCAATACCCTTTAATGTGTAATTTTCGGTAACTGAACTCAAACTTTCATTAATAGCTTTTGTCAGTGCCTCAACATAATCATCAATTTCAAGGTATTTTGCTGTAGGGATATTGTTTTCGGCCCAAAAGGTTCCGTCTTTATCAACTAGGCCTATTTTTGTGTTGGTGCCCCCAATATCAATACCTATACTCAGTTCTTTCATTTTTTTTTGGAATGTGTCTGCTCAATCAGGGCGTAAAAATAGATAATAATCTCATATTTAAAACAATCAAAAGATTATTTCGTTAAATTAATTTTAACACTCTTTGTTAATTTGCTTATAATCAGTGGTTTTTGTGACTTTAAAGGCCCGTGTTTTATAACATGTTTTGTGGCAGAAGCAATTGTTCTATTATATTTGCCGCTTCAAAAAACGAATTATTAAAAATTTAAAAAATGAAAAAACTTTTGAATCAAAACTTTAAAAAGAAAATGACCTTTTCAAAATGGTCAAGAAAATCGAACTCAGCATTTCTTTCGCTAGGGAAGACCATTAAAATTGCAGTACTTTCAGCAGGGTATTTTCTCCTTCACGCGTTTAATACTGTTGCTCAGACGGATACCATTAAAATACAAGATGTTACGGTAAGTGCCTATAAAACACCTGTTTCATTTGTTGATGCTGCCAGGGTAATTAACATGGTGTCGGGAGAGGAGATTTCTGAAGCTCCGCTGACAAGCGTGCAGGATGCGTTAAAATCGGTACTGAATGTTGATTTGCGTGAAAGAGGGGTATATGGTGTTCAGACTGATTTAAACATCCGTGGTGGCTCTTTTGAGCAAAATGTGGTGTTAATAAACGGGGTGAAAATGACCGACCCGCAAACTGGCCACTTTCAAATGAACTTGCCTGTGGATTTGATTGATATTGAGCGTATTGAGCTGCTCCGTGGTGCCTCATCCAGTCTGTATGGAAACAATGCTTTTAGTGGGGCGGTTAATTTTATTACCGGCAATGATGACGAAAACCGGATTCGGGCAGGGGCATTGGCAGGAGAGCATGGTTTATTTGCTGGTAACCTTGCAGTAAACCTTACTACAAAAAACTTCAAAAATTACTTCTCCATATCTAAAAAAGTATCGGATGGTTATGTAAAGAACACCGATTTTGACATCCTAAACCTGTTTTACAAGGGTAAACTCCTTACAAAAGCTGGCCAAATACAAATGCAGGCTGGTTTTTTAGACAAATCTTTTGGTGCATTTAATTTTTACACACCTGTTTTTCCCAACCAATACGAGCAAAACAAAACCTGGATGGCTAATGTGAAGTTCTTTTCTTCCAGTAGCATAAAAATTAATCCATCCATTTACTGGCGAAGGAATTTTGATCGTTTTGAATTGTTCAGGTACGAGCCAGCAAGCTGGTATACCAACCATAATTATCACGTGACCAATGTTTATGGGGCTGATGTAACTGGTTGGTTAGCAACCGGGAATGGTCAATTAGGTTTCGGGGCTGATTGGAATACCGAAGCTATTTTAAGTAATGTTCTGGGTGAAGAGCTTGATAATGCGCAGGATATACCTGGTGTTGACAGCACTAAATTCACCAATGGCAAAACCCGGCAAAACCTGAATTTGTCGTTAGAAGAGCAGTTTAAGTTAGGTAAATTCAATGCCTCCATCCACCTATTAACAAACTATAATACCATGTTCGACTGGAATATTTATCCTGGGGCTGATTTGAGTTTTAATCTTAATCAAAATGCAAAGTTAATTGCATCGGCAAACTGGTCGGGCAGGGTACCTTCTTATACCGAACTTTATTACAATGGTGGCGGGAGCGAAGGCAATCCTGATTTAAAGGCCGAAAAGGCTATCAGTTTTGAGCTTGGTGGAAAATATTTTAACAACGTTTTTGTGGTACAATCTTCTGTTTTTTATCGCAAGGGTGAAAATATTATTGATTGGGTGCGCCAGGATGCTACAGATAACTGGAAAAGCCAGAATTTAACCTCTATTAATACAATCGGTGTAGATTTTTTGGCTAAAATAAATTTGAGAAACACTTTTAATGAAAAATTTCCAATTAATTTTATTTTACTGAATTACACCTATCTTGACATGGATTTAAGCAGTAAGGAAATGTTTTCGAGATATGTGCTTGATTATTTACGACACAATGCTACTCTTACGCTTAATCATAACATAATCAAAGGATTAACGGCCAACTGGCAATTTAATTTTCAATACCGCAACGGAAATTACACCCCCTATTTTTTTGAAAGCAGTGCATGGGGAGAACCAACAGCCTACGAACCACTTTATTTAGTCGATTTGAAACTTAACTATAAATTAAAGCAGCTAAATTTCTATTTACAGGCAAAAAACCTCTTTGATGTGAAAAACCAGAACCTCGAAAACGTATTTTTACCTGGTCGTTGGATTTCGGGTGGTTTAATTGTAGATTTTAAGATATAATGAGCGTTTTGTCCTTGATTTTGTGTTAACAAAACTGTTCAATAATGACAAAAAATGGCTTTTTTTTAATTTTTTTTGATGATTTTTGTTAAAAAAAGCTTGTTTTTTCTAAAAAGTATTAAATTTGCCATCACTTATTAACCTTAAATAATATTTCAAATGAAAAGATTTAAATTATTATTAGTAGCATTAGCAACAGTTAGTTTTACAGCTTTTTATGCCTGTGGCGGAGCAAATGATGAAGAAACTACTGAGGATTCAGTTGTAACTGAAGAAGTAGTTACAGAACCAGAAGTAACTCCTGAAGAAGAGGAAATGCCAGACTCAACAATGTCTGAAACTCCAGATTCTACTGAGGTTGAAGCAGAAACTGAAACAGAAGGAGAATAAATTAAGTAGAAAATGAAAAAATTAAATTACATTTTTGCCGGATTGGCTTTTCTTGCTTTTTTGTCATTTTCATCTTGTAGTAATGATGAATCAGAATCATCTGAAACTGATTCGACCATTACCGAACTGGAAGAAAAAATGGATAAAATTGAATTGGAACAACCAGATAGTTTAGCTTCCACTGAATCGGAAAGCAATGAACTTGCTGTCAATACTACTGATAAATATACCTGTCCTAATAGGTGTAAAGGAAGTGGTTCTGACAAACCAGGTGAATGCAAGAACCCTGATTGTGGAATGGAACTGATGGAAAATCCGAATTTTGAGGAGAAGTAAACGGTAATTAATTTAGTTTAACGAATACAAAGGCAGGTTTTTTTACCTGCCTTTTGCTTTTTATTACCTGTATCTTTAATTTTCAATCTACATTCGCATCCCTCCGTTGTTAGTGTTTCATATGCATCATTTTGTATTTTATTGTTGATTTACAAGTCTATACGTTTTCAGTGTAAAAACTATGACGAATTTCCTTGTTTACTAAATTTTATACAACTATTTTTGAGCAAACTAAACTAAATTTAATTTTTATGAATTTTAAGAACATTGTTTTATCAACAGTATCTATGTTGATATTGACTGGTTTTTTGGCAACTGCCCAAAAAACTGCACCAAACTCTAAAATCCCTGTTGATCCTGATCTAAAAATCGGTAAACTAAAAAATGGGATGACGTACTACATCAAAAAGAACCAAAAACCTGAAAACAGAGCTGAATTGCGACTGGTACTTAATGCCGGGTCGATGCAGGAAAATGATGATCAGCTTGGGCTTGCTCACTTTATGGAGCACATGTGTTTTAATGGTACCAAACACTTTAAAAAAAGTGAATTAATTGATTTTCTGGAAAAGTCAGGCGTTAAATTTGGTCAGCACCTGAATGCCTACACTTCATTTGATGAAACAGTATATATGCTTCAGTTACCAACAGACAAACCTGAGTTATTTAACAAAGGATTATTGGTTCTTGAAGATTGGGCACATAATGTAACACTCGAAGATGAAGAAATTGAAAAAGAACGTGGTGTTATCATTGAAGAATGGAGGTTAGGTCTTGGTGCAAATGAAAGAATGCGCCAGAAATATTTTCCTGTTTTATTAAAGGGATCAAGATATGCTGAAAGACTTCCTATTGGAAAGAAAGAAATTGTTGAAAAGTGTAAACCACAGTTACTTCGTGATTTTTACAAAGACTGGTACCGACCTGATTTAATGGCGGTTGTAGTAGTTGGAGATGTTGATGTGGCTGAAGTGGAGAAGAAAATTATTTCTCATTTTGATAAAATTTCCGGGCTTAAAAAACCACGTGAGAAAAAAGAGTATGATATACCTGATAACAAGGAGCCACTTGTATGCGTTGCATCGGATAAAGAAAATACCTATACAGTCATCCAGATGTTCATTAAACACCCTAATTCAGATCCAACTACTGTTGAGTCTTATAAAAATAGCATTAAAGCTCAATTATATAGTGGTATGCTTGGCGCAAGGATTAGAGAGATTTCGCAAAAACCTGATGCACCTTTTTTGTTTGCATCATCTAGTTATGGCGGCTTTTTAGGGCGCTCCAAGTCTTCTTACACTTCATTTGCGGTACCTAAAGAAAATAAAATAAATGAGTCGTTGGAGATTTTACTTGCTGAAAACGAAAAGGTTAAGCGTTTCGGTTTTACACAATCGGAACTTGAAAGGGAGAGGAAAAGTATTTTGGCCCGCTACGAAAAAATGGCCAATGAAGCTGATAAAATTGAATCGCGAAACCTTGCCAGAGAGTATGTGAGTAATTTCCTTGAAAAGGAACCTATTCCAGGCGTAAAAAAGGAAAATGCATATGTGAAAGAGTTTGTTCCGGAAATTACTTTGGAAGAAATAAATGCACTTGCAAAAAAATGGATTACTGATAAAAATATGGCACTTTTAGTGCTGGTAAAAGAAGCTGATGGCATAAAAATACCTACTGAAAAAGAGCTATTAGACATTGTAAAAGCTTCAAAAACTAAAAAATACGAAGCCTATGTTGATGAGTCTACTGATGAGCCTTTAATGGCAGAAAAACCAAAAGCTGGTAAAGTAGTTTCAAAACAGTCGGTTGATAAATTTGGAATTACTGAATTGACGTTTGCTAATAACGTGAAAGTAATTTTAAAACCCACTGATTTTAAAAACGATGAAATTTTATTTACTGCATTTGCTCCAGGAGGTACTTCGGTTTATTCTGATAATGAGCTTATTGCAGCAAGCTACATGGGGCAGGTAATTAATCAAAGTGGGTTTGGTAATTTCGACAATACAGCCCTTACTAAAAAACTGGCTGGCAATACTGCTAAATTAAGATTAACGATGGGCGATTTAGAGCAGGGCCTTTCTGGTAGTTCTTCACCAAAAGATTTTGAAACGCTTTTACAACTGAACTATCAATACTTTACCAAAGCAAGAAAAGACGAAAAAGCCTTCCAAACATTTGTGTCGGGCATGGAGAACCAGATTAAATTTATGAGTGCCAGCCCTGAGATGGCTTTTTATGACAAGCTGGTAAAAGTAACCTCCTCAAACAGCCCACGGGCATTTATTTTTCCTCCGGTAGAGGCGTTAAAGGCCTTAACTGTTGATGATGTTTATAAAGTGTACGAAAAAGCTTTTAAAACGGCTAATAATTACACTTTTGTGATTGTAGGGAACATTGATGTTGCTAAAATCACCCCAATGCTCGAAACCTATCTTGGTGGACTTCCTGCTTCTACAGCAAAAAGAAGTTGGGTAGAGCGTAAAATTGATTTCCCCAAAGGTCTTACTGAAGAAACTGTTTTTAAGGGCAAAGAGGACAAAAGTAGCGTTGCCATGGTTTTTAACGGAACAATGAAATGGAACGATAAAAACTATTTGACTGCTAAATTGTTAATGAAAACATTGTCGATTAAACTGCGTGAAGCACTTCGTGAAGAGCAGGGTGGTACATATGGTGTTAGATCTTCAATCAGTGTTGATAAACTTCCAAAAGCAGAATACGATATCAATATTACATGGGGTTGTGCTCCTGCCAATATTGATAAAATGGTAAAAACTGTTTTAGGAGAGATGAAGAAGATGGTTGATAATGGCCCAACTGATACTGATATTGAAAAAGCAAAAGAAACTTTCATTAATGAAAGAGAAACCCAGGTAAAAGAAAATAACTTCTGGTTAGGCTACATTAAAGGTCGTACTTTTAATGGTGATGAATTATTGTCTTTTGATGACTACAAAGCAATTATTAAGGCAATAACTAAAAAAGATATGCAGAAAGCGGCTAAAAGCTATTTTAACCCAAAGCATTATGCGAAGGTGGTTTTGAAACCTGAAGAAAAATAGAACTCAGGTTATTAGAAATTAGGACTTAGTTATTTTCCAGGTTCTAATTTCTAATTTCCAATTTCCAATTTCTAGTACCCATATTTATCTTGCCATCTCTTCTTTAGGAACTCCCTCGATTTTTCTTCCGCCCCATTTTTTCCCGGCTCATAAAACAACCTGCCTGAAATTTTTTCTGGTAAAAACTCCTGTTTCACAAAATTACCTGCACCATTGTGCGAATATTGATAATCAGCCCCGTAGCCCATTTTTTTCATCAGTTTAGTTGGCGCATTTCTTAGATGGAGTGGAACAGGTAAATTACCAGTTTCTTTAACAAACGACAAGGCCTCATTAATGGCCATGTAGGCCGAATTGCTTTTAGGTGAATTGGCCAGGTAAATAGTTGCTTGTGAGAGGATTATACGAGCCTCGGGCATGCCAATTACATTGATGGCCTGAAAACAGTTGTTGGCAAGAAGTAAGGCGTTTGGGTTTGCCAGCCCAATATCTTCTGATGCCAAAATTATCAACCTACGGGCAATAAATTTGATATCTTCGCCGGCATCCAGCATCCTTGCCAAGTAATAAACAGCTGCATTCGGATCGCTTCCCCTTACTGATTTGATAAATGCCGAAATCACATCATAGTGCATTTCGCCGCCTTTGTCATAAAAAGCCATGTTTTCCTGTAACCTTTCAGTTACCAGTTTGTTGTTGATTGTTATTTCTTCTTTGCCCGTGTTGGTATTTGCCAATAGTTCAACAATGTTGAGCAACTTCCTGGCATCGCCACCAGCAAAGCGGAAAAGGGCATCAGTTTCCTCAATTTTTACATTTTTTTCTTTAAGTTCAATATCTTTTTCTAAAGCTTGTTTTACCAGTTTCTCCATGTTTTTTTCATCCATGGAATTTAAAATATACACCTGGCAGCGCGACAAAAGAGGCGATATAACCTCAAAAGACGGGTTTTCGGTAGTAGCACCTATCAGGGTGATAATTCCTTGCTCTACAGCTGCTAAAAGCGAATCTTGTTGCGATTTACTAAAGCGGTGGATTTCATCTATAAATAAAATGGGGTTTGGAGTGTTGAAAAATTGTTGCTTTTTAGCTTTTTCAATGGCTTCGCGCACATCTTTTACGCCAGAATGTACGGCACTCAGGGTGTAGATTGGACGGTTTAATTCAATAGCAATCAGTTTGGCAAGTGTGGTTTTGCCAACACCGGGTGGGCCCCAAAATACAATCGAGGGCAAATTGCCTGATTCTAAGATAGTTGAGAGGATGCCCTTTTCTCCAACTAAATGTTCCTGACCAATATAATCTTCCAATTTTTGGGGGCGAAGGCGCTCTGCCAGAGGGATATTTGATTTCATTATTCTAGAAATTAGTCGATTAGAACTTAGAACTTTGTATATATTAATTTCAAATTTCTAAGTTCTAATTTCTGGTATCAAAAGTATAAAAATTCCTTTTTTAGTCAGAAAAAAATAAATTTGTAAAGTGGAAAGTTTTACAAACTGCAAAGACAAATACTTATTTCTTGCTTCTGTCCTTCAGTTTTGGGCTTCCGACTTAAACAAATAACTACATACTTAAAAACAAATATTATGAAAATGACACGTTTTTTACTTTTTATTGGAGTAATTGTTACACTAAGTGCATATAGCTGTAACCAAACTGAAGAAAAGAAGCAAACCGATGAACCTGAAATGACGGAAATGGAAAAAAAAGTGAACGAATTTGCAAAATTTAAACTTACGACTGATTTATCAAAGTTAACTGAAAAAGAAAAACAGATGTTGCCAATTTTGTTTGAAGCTGCTGAAATAATGAATGAATTATTTTGGATACAGGCTTTTGGTGATAAGCAAATTGTTTTAGATAGTGCAAAAGATGAGGCAACAAAACAGTTTGTTGAGATAAATTACGGTCCCTGGGAAAGATTAAAAAACAACGAGCCTTTTATAAAATCGTTTGGTGAAAAACCCAAAGGGGCTAATTTTTATCCGGTTGATATGACAGAAGAGGAATTTAAGGCCTTTGAAGCGGAGGATAAAGCAAGCCTTTATACAATGATTAGAAGGGATGATGAGGGAAAATTAAAAAGCATCCCTTATTCTGAATTTTTCAAAGAACAATACACAAAAGTGGCAGGATTATTAAAAAAAGCGGCTGAATTTGCAGAAGATGAGGGCCTAAAAAAATATCTTGAACTTAGAGCAGATGCACTATTAACTAACGAATACTTTGAAAGTGACATGGCCTGGATGGATATGAAAAACAATGGTTTGGACATTGTAATTGGGCCCATAGAAAATTACGAAGATGCTCTTTATGGTTACAAAGCTGCCCACGAGGCCTATATTTTGGTCAAAGACAAAGAATGGAGCGAAAAGTTAGCCAAATATGCTGCACTTTTGCCTGCTTTACAGGAAGGTTTACCTGTTGAGGACAAATACAAAGCAGAAAAACCAGGCTCAAACTCTGATTTGAATGCGTATGATGTAATATTTTACGCAGGCGATTGTAATTCGGGGAGTAAAACCATTGCCATTAACCTGCCAAATGATGAAAAGGTACAAGCACAGAAAGGAAGCCGCCGTTTGCAGCTAAAAAATGCGATGCAGGCCAAATTTGATAAAATTTTGGTGCCAATTTCTGAAGTTGTTATTACCAAAGAGCAGAGGAAACATGTTAAATTCAATTCGTTCTTTGAAAACACCATGTTTCATGAAGTTGCACATGGTTTAGGTATCAAAAACACACTGGATGGGAAAGGAACCGTAAGAGAGGCTTTAAAAGAGACTTATTCGGCACTTGAAGAGGGCAAAGCGGATATTTTGGGCCTGTATATGGTTACAAAACTAAAGGAAATGGGCGAACTGGATGTTGATTTAATGGATAACTACGTAACTTTTATGGCTGGTATTTTTCGCTCTGTAAGGTTTGGTGGGGCAAGTGCACATGGTAAAGCAAACCTTATTCGTTACAACTATTTTAAAGAAAAAGAGGCCTTTGTTCAAAACGAAGATGGAACCTACACGGTTAATTTTGAAAAAATGCAGGAGGCCATGAATGCAATGTCTGAGCTTATTCTTAAATTGCAGGGAGATGGTGATTATGAAGGAGTAGTTAATCTTGTTAAAGAAAAAGCTGTTATTGATAATGTTTTGCAGGCTGATTTAGATAAAATTTCTGATGCGGGTATTCCACGTGATATTGTTTTTGAACAAGGAGTAGAAGTACTTGGTTTGTAGAATAGAGCAAAAGAAGATTGAGAAGACCTTTGAGCATCTGACAAATGTGAGATCTCAAAGTGTCTTTTTTAAACTTTATCAAAGAAATTTGATCTTGGTTTCGGTTTTATGTTAGTTGTCGGTCTTTAATGGCTTGATTTTGAGGAAGTAAATCTAGGGTGGACAACCTAAACCTTAGTCTCAACCTTAATCTCCTACAAATATGGAAATAAAACAAATATTTAAAAACAACAAAGACTGGAGTCAGGAACAATTGAAGCAGGATAAAGATTATTTTAAAAAGCTTTCATTGGGTCAAGATCCTGATTATCTTTATATTGGATGCTCTGATAGCCGGGTGACAGCAGAAGCAATGATGGGGGTGAAACCAGGCGAAGTGTTTGTTCACAGAAATATTGCCAACATGGTACCCAATATCGACTTTAATGTAAAATCAGTGCTCACCTATGCTGTTAGGATCCTTAAAGTAAAACACATCATTGTTTGTGGGCATTACCAATGTGGTGGAGTAAAAGCTGCTATGGAGCATTCCGATTTAGGGGTCTTAAATCCTTGGTTAAGGAATATACGTGATGTTTATCGGTTACACAGAAAAGAGCTGAATGAAATTAAAGATACTAATCATCGCTACGATAGGCTGGTTGAGTTAAATGTGCAGGAACAGTGCGTCAATATTATTAAAACTGCGAGCGTACAAAAGGCAATAAAAAAGAATGTTTTGCGTGTGCATGGATGGGTGTTTGATATCAATACAGGTGAGCTGGTCGATTTGAAAATAGATTTCCAGAAAATATTAAAGAATATTATGGAGATTTACCGTTTAGAGTAAATTTTTCGCGGAAAAGGTATTATTGCAATGGTATGCTAAAGGAAAAACAGGAGCCTTTTCCTTCTTTGCTGGTTACCCATATTTTTCCACCAAGTATATGAATAAACTCTTTACAAAGTGAAAGCCCAAGGCCTGTACCTTTCTCATCACTAGTTCCTCGTGTTGACTCATATCTATTGGCATCAAAAATTATTGCCTGCTTTTCTTCCGGAATTCCAATACCATTATCTTCAACATTAAATTGCAGTAAGTCTTCGGTTTTAAAATAATGGATTTCAATTCTGCCGTTTTTTTCTGTAAATTTTAGCGCATTAGAGACAAGATTACGTAGAATGGTATTCAACACATCTATGTCGGATAAAAATTTAAGCTCAGTACTCTTTTTAAGCTTCAAATCGATGTTTTTCTTGCTGGCTTCGCTCGAAAATAGTTTTATAATTGAGTTGATTAGTCCAGGCAGATCAATTTCGTTTTTCTTGGGTACAATAGCCCCTTTTTGCGCAGTTACCCAATCAAATAAATTTTGCATCATATCATAACTATGCACTGCGCCATCATGTATTAGTTTTGTGAAGTCCAGGATTTTTTCTTTGGAAATGGTATCAATGTTTTGCATTATTAACCCCGAAAAACCTATGAATGTACTAAACGGGTTTTTTAAATCATGCGAAATTATTGAAAAGAATTTGTCTTTGGTTTTGTTTATGTTTTTCAGTTCGTCTTCAATATTTTTTCGGTTAATTATAATAGACACAAGGTTGATGAAGGCTTCAATAAATTCTTTGTTTTTAATTTCTGTATCTTCCCTGGATATAATTAAAAGACTGCCTGTTAAATCTCCTTGAGGTGCAAAACCAATTATATGTAATTTCTCAAAAGCAAAGTTTTTGACTATTTTATCTGCTTCTTCTTTAGGGAAGATATTGTTGACAAAGGCGGGAAAACCTCCATTATATTCTATTAAGGTTTTTTTATCCAGTAAACTATATTCTTTTTGCGGCAATAGAACTGAGCTTTCGTACGGTGTGAAATCTATATTTTCAAATAGTTGGTGTAATTTGGGTTCATTAATACCATAAAATCTATTAGGCTTTGTGTGCTTTGATTTTGAATCAATATTCGTGAAGATAAGAATACTGTTTGGAATATTTTGCAGCAGAATTTTCCCTGCATAATCACAAATACCTTCCAGGTTGGGGAGTTTTAATAAATGAAATGCCGAGTCTGTAAGTATTTGAAGTCCAGCGTAATAGCGGTACTTTTTTTCTTCATTTATTTTTTCTCTGGTAATGTTTTTCGAGGTTCCAATCAATCCAATTATATCGCCCTCTTTGTCTGGAATGGCTTCTACGTAATCACTGAACCATAATGTTTTTCCTGATTTATGAATCCTTCTGCACTCATAACTCATGGTTACTTTTTTGCCATCAAGCAAGTCTTGCAATACATCAATTGCAGTAATTCTGTCTTTTTTTTCCGTTAGGTTAATCCATTCATTTAGCTGGGGTTTAATTTCATTGCTATCGTAACCAAGTAGATGCAGTAGGTTGTCATCAATTTTGATACCTGTTAAATCTGCATCTAGCTCCCATACTCCTGATTCTGTGTTTTTTATGGCAAAATCATAACGCTGTTCCCTTTTTGCTAAAATTTCGCGGGCCTTCTTTTCTTTATCAATGTTTCTTAAAACTCCTTGAAAGCCAATAACCTCGTTAAACTGATTATGAACTATCGTAGCAGTTAGTTCAACCCAAAGGTTATTTAAATTTTTGCTTACAAGCTTTATTTCCAGTGTCGTGCTATGTTTTGATGAGGCTATTGTTCCTGTTTTTAGCATTTCCGTTTCTTGTCGAAATGTTTCTCTAATTAGCTGGTAGGATATTGGTGTCACCAATTCATGCAAGGGTTTTACACTATATGCATCAGGACTGTAGCCAGTTATTTTTGTAATGGACGAACTGATATATTTAATTTTCAGCCATTTTGTGGCAGTCCAGACCACATCATGAATGTTTTCTGCAAGCAAGCGGTATCTTTGTTCACTTTCAATAAGTCGTAGTTCGGCTTTTTTTCTTTTATTAATATCGTTAATTACTAGTTGGTAATTATTATCCGGTAAGAGTTTGGTTTTTACAGAAACAAACAGTTTTTTACCGTCCTTCCTCAATAATATTTGTTCGCTTGCGAATTCATCAGATGGTTCATTCAGCTCTTTCCTCGAAAAACTTTCAGGAATGTTATTCCTGTAAAGCAGCTTCGAAACTTCTAATTTTCTGATTTCTTTATGTGTATATTTGGAAAGTTTTAGTGCCTTTTTATTGGCTTCAATTATTTCGCCTTTTTTATTTCCAATAATTATGGCTATAGCCGATTCTTTAAGGATACTTTCAAGCGACTTTAGCTTCTTTTTTATTTTTTGATTACGCTTTTTATAATGCTCCAGTTGTTCAAGTAAATCCATATTATCTTTGGATGCATCCATTATTGGCACTGTTTGTAGTTTTACTACCGAAGATACAAAATTTTTTTGTGTTTTAACTTTGTTGATAATTTTTTAACTGTATTTTGAAACACCAAACCAAAGATATTCCTGAATTGAGTATCTTTGCAACCCTAATATTAGAAATTCGAAATTAGTGTATTTGAAATTAGAACTAAGAAAAAGCAAGAATAAGGATCAAAGTTTAAATAAATGAAAAATGGTTGAGGTCAGGCCTGAGCATTCAACTGGCCGCAACCCAAAACCAGCTGGCACAAACAAGTGACCAAGGCCACAAACTAAGTTCTAATTTCCAATTTCTAATTTCTCAACATGTTGTAAATGGAAGAAAAATATTTTGATCTAATATCCAAAGAATTAAGCCTGCAAAAACGCCAGGTAATTAATACTTTAACTTTGTTAAGCGAAGGGGCAACCATTCCGTTTATCAGTCGCTATAGAAAAGAAATGACCGGGCAACTGGATGAAGTGCAGATTGGCGATATAAAGAAAAGTTATGAAAAACTACTGGAAATTGACCAAAGGCGCGAAACCATAATAGCAGCTATTGAAAAAGCTGAAAAGATGACCGATGAGTTGAAAGCGCAGTTAGTGGCAGCAAAAACACTTAACGAGCTCGAAGACTTATACTTACCTTATAAGCAAAAGCGAAAAACACGTGCTGTAAAAGCAAAAGAAAAGGGACTCGAACCTCTGGCAAAAGTTATCCTTCAAGAAAAAAATATTGATATTGATTTAAAAGCCGAAGAGTTTTTGAATGATGAAGTTGATTCGGCAGATGAGGCCTTGCAAGGGGCCAGGGACATTATTGCTGAGTACGTAAATGAAAGCCAGAAATCCAGGGATGCAATAAGGCGATTGTTTGACAAAGAAGCGATTATCCATAGCAGCATGGTGAAAGGAAAAGAGGAGGATGGAGCTAAATACCGCGATTATTTCGAATGGAATGAACCCTTGCATAAAAGCCCTTCGCATCGGGTGTTGGCTATGTACAGGGGCGAAAAAGAGGGCTTTTTAAAGCTCGATATTGCCCCGGATAAGGAGGAAGCGTTATATCGTCTGGAAAGGCAGTACATTCATGCCAATAATGGATGTTCTGAGCAAATTTCTATGGCAATTACAGATTCCTATTCGCGTTTGTTAAAACCTTCTATTGAAACCGAATACCGTAATTTGATTAAAGAAAAGGCTGATAATGAGGCGATTAATGTATTTGCTAAAAATCTTAGGCAGTTGCTTTTAGGCTCACCGCTTGGTCAAAAACGTGTGCTGGCAATTGATCCTGGTTTCAGAACGGGTTGTAAGGTTGTATGCCTTGATGCACAAGGAAATTTGCTACATAATGAAACCATTTATCCACATCCGCCACAATCGGAAACCAAAATGGCCTCGAAAAAGATTTCTCAACTGGTTCAGTCTTATCAAATTGACGCTATTGCCATAGGAAATGGAACTGCTGGGCGCGAAACGGAAACCTTTATTAAGCGAGTGGTGAAATTCGACCGCGATGTGTTGGTATTTGTGGTTAGCGAAGCAGGAGCTTCTATTTATTCGGCTTCGGCAGTGGCCAGGGAAGAGTTTCCTGAATATGATGTTACGGTTCGTGGTGCGGTTTCAATTGGCCGAAGGTTGATGGATCCATTGGCCGAGTTGGTGAAAATTGACCCCAAATCGATAGGAGTGGGGCAATACCAGCACGATGTAGACCAAAACAAGCTGCAAACCAGTTTGGATACTGTGGTGGAAAGCTGCGTAAACTCTGTTGGGGTTGATTTAAATACATCCAGTAAGCAATTGCTGACCTACGTTTCGGGTTTAGGGCCTCAATTGGCTCAAAATATTGTTGATTACCGGGCTGAAAACGGTGCTTTTAAATCAAGAAAACAGCTGAAAGAGGTGAAACGGATGGGAGCCAAGGCTTTTGAGCAAGCTGCCGGTTTTTTGCGTATTTCAAACGCCGATAATCCTTTGGATAACAGCGCAGTACACCCCGAATCATACAAGGTGGTTGAAAAAATAGCCAAAGATTTAGGTAAATCGGTAAAGGAGCTGATGCAGGAAAAAGAACTAAAAAAGAGAGTCCGCTTAGAAAAATATGTTGATGATAAGGTTGGTATCCCTACTTTAAAGGATATTGTTGATGAATTGGAAAAACCGGGGCGCGATCCTCGTACCAAAATAAAAATTTTTGAGTTTGATCCAAACATACGAAGCATTGAGGATGTTAGGCCAGGAATGGTGGTTCCTGGAATTGTTACCAATATCACTAATTTTGGTGCTTTTGTAGATATTGGTGTAAAACAAGACGGTCTGGTGCATATTTCACACCTGAAAAACGAGTATGTGAGCAATCCGGCTGATGTAGTGTCATTGCACCAGCATGTAATGGTCAAGGTGTTAGAAGTTGATGTTTCCCGAAAGCGTATTCAGTTATCAATGAAGGATGCATAGGGTGCAGGTCACGACCTGCCTGTAACTGTAGCCTTGTTGGGATAATATTCATTTAAAATGAAGAAACGCAAACGAAATCGTAAACCCAATTTTGATTATTCATCCAATGCTAAATATTTTTTGACACTGTGCTGTAAAAATATGATACATCATTTTGGGAAAGTTGAAAATAGCCAAATGTATCTAAACGAATATGGGGAAATTGTAGATAAGCAAATAAAATGGTTGGTAGAAAGATATCCCTATTTGATTATGCATAATTATAAAGTGATGCCCAATCATTTGCATATTCTATGTGAAATAAATGATTCCGAAGGGACAGGTCGCGACCTGTCCGTGCATGAAAGAATAAAAATTAAATCCATTTCGGAATTAATGGGAGCATTCCAAACCACATCATCAAATAAGATTCATTTGGCGGGAAATAAGGATTTTAAGTGGCATAGGTCGTTTCACGATCATATCGTAAGGGATGAAGTATCATTTCAAAGGATATATAAATATATTTCAGATAATCCTGCCAGATGGGATGAAGATAGGTTTAATAATTGAAGATCGGACAAGTCTTGACTTGTCAGTATGCTAGAAAAATTATGAAAATAGTTTACGAAGATAACCACCTAATCATTGTCAATAAAGCCTGCTCGGAACTGGTGCAAGGCGACAAAACAGGCGATGAGAGCTTAATAGACAAGGTAAAGGCCTACATTAAAGAAAAATACAACAAGCCTGGCGAGGTATTTTTAGGGCTTGTACACCGGCTTGACAGACCAACAAGTGGACTGGTTATCCTTGCACGTACTTCTAAAGCCCTTGCGCGCATGAATAAGTTGTTTCAGGAGAAAAAAGTCATTAAAAAGTATTGGGCAGTTGTGGATAAAGCACCACCTAAGAAAACTGATACAATTACCCATTTCCTGAAGAAAAACGAAAAACAAAATAAGTCATATGTTTCTGATAGTCAGGAGGGTGGGAGCAAAGAGGCTAAACTGACTTATCAATTGTTAAAATCATCAGATAAGTACTTTTTATTGGAAATTGAGTTGCATACCGGAAGACACCATCAAATTAGGGCGCAATTAGGGGCAATTGGGTGCAAAATTAGGGGTGATATGAAATACGGTTTCCCAAGGTCAAACAAGGATGGAGGTATCCATTTGCATGCCAGGTATTTAGAATTTGAACATCCAGTTAAAAAAGAGCTTGTAAAGTTTATTGCAGATGTGCCGGAGGATGCACTTTGGAAGTTTTTTGAATCAGAAATTTGAAATTAGTATATTAGAACATAGTGAATTGGTATATTTCTGAGTAAGCAGGTGATTTTTTTAATATACTAATGCACAAGTAGACCAATATACAATTACATTGAGTTTCAAAGTTCAAGGTTCTATTTTCTAAGTGCTAACTGCTAAGTGCTTTTCAGAAAATCTTCCGTAAAACTGATTGGTAATAAGCTACTTGCATCTTCAACTACTTGTATTTTTTCTTCGCTGTACAAAATGATTTTTATCGGACTTTTAAACCTGTTTTCCGTTTCAAGAATCACCTGTCTGCAAGAACCACAAGGGCCTACAGGTGATTTTGTGAATTTTCCTTTCGATTTTGCCGAAATAGCAATGGTTTTCACTTTTTTATCAGGAAATTTTGAGTTGGCATAAAATAGCGCCACTCTTTCGGCACACAAACCCGAAGGATAAGCAGCATTTTCCTGGTTGTTTCCTTTTATAATTTCATTATTTTCAAGCAAAACAGCCGCCCCAACATGAAAATTAGAGTAAGGCGCATAAGCATTTTTTGTTGCTTTCTTGCACTCTTCAACCAATTGCTGATCAATCTTATCCAGTTCATTTACTGAATCATATTCAGTCAGTGTAGTTGTTATAGTTTTTTTTATCATATTCTGGTTACTTGTTTCTGGTTTCTGGTTACTGGTTTCTTGTTACTGGTTTCTGGTTTCTTGTTACTGGTTACTGGTTTCTGGTTACTTGTTTCTGGTTACTGGTTACTGGTTACTGGTTTCTAGCTACTTGTTTTTTGTTACTGCTCACTGCCTACTGCCCACTGCCCACTTTCCACTGCCACTTCCATCACTCTACCCACTGATTATCAAACGAATACCCTCTTAGCAAATCTTCTGCTTTTAATCTTTTTTTTCCTTCTACTTGCAATACTTTTAATGATAAAAAACCTCCTTTTACTGCAACAAAAATGTTGTTTTTATCCGTTTTAAGGCTGCCTGGCGGGTTATTGTGTGCTTCGGTCTTAAATTCTGTTTCAAACACCTTTAAATTGAGTTTTTTGCCTGTTTCTTTATTGACAAGATAGGTCCATGCGGAGGGAAATGGACTCAGCCCCCGAATGAAATTGTATATTTGCAGGCCATCTTTAGTCCAGTCAATTTTGCAATCTTCTTTAAAGATTTTTGGAGCCGGTTTTAATTCTTCTGTCTTTTTAACCAAATTTTCCTGTGGTTTTGCCTTAAAATCGCCAGAAGAAAGCAATTCAACCGTTTCCTTTACTAATTCTGCTCCAACAACCATCATTTTGTCATGTAGATTTCCGGCAGAGTCCGTTGTTGAAATTTCGATTTCTTTTTGTAACAGAATTTTTCCGGTGTCAATTTCTTTATCAATTAAAAAAGTGGTCACCCCGGTGCTTGTTTCACCATTTATTACTGCCCAATTAATGGGGGCAGCACCTCGGTATTGGGGCAGGAGTGATGCATGAAGGTTGAAAGTCCCTATTCTGGGCATTTGCCACACTATTTCGGGCAACATTCTAAATGCCACAACTATTTGTAAATCAGCTTTTAATGATTTTAGTTCCTCGATGAAGTCTGGGGCTTTTAGTTTTTCGGGTTGAAGCACTTTTAAGCCTTTTTCTACAGCATATTTTTTTACTTCTGATTCCTGAATTTTTCGTCCTCTTCCTGCGGGTTTGTCTGTTGCTGTTATCACGCCAACCACATTGTATTCGGCTTCTACCAAAGCTTTTAGCGTTTCAACAGCAAAACCGGGTGTACCCATAAAGACAATTCGTATATCTTTTCCTTCCATTTTTATCTTATGATATTTTGCAACTAAACTTTACGCAAAAATACCAAAAAAAGCCCTAAAAACTAACTTTCAGGTAGTTAATAGAGTTGGAAAAGTAATTTTTTGGAGGTGTTTACAGTTTCTAAATAACAATTACCTTTGCCTTTTCAATTTTTTGATATCAGTAATGTCTATTTTCTAATATCTCAAATCTAATATCTATCTATCAATGAACAAAGCTGATTTACTTAAAAAATTACTTCCCGGCTTTTTGCCGTTAATCGTATTTATTATTGTTGATAGTTTCCTCGGAACCGAGATTGGAATCCTGTTTGCCATTGGGTTTGGTCTGGTTGAGCTTGTTGTTATTTACCTGAAAGAGAAGAGGATTGATAAGTTTGTAATTGGCGATACTTTACTATTGGTTATCCTGGGTGGGGTTTCTATTTTATTGGAAAATGATATCTTTTTTCTGTTAAAACCAGCGTTACTTGAGCTGATTTTTTGTGCTTTAATTGGCATTTCAGCGTTTTCAAAGCAAAATATTGTATTAAAAATGAGTCAACGATACATGAAAGGCATAGAAATTAACGATGCTGCTATGCAAAATTTTACCCGAAGCCTTAAAGTAATGTTTTGGCTGTTTCTGGTGCATGTTGTGTTGATAGTTTATTCGGCTTACTTTATGAGCAAAGAAGCCTGGGCGTTCATAAGTGGGGGCCTTTTTTACCTTCTTTTTGGAGTTTATTTTGTTTATGAATTAGTGCGTAATAAGTTGAAAACCAGTAAGTATGCTAGCGAGGAGTGGTTTCCTTTAGTAGAGGAGGATGGAAGGGTAATTGGCAAAGCGCCCCGATCAGTTTGCCACAATGGGAGCAAGTTGTTACATCCTGTGGTTCATGTGCATATTTACGATGAGAAAAAGCGCTTGTTTTTACAAAAACGGTCAACAAGTAAAAAAATCCAGCCAGGAAAATGGGATACTGCAGTAGGCGGACATATTGCCTTTGGCGAAGACCTTGAAACTGGCTTAAAACGTGAAGTAGAGGAGGAGGTAGGCCTAAAAAACCTACAGTTTGAATACATCACAAAGTACGTGTGGGAAAGTGAAATTGAACAAGAGTTGACACATGTATTTTTTGCCAGAAAGAATGGCGACATAATTGTTCAGCCCGAAGAAATTGACGAAGGCAAATTTTGGACATGGAAAGAGCTACAAAATAACATTGGAAAAGGAATTTTTACGCCCAATTTAGAACATGAATTGGATAAGTTTAGTAAATTATTTTTGTCTAAAATTAAGTAGACTTTACAGCGAGTCTTTTTTTATTTAATTTATTGATTGTCAGTACCTTATGATGTTTGGCGGTTTAAGAAAATAAGGTGCTTGTGAGGGCAATATTTAATTATCTGAGGTACATTTCTTTACGCTTCTTACTGTGGTCGCTTTAAATTGTTTTATTTCTTTTTTCCCAAATTTTTGGATTTCTGCTAGTGTCATGTCAAATTTGATATTTCTGGTAATTAGCCAGGTGACAACACCTGGCTGGTGCACTTGTCAGGTGTTGTCACCTGACAAATTAGCTTTGACATGACACTAGTATGGAATTTTGGTAAAATATTAACAATGCAGTTTTTAAATACAAAATAGATAACAAATGGGAATCAATCAACTAATCCTTTTCTTATATCCCTTTTAACTATTGGGTATTGCTTCGGGTTAGAAACAATGTTGCTAAGGGTTAATTCAACTTCTTCAATGAGTTCATCACCAAGTCCATCACGTTTTGATTGATAATAATCTTTAGCTTCTTTAAGAGCTTTTTCTGCAAGTTCAGAGATTATTAATTCGTTTTTGTTCTTTTTTTCCATGTGGTTAAAGATTGGCTTTCACTTCTTCCCATGATTTTCCTTTTTCCGGATTTTTTAGGAAGAGCTCATAACGCCTATCCAACTCTGCCTCCTGCTCTGGTGATAAACCATAATCTTCTTCTTCAAAAATCTTTAAAAAATCATAATCTTTGGCCAAAGTATTCAAAAGGTTTATGATGCTTTGAGCTTGTTTTGAACTGTCGTCTATTTTTATCGTATATACCATTTTTTTGTTTTTTTACAAAGATAGTTACTTCGTTTTACTTTAACAATAGTATGAAGTTGGTTTGTTTGTTTAATGTACTGATTTTGAGATTGTTGGTTTTTCTGTAATTCAGTTGGAATGGTGGTTCGAAAATCATTTTTCGAAATTTTTGTTTAAAAAAGCGAGAATTATAGGAATTTAGTCATGATCCTAATGGGGGTGATTTTTTCAAGTGTTATTAGCTGTTTTATAAACATTTTAACCTTCCAGCTTTTTGGTTTTTTGGAATTTTAGAGATTTTCTTCCATTGGTTTGGATATTATCACCAAATAAGGTTGAAATTGAAAACTGTATTAGAGTCAGTTTTTGTGTTGAAGTTGTAACTCTTTGATTATTAATACTCTATTTGGTTTGTACTTTTTTCAATGTTTTATTTATTTTTGTAAAATATCATATAAAAAAGTTTATTATTGATTATTTATTTATACTTTTGTACTATAATTGTCAATAATTATTAGTTTGTAATATCTGGTATTTTAACTTAAAAACACCTCCTGAGAATTGCATATTTAAAGCAGTTCCTTTACTATCTTCCATACATTCAATTTATCCTCAAACTTTAGCCTGGCATTAGCCGGACTGGTTGAAGGCATTGAATGGTAAGTGATTCCTTCGATTCTCGAATGAAATTTATTGTAGTATTTTTCGGCACTTTTCCCATTAAAAAACACATGTTTTACTGATGGGTTTTGGGCAAGGAGCTTGTTAATTTCGTTGGGTTCTGCATCTTTTATATTTGAATCAAGACTTCCCTCCCGGTAGCAAAGTTTTAAAGTGTCCCAAAGGGCAACTTTATTTTTTTTCAGTAGCGAAATTCTACTTGAATATTCGGTTAAAAAATTACTTTCAAAGATTGCAAACATCACTGGCCAAAAGGCATTTCGTTCATGTGCATAATATTGGTGCTCCTCCAGTGATTTAACTCCAGGCATAGTTCCTAAAATTAAAATTTTTGCATTTTCCGGAACAATTGAATCAAATGATATTGATTTCATAACAAAATTTGAAATTGGTTTATTAACCTGAGTTCGATGTAAAATAATGAGCACAGAAAGTCATAATTATGCTAGATCTGCACTGAAAATTTTGAAATAATAACGGGTTATTTTAAGAAATTTTCAGTGCAGAGATGGTATGATTATGGCTTTTCTTTTTAAATTTAGTTAATTTTCGCATAAATCGCCCCAAATTTATTGAATTATCCCGATAGTTCTTCAAAAATTTAGGCCAATTTCTACTATAAATTAACCTAAACTGTGCAATTATTTTATGTCGAACTCAGGTTATTAGCATATTGGGGTATTGCATTTTTGTAGGTAGCAACTGTAATCGCCTAGTGCCAAGTCAAATTTGATTATTCTGGTAATTAGGGGTTGTATCAACGGCGAAGCCCTCACCATAGGTAAAAGTCTTAAAAGTGATGGTCATTGAGTACTTCGGCATGTGGTATACTGAACTTGTCGAAGTACAGCAACCGAAGCTCGGGCATTGAGCACTTCGGCAGGCTCAGTGTACCACCTGTCGAAATGCAGCGACCAAAAGTTAGTTTTGATATAGCCCCTGGTGCACTTGTCAGGTGACAACACCTGGCTAATTACCAGAAATATCAAATTTGACTTAACACTAGTATGCAAATAACAAATACACCAATATACAATTCTTATTTACAAATTAGTTGTCAAAAATAACACTAAACTGAGGGTTAAAAAAGTTTAATATTTGGATAAGAAAAAGATTTTTACATTATTTTCAGCTAACTTTGTAGTAGATTAAGGGTTTTAGTACAATATATATTATCCTGTTTCGGTAACTTAAAATATTGAAAATTAGATATTTATCTGTATTTTCTTTAGAGCTATTAATTGCATAAAATCATAAAGATGAAGAAGAAAATTTTAACGGTTTTTTTCCCAGTAGTTTTGTTGGGCATATTCGCCTTTACTTTATATAACAGTGGAAAAAGAGAGAAGATATTGCTTCAGGCATTATCACAAACACTTGCTGCAGGTCATTTTGAAAATTACGCCTTAGATAAGGAAATGTCTGAGAAAGTATACGATCTATATATCGAACGTTTAGATTATAGTAAGCGCTATTTGTTGAAAGAAGACTTGAAAAAATTGGAAAAATTTCGTTTCATTCTTGGAGAAGAAATTAAACAAGCCAATTACGATTTTTTCGACTTAAGTGTTGAAATGATAGAGGGGCGAATAAAAGAAACTGAGTCTATCTACAAACAAGTGCTTAAAAATCCATTTGATTTCAAAAAAAATGAGGAATTTGAGACGGATGCTGAAAAGCTTGATTTCGCTAAAAATGAAAAAGAAAGATATGAAAGGTGGCGAAAACTACTAAAATATCAAACCATGCTCAAATTGGATCGTTTACTAACTATTCAGGAAACTGCCATTAAGGACAAGGATACAACTTATAAAGTATTGAATTTTAGTGAATTGGAAGAGAAGGCCAGGGGCGATGTTGAAAATGATTACAACGATTTATACCACCGCTTGTATAAATTAAATGAAAATGACAGGTTAGCCACCTATTTAAATGCTTTTACTGGTAGCTATGATCCTCATTCTGAGTACATGCCACCAAGGGACAAGGAAAATTTTGATATCAGGATGTCTGGTCAATTAGAGGGAATTGGTGCTACTTTAACCGAGCAAAAAGGTTATGTGAAAGTGGCCAGGATTGTACCAGGAAGTCCTTCGTGGAAGCAGGGCGAATTAAAATCCAATGATTTAATTCTGAAAGTAGCGCAAGGGGACAGTACTCCGGTTAGCATAGTTGATATGCGCCTGGATGATGCCGTGCAGCTAATTCGTGGAAAAAAAGGAACAGAAGTAAGGTTAACTGTCAAGAAACCAGATAATTCCATTGTTGTTATTCCCATTATTCGAGACATTGTAGTGATTGAGGAAACTTATGCAAAATCAGCGATTCTTCAGGTTGATGGTTCGTCTAAACGCTATGGATATATAAATTTACCCTCATTTTATGTCGATTTCAACAATAGAAATGGCAGGCGTTGTTCTGAGGATGTTGAAATTGAAATCGAAAAATTAAAAGCCGAAGATGTTGACGGAATTATTCTTGATTTAAGGCTTAATGGTGGAGGTTCTTTGACTGATGTTGTTGATATGGCGGGCTTTTTTATTAAAAATGGGCCTATTGTTCAGGTAAAATCACGTATTGGCGATCCGTATATTTTAAAGGACAGGGATTCAAGAATTCAATACGATGGTGATTTGGTGGTAATGGTAAATACCTTAAGTGCTTCAGCATCAGAAATTTTAGCTGCCGCGATGCAGGATTACGGCAGGGCAATTATTG
Source organism: Bacteroidales bacterium (assembly GCA_050291445.1). GTDB lineage: Bacteria > Bacteroidota > Bacteroidia > Bacteroidales > NBLH01 > NBLH01. The sequence continues at coordinate 40,272 of JBNKJW010000181.1, read as the reverse complement.
TTGGTGCTCCTAGTACCTATGGTAAAGGAACTGTGCAAAGAATTATTGATTTGGATCAGGTTGTAAGTGATTCATATTCAGATGTTAAGCCTTTGGGCGCTTTACGAATTACCATTCAAAAGTTCTATCGTGTAAATGGTGGTGCTACGCAGTTGAAAGGTGTTGTTCCCGACATAATTTTACCAGATATTTATGGTTCAATGGATATTGGTGAGCGGGAACTCACAAATGTAATGCCCTGGGATGAGATACCTCCGGCTGACTACCAAAAATGGCCGCTACCCATTGAAAATATGACTGACTTAAAGGCTAATAGTTCTAAGCGAGTGGCTGATAATGAGGTGTTTAATAAAGTAAAAGAAAATTCTTTACGATTAAAAAAACACGGGGATATTACAACATACAGCCTTAATCTTGAAATGTACAGGGAAAAGCAGGAAAAGTTAAATAAAGAGGCCGAGAAATTTAATAAAATGCTTGAAGCAGATACGAAGTTGAAAGCTTTTAGCCTGCAGGAAGATTTAAGAGAATTTGGTAGTGATACCACAAAAATTAAGACGGCTGAGAACTGGCGAAAAGATTTGCAAAAAGATGCTTATTTGGAAGAAGCCGTTTTTGTAATGCAGGATATTTGGAATTTTAGGGTTACAAAAAAGGATTAAACAGACAAGAATTTAACAATATCGGACATTGAGCACTTCGAAAAGCTTAGCATACCACTTATCGAAGTGCTCAAAGTCCAAAATTAGCGAGTCTCACTATTTTTTATCAATTCTTTGTTAATTTGTTTTATCAATCCCGGTCCTTCATAAATAAATCCGGTGTAAAGCTGAACCAAACAGGCACCTGCCGCTAGTTTTTCAAGTGCATCCTCAGCTGTCATAATACCACCCACACCAATTACAGGAATGCTTGAATTGGTTTTTTCAACAATGTATCGAATTACTTCTGTAGAACGATCTGTTAACGGTTTGCCACTAAGACCACCGGCTCCTATTTTTTCTATTTCTTCTTTCGGATAGCTCAGACCTTCGCGGTTAATAGTTGTATTGGTCGCAATAATTCCACTGGTTTCAGTTTCCTTTACTATTTCAATGATGTCATCCAGTTGCTCGTTGCTTAAATCAGGGGCAATTTTTAACAGAATTGGTTTGGGTTTGGGCATTTCATGGTTTAAATTTTTTAAGGTATTTAGCAGATTTTTTAACGGTTCTTTGTCTTGTAACTCCCTCAAATTCGGCGTGTTAGGCGAACTTATATTGATTGCAAAATAATCTACATACGGATAAAGTGTCTTAAACCCAATACTGTAATCATTAATAGCTTCTTCATTTGGAGTCACTTTATTTTTTCCAATGTTTCCGCCTATAATCACCTTCGATTTTTTCTTTTTTAGTTTTTTAACAGCGGCTTCAACGCCATGATTATTAAAGCCCATACGGTTAATGAGTGCTTGGTCTTTTTTTAGTCGAAATGCCCTGGGTTTGGGGTTTCCAGGTTGACCAACAGGTGTTAAGGTGCCAATTTCTACAAAGCCAAAACCCAGATAACCAAGCATGTCAAAAGCCTGTGCTTCTTTATCAAGTCCAGCTGCCAGCCCTACCGGGTTAGGGAATTTTATTCCAAAAAGTTCTCTCTCTAATTTAGGGTGATTAATCTGAAACATTTTTTTGGTCAGAAAACCAACTCCGGGTATTGAACTTGCAATCCTAAAACAAAGAAATGTGAAGTTGTGAATTTTTTCAGGTGAAAATTTAAATAGTAAAGGGCGGATAATTGATTTGTACATTTTCTCTAAATTAATTTTGGGTGCAAATATATAAAATATGGGATAACCATTCTTTTAAAATAAATTTTAGAAAATAGCAGATTTTCTGACTTTTTTGTCGTTTTGTAAACAAAAGTTAACTCTATGAGATTTTTATATTCTATCCTATGGTACATTAAGTAAAAAAATATGGAAATCTCAGCAACTTAAAAATGGGTGAATTTTATCGAAATTTGTTGGCAAGTGAAAATTCTGGTATGCCAATTTTCAAAATTTTGTTTCGTTACAATTCTAGTGTATCAAAACTTTTATTCAAAAAACAGTTTACAAGTCACAATCATTTCGTATGTAGCGTATTTTTATTTTTTGGTAATATCTTCAAGTAAAAATATCAAACAAAGTTTATATTGCTTTAGGAATAAATTACATCTGGAGGATGTTTAATTTTGTATTTATTTAACTTGTTACTTTTTCGAACAAGAAAATTTGGGTTAAGGTATTTTTAAAGAGTTGATAAAATTTTACAACCTACGTGTTCTTTTGTAAACATTGGAAAAGTTTGATCAGAATTTTGTAAGGAAATTTACCTCTCTAAGAATTTGATATTCTATCCTAAGGTACATTAAGTGAAAAAATATGGAACTGTAGCGGACATAAAATTTTCTAACTTTTGGAGTGTAAATATATAGTTAGCTGCTAATTTGTAATACAACCTCAATTTCTATCATGCTCTCAATTTATATCGGATCAATTATGTAACCTTCTGATCACAAAAGTTACAATTGTGCAGCAATATGTAAACTATTTTTCAGTAAGCAATTTATTTGGTAGCATTTCTTCAAAAGTGTTATCATCGTAAAAAACAACTATTTTATGTATGCTTCGTTTTCTTACTTCCTTAACTACAGTTTGTGATACCACTTTTTCATCAGCTTTATTTTCTTCTGCTATTTTCTGGTTAGGCAAAACAGTTTGCGTGGTTCCGGTTTCCTGTTTATTTTCAAAACCTATTTCTATTTGTTTACTGTTTTTATGCATTTCTCCTTTTCCAATAATTAACCAGTCGGCACTTATCGCAGGAAAGTTAGAAAGTATTTTTTGAAGAAAATCTAAGCTAGGTTTATTACGTCCGGATAAAATATGGGAAATACTGGAACGTTGCACACCCACAATTTCAGCAAATTTTGAAGAGGATAAGTTTTCACTCGTCAAAATTCGTAAAATTCTGTCTTTTATCTCGGATGTTTGCATGTTACAAATGTAATAAATAAATAATTTACAATTGTAACTTTTGTAAACAGATGTGATTTACAATTGTAACCTCTTTGAGATTTAATTTTCCCTTAATTTTGTACTTTTTGGGTATAATTTTATGTTTCTGTAACTGCTATTTATAGATATTTTCCTCATTACTGAAACTATCGATCAAAAAAGAGCTAACTATTTCTAAATTAAGGGTATTTTCACTCCTTTTAAGCTTTCTTTTCACTGTTTTAACTATAATGTCTTTACTAAAGACGGTTTTTTAAGCTTGTTTACTTAAATGCCTGCTTTAATTGGACCAAATCAGTATAAAATCATTAAATATCTATTAATCAGTAGATTAATGCTCTAATTTTTGTTGTTTCAATACAGCTGTATTATACAATTCGAGTAATACTTTGCTAATTTCATCCTAAACTACTGGTTTTCAGTAATAAATGGTTACATTAATTACATTTGTATACATGTAAATCAAGTAAACATGATATTTTATCAACAATAGATGAAGTAATACTTAATAATATTGACGTAAATAACTGATTTATTGAACAAAACTAAGATTGTCTCTACACTTGTGAAGCTTAGTTTTCTTTGTTTACAAAAATACATAAAAAATGGAATAAATTAGGTGAAAAACCGTGTTTACTTTTGTAACAGTGAATGTCAAAATGTCAAAAGTTTACAATTGTGTATTTGTTGATCGACCGAATATGTTACTTCTGTAATTCGTCAAAAAAAATTGTAAAAATATTTTCGTGCTAAAATTCCTTGTATCTAAATTTAGATTTGCAGATAAAGTCAATCGGCTTATTTTTGTACTCGGAAAACAAAAAAGTTTTTCCTATTAATTATATAGGTACAAAATTTTGTTATTCGAATAAACTCGAATACTATTTAAGTTCTCTTCCACCCTTTTGTGGAAATTTTAAGAATTAAATTATTAAAGACTTAATCTATGAACCATCCATGACTTTAAAAGACACACACAGGGATGATTAATTAATTAAAGCAAAGGGTCGCGTGGAAGTCAGGTAATGTGGATGTCTCCATTCGACGAGTAAAAACAATAAAAAATAAACGGATGAAATTACTAGAAGGAAAAACCGCTATTATTACCGGTGCCGCCAGAGGAATCGGTCGTGCTGTTGCTGTAACTTTTGCTAAACACGGTGCTAATGTGGCATTTACTGATATGGCAATTGACGATAATGTTAAATCCTTGGAAAAGGAATTAGCTGATTTGGGTGTAAAAGGCAAAGGCTATGCCTCTGATGCTTCTAATTTCGAAAATTCGCAAGAGGTTGTAACGCAAATACTTGAGGACTTCGAGAAGGTTGATATTTTAGTTAACAATGCTGGTATTACCAGGGATACCTTATTAATGAGAATGACTGAAGATCAGTGGGATTTGGTATTAAATGTAAATTTAAAATCAGCCTTTAACCTAACAAAAGCGATTATTGGACCAATGATGAAGCAAAAATCAGGCTCTATTGTTAACATGTCTTCTATAGTTGGTGTTGGTGGAAACGCAGGACAAGCAAACTATTCTGCCTCAAAAGCGGGTATGATTGGTTTGACTAAATCAACTGCAAAAGAATTGGGTTCTCGAAACATTAGATGCAATGCTATTGCACCAGGTTTTATTATTACCGAAATGACTGGTGCATTGCCAGAGAAGGTTGTAAAAGAATGGGAACAAAGTATTCCAATGAAACGTGGCGGTAGTGCCGAAGAGGTTGCTAATACTGCCTTGTTCCTGGCTTCAGACCTTTCATCATATGTTAGTGGACAAGTAATTCAGGTTACTGGCGCAATGCTTATTTAAAAACTCAATACTTTGTGAACTTACAATTAGAGCTTAGAATATTTTATTTCTAAGTTCTAATTTTCACGATCTTATATTTAATTTCCAAAATTTTTATACCTTAGTATTTCATTCAAAAATAATACAAAATACACCTGAAACTGGTAGGCGTTAGGTAGCAGAACAGGTTAATTTTTGTATTTTACTTTCAAATTTGGATTTTGTACCTTATTTATAAAAGGTTTCTGCATTAGTAGGCCTTTTATATAAAAATTATAGGTATTATTACAAGAGTTTAACATTTAAACCTATAGCAAATGAAAAAAGCTAAAATGCTTTCTAAATTGAAAAAAATGACAGGCCCAACACGCATGCCTGTTGAAGAAAAGCCTTTGTTGATGAAAGGGCAAATAATAGCTAATGTATTAAACATTAGATCGAAGGCAACAACCGATTCTGATGTGGTTGGAAAGCTGAAGAAAAACGATATTGTTGAGATTATTGGGATAGGTGAAAAGTGGTTCGAAATACAGTATAATAATGACAATGCATTTGTATTTGCCAAATTTGTTCAACCTTTGTTGAAATCAGGTAAGGTTAATGCTAATTTACTGAATATAAGAAGCTTGCCAAACCTTGATTCTGAGAAACTAGGGCGCTTAACAAGGGATAAAAAGGTAATTATTGTTGATGAAATTGATGGCTGGTATAAAATAAAATTTAAAGAATCGTTTGGTTACGTTTTTGGAAAATTTATTGAGATATCGGCAGATAAACCTGGCAAAACATTTTTATATGAGGATCTTACTTTACTTAAGGTACCCGTAGAACCGAATAAAAAAGTGGATGTTACCGGAAACAGAATTCATCAAATAGTTCGCGAATCTTATAACAAATATGGTAATCTGCTATCGCATTTAAGCAATAAACTGGGCATTGAATTAGCTGCATCTGTTGCTGTTCTTAGTGTTGAGAGCGGTGGTGTTGGTATTGATGATGGAAGAGCTTTAATTCGATTTGAAAACCATTTGTTTTATAAATATTGGGGAAAATATAACCAGGCTAAATTCAAACAGCACTTTCAGTTTGCTTCAAGTAAAAATTGGTTAGGGCATAAATTCCGTAAAGATCCGGATGGCGAATGGATGAATTTTCATGGTGATCAGGATAAAGAATATGAAGCCCTTAATTTTGCACGCTCTTTAGATGATGAAAAAGCCTTGCTTTCAATTAGTATGGGATTGCCTCAGATTCTTGGAAGTAATTCTAAATTAATAGGTTACAACTCTGTTCAAGAAATGTTTGAGAATTTTAATAAAGATATCCGTTACCACATTTTTGCACTTTTTGATTTCTTTAGTCCAAGAATGATTAAATATTTGAAGAGGAAGGAATTTGTGAATTTTGCAAAATATTATAATGGTCAGGGACAAGCCCGCAGGTACGGCAAGTTTATTCAGGATTATTACGAAGCATTTCCAAAAAATTTAAGCTAATTTCATTTGTTAACCTGTCAGTGTGCACAGCTCCTGACAGCGTTGATAAAACGTATTATACCTAATATTTAAAACATCGAACTTTTTACAAAATATTCATTATGGCTGGTTTTACCAGCCTTATTTATTGCCCTGGGGCTTTCATTTTTCCTGTATTACCGCGATAAAAGGCTTTCGGAGCTGAGTAAGTGGCTGAAATACAGTTTAATGACATCCAGATTTGTGGTGCTTTTTTGCCTGGCATTTTTGCTGCTTTCGCCTGTAATTAAGTATTTGCAGCGCTACTTTGATGAACCTATAATCATTGTTGCACAGGATAATTCTGAGTCGATAGGTTTGGTTACGAACAGGGGATCGGATACACCCGTTGAGTACATTAAACAGTTTGATGATTTCTACAAAAGTCTTTCAAGTGAGTACGAAACCAGGTATTTTTCATTTGGCGAACAGCTGGGTGATACTTTGAGCTTTGAATTTGATGAAAAGGAAACCAACATTTCTGAATTATTTGATGAAATTGAAAAAAAGCTGATTAATTATAACATCGGTGCAATGGTAATAGCATCAGATGGTATTTATAATCGGGGGTTAAACCCGGTTTATGCGGCCAAGGACTTTGCTTTCCCTGTTTATACCATTGCACTTGGCGATACGGCCAAAAAACATGATGTTATTGTAAAAAATGTGTTTTCGAACCAGATTGCATTTTTGCAGGATTATTTTCCGATTGAGGCAACACTTACTTCATTTGGTTTTAAAAATCAAGCAGTGAATGTAAAGGTTTTTCATAAGGGTAGGATGGTGGCTCAACAGCTGGTAAACATTGCTAACGAAGATTATTCTCAGCAGTTACATTTTGATGTTTTGGCAACTGATAAAGGCCTTCAGTCCTACACGCTAACAGCTGAACCAAAAGAAGGCGAATTTTCAAAAGCAAATAATAGTCAACAATTTGTTATTGATGTTGTTGATGATAAAAAAAAGGTGCTTATTTTATCACATGCTGTTCACCCTGATGTTGGTGCTATTAAAAATGCACTAAACAGCAACAAAAACATTATTGTTCAAAGTTACACCTTTGACCAGTTTAAAGGTAATGTTTCTGATTATCAGATGGTTGTATTTCATCAATTGCCTTCTTTCGCCTATAATGTTCAAAAACTTACAGATCAATTGGCAAGGGATAAAATTCCGGTTTTATTTATTGTTGGTCCTCAAACCAATGTTATTGCTTTTAACCAGTTACTTACCGGTATTTCTATTACCAATAAAAAACAACTAAATGAGCAGGTTATTCCGGAAATAAATCCTGGTTTTAAACTTTTTGAGCTGGATGAAAAATTTGCTGAATTGATTGCTGATTGTCCTCCTTTGTCATCGCTTTTTGGCAGCTACAATGTAAGCGGACAATTTGAATTTTTACTAACCCAAAAAATAAAGGGAATTAAAACCAATAAACCCTTGCTTGCGTTTGAAAATACCTTATTGACCGGAAAAGCAAAAAATGCTTATTTGTTTGGAGAAGGCATTTGGCGTTGGCGAATTAAGGATTATTTGCTGCATGAAAACCATGAACAGTTCGATGCTTTTATTAATAAAATTGTTCAATTTTTAGCACTCGATATAAAAAAAGAGCGTTTTATGGTTTACCATAAAAATATTTTTAACGAAAATGAAGATATTTTTTTAAGGGCTGAATTTTATAACCAGACTTATGAGTTAACCAATGAGCCTGAAGTGCTGTTGGAGTTGACCAGTGCTGATAATAAAAAATACAATTACAGTTTTTCGAAAACCGGAAAAGCCTATAATTTAAACATTGGAAGGCTTCCACAAGGAAGTTACCAGTATGTTGCTACTACCACGTTCGAAAGCAAAAAATTTAGTAAAACGGGGCAGGTCAGGGTTATCCCTATAAATATCGAATACCAGGATTTAACAGCTAATCATCAATTAATGAGTCAGTTATCAATGCAGTCGAATGGCAAGATGTATTATCCTGACCAAATGAATGAGCTTCTGGAAGAATTGAAAAACAGTGACTCCATTAAGCCGGTTTCGCATTCAATAACTGATTTGGTTGATTTGATAGAACTAAAATGGATCTTCTTTTTACTTGTTTTCTTTTTAACTGTTGAATGGTTTGTTAGGAAGTTTTATGGGGCGTATTAGCTTGTTGAACTAAACCTCCTAAAAGCATAGAAGCTTTAGCTACTTAAAGTTCAAAATATTGCTTTTCTGTTATTTTCTTTACAATCAGTTTTTCAGGAAATTCAAGACTTGAAAAATTGATTCCACAAGATATACGGTATGCTTTATTTATAAGCTTATTTTCGTTCAACAAAAACGATGCTTAAATGTTGTGTTTAGTTTTTATTTGTTTCCAAAATTGAAATTGTCGGCTATATGTTTGACAAATAAATATCCAGTGTATGACATTTCATAAAATGTTTTCATGTCTATTCTTAATCTTTCTCCGATATTATAGGTCCTTTTTCGGTTTAGATTGGAAAAATCAATTCTTTCTCCCTTATTAACCTTAAATCCTGAATTCTCAATTACTATTTTCTTACTATTTCTTAAAACACTCAATTGTGTTCCAATCCATTTAATTTCTAAGAACTGATTATTATCAACTTCTAAATTCGTGTCAATCTCAGTTACAATGCCTGCTCTATGTTCTAAACATTTTCTTGAGTTGTTTAGTGATATAATTTCGTCAATATAAATTAATGGTTTATTTACAAGATCTGATGTATGGCTTATTAGTGCTGGCAAATCCTTTTTCAAGAATTTTTTATTTATTCTTTTTTCAAAATTTTGATACTCTTCAATTGTTATCGTTTTACCTTTCAAGTTCATCATTTCTGCTAAATAATTAGCTCGAGCCATACTTAAATTTAGAGCCTTTATTATGTCATTTATTCCATGATTAAATAGCCACATGTCAAGATATATTTTTTTATCTCCGACATATTTGATTTTATTAAATTCAACATAACCTAAAACAGGTGGTCTGGGAATATCCTCAAAAGGTATGTCTTTAAGTTTGGATGTTATGAAAGCTAGCATATTACACGAATTTTGAACAATTCCTACATAGTCATTTACAATTGCGTCAGCTTCCAGTCGAATGTTCGCTTTTTTTGGTTTTTTTTCTTCAGACATTTTTCAAATTGTACACAATGACAGGCTAAATAGCGGGCTTGGATAACCAAAACCCTTCCAAGCTGAAAGTAGCCAGATTTTAAATTTTATTTCTAATTTCATTTATCTTGAAGCCAACTTTTTCATGAGCGTTAGCGAGTAAATTATTAATTTGGCGGTGTTTTCGCAATGCTTTGAGCTTTTAAAATTACTGATAATCAACACAATGTCTTAGGTTTTGTTGGCGATAGTTACTATTTAATTATAACAGCTTCATCAAATTTCCCATCCGAACCGTACATTCCTAAATTTCCATTGGTTTCTAAGATATAGTATTCACCATGTTCATTATCATCATCATAACGTGTCTTGCCATTTTTTAGAGATTCTTTTATTACGCTTTCTGTTTTACCACCGTCTTTGAAAGTAATTCTCATGATCAATTTATTTTCTGAGTTCTTGTACAGAAATAAGGTTGCACCCATTAGACTTTTTTCACTTCTCCATTTTCCAATAATTTCTCCTTTAACATCTTCTGTATTAGATGTTTCTGCGTCCTGTGATTCAGTCGAACCTATTATTTCAATTTTCAATTCAGGTGTAAAATGTGTGGTTGCCCAAGCCATACCTGCAGTCATCTTCGGTATATAATAAAAAATCCAAAGTTTATCATATTGCGTTCTGTCTTTCCGCAATTCTAATGCAATTTCTTTCAAAATTTTTTCGTCAACTTTTTTGTTTAGTTGAACTTCTAAATTGTTTTTTCCCAAAGCTTTATTTGGTTCTTCATTAGTAATTTCATACTTAACATCCTCAGGAATATTTGAGTTTCCACAAGATGTTAAAATTAATAATGTCAAAAAGTAGAATAGTTTTTTCATAATTATGGGTTTTACTGTAGTTTTTAATATAGCCAACGGCAAGCTATGCAGCGTGCTGGTTTTAACCAAAGCACTTCCAAGCTGCAAGTAGCCAAATGTTTTTATTTTGTTTTAACTTCAAATATATAAAACCAACCTTTAGATTCATGAGCACCACAAAAATAATTAAAAAGGCCGCGAATAAATCAAAAGATTTGGCGGGTTTTTATAATGTTCTGAACTTTCAAACTGGCTGATTGCCAGCATGATGTTATAGCTATGTTTTGCAGGCTGTTACTCTTTTATCGAAAAATAAAATTACATTTTGTTCTTTTTCTTTTATTCTATCTGTTTCAGATTCATAGAGTTTTAGCAAGACACTCGAACTAGTAATATTGTACTGTACTAAAACTATCCGCAGGTTCCTTTTTATATTCTAGATTAATTTATATATGCAAGATATTTTTCCATCGAAAAACTTTCATGCAATATTTTAGTTTGTTTGATGTCTTTTTTGAATGTTCTTGTTTCTTTATCTATCCAAGTTGGCCCATATGTAGATTCTCGACTGACATTTTTTTCCGCTTCAGGTAAGAGTGAATGTAGATAGTCATTTTTAATTATCGCCTTATTATATTTTATATGCCAAGAATTTATAGTTGTAATATCAAAAATATCATCTTTACCATATCTAACTGTTCTCTCTTCAGAAATAGATGTGAGGTGAAATACCTCACAGTCAAAGATATTGAAATCTTTTTCAATAAAATTAATCGAATTTTGATTTTGACAAATGTCAAAATATTCTAATTCCTCTTTTCTTTTAAGAAAAAGTGGCATATCAGCAACGATTCTTATTAATAAATGATAGATATATTTATCATCCTCTAAATTTTTCCTAATATTCTTATCTAAAAGATTATAAAAGACGCCTTGGCGGTAGTTGTCAAGCTTATATTTATTATTTTTGTCAATTACATTTACACTATCTTCAAAAGGTCCTGAAGATAATTTCTTTTCATGTATCCTAATTATAACGTCATCATTATTATAATAAAATCGTGATTTCATTACTAGATTTAATGATTTAGCTATTTCTTTTAAAAACTGTGACATGACATAAAATGTTTGGTTGTATCTTGATAACAATATATTAATAAAATAAATTGAGGGTAGATACTTAAATTTAAATCTTTGGTAATTTATATTTATACTTACGAAAAAGATTAGTTATTGAATAATTTGCAATACAGAATTTTACGGTTACTATTTAAAAACAAACAATTTGTTTTAGTAATTCTTTATATTTAGGATGTTCGTCTGCTAAAAACATAATCAACTGTTCCATAATAAATCGCGCACCTATCATTCCAAAATTCTTAGCTGATTTTAATTCATTCTTTAAATTATTATTTTGATGTTCAAATATTTCCAGCTCTGCTACTGCACCACCATGTATGTATGAAGATAAGAAATTATATTTTATTAAAGCATCTAATACCACTTCTTTATTCACTATCGCAAAAGGGTCACTCTCTGGTATTTCCTTATTCAAATATTTTGCGATGTTTCTAATGTCGAACTTATTTGCTTCCCTATAAACTTTTTCAAAATCCTGTTTTGTTGCTTCTTTCAGAAATGGCAATTTTTTATTTAAGTTTTCATTATTTTGATTTTTTTCAATTCCCTTTTCAATGCCTTCGATACTTAAATTATAACCTTCTCTTTTAAGGTGTTCCGATACAAAATGATCGACATAATAATGAGTTCCGCACTCATCGTTTTTATCGTCAATGTATCTTGCCCAAATATAATATGCAATAATTTCATGCTCCAAAAGACTACGCAATAAAATCCTTGCAACATATAAATCATTTGCTTGGTTAATAGCAATTGAGATTTTGTCTATTTTTTGTGCAAATCGGAAAAGAGATTTTCCAGTATTTTTATATTCAGATTTTTCAACAAGTATTTTTATCTCATCGAAATTTTCTTCAAATACTTTTTTCGTATTTTCGTATCTTTTATTTTCCATATTATCTAAAATCTATTGCCTGCAACATTTGTAAAAACGAACATTCTCTCCTAAACATTCGTTTATTTTTTCATTATTAGGGATAAATTATTTTTTCAAACAACCTATCTACTAATAGGGGTAAAGGTAGCTTCATTCACCAACTTATCCAAAGGATTTTTTGCTTTGATGCTAGTAAAGTTGAATATTTAAGTGGTTTATTGTTTGAATACCAGTTCTTTACAAAGTTTTTCAATGGCTTCTTCGCCATTTAGTTTGGCAACAATGTTTTTTTCGTTGTTGATGACATAAAGCAGCGGGCTGCCAAATACGTAGTATTTTTCCCTAAATCCTGAGGTTTCGTCCGGATCGTAGCAGTTGATCCATTCTGCTTCGGTTTCTTCTATTTTTTTTAGCCACTTTTTTTTGTCTTTGTCAATATTTACTGCGAATACATCTATGTTTTTTGCCCGTAACTGCTCGTAGTAACTTTTCAGTATTTTGGTCGATTTTGTACAGTGCCCACAATCTGCTGACCAAAAGTAGAGTAGGGTGGTGTTGGCTTTTACCTGGTGCAATGAAAAGAACTCACCAGTTGTGCTTTCTAAAGTTAAATCCTGGGCAGCTTTTCCCGGAAGGCTTTGTGCAAAAAAATCTCTTCGTTTTTGTATTTCTTCCAACTGCTTTTGGTTAAACCAGGTGGCTTTGTCTGGTAAAAAGTAATTGTCGGCAATAAAAACAAATACTTCGTTCATGCCAATTTTATAAAAGCTATTGTAGAAATTTAGTAAATAATTTGCAATGTATTGATAATTAGCTTCTTCGTGCCTTACTGATGACAAAAGTTGCTGTGTTTGGTAATTGATATAATTGGCATTTTTTTCAATGCTTTTTTTAATGAATAAACGCACCCTGTTGTGAAAAAAGGGCGTACGGAGCAAGTCCTTATCATCGAACTTAAAATTCTCGATGTTTTGGTTGCTCATTGTACCTATTAATTTGGCGATGTAGCTTTCAGGATGCTTTTTTGTAGTTTCATCAGCTATCTGTTCCAGTTCTGCTACAAGTTGGTCTATCTGATTTTGATAATTTTGAACCGTATCGTTATTTTTTTCAAGAACTTTAATTTTTTCTTCCAGCTGACCAATTACTTTTTTCTTGGCAAGTAATTTTTTTTGATAATCGAAAAATACCTCATTCTCTTTGGAGCCCTTAATTTTCATCAATCCAACAATGTTGGTGGTATCACTTTTTAATGAAAATTCCTGTTCATCTCTGATTAAGATATTAAAGTAGTTGTTATCAATTGCAATAAAATAAATACCAGGTGGCAGTTTTTGTTCCCCTTTAAAAGTTAACTCACCTGATTTATTGAACTTGACATTTTGGGTAATGTATTGCTTATCGCCCATGTAAAACGCCAAATGAGCATCTTTGTTTTCAGCACCTTTTATTTTTACATCAATTTTATAGCCCTGGGCCACCATTGATGACACTGGTAAAAACAACAAAATAAACAAGTGTAAAAATGCTATTTTAAATTTCATCTCCACATCAACCTCCATTCAATCTCTATTCAATCTCTATTCATTCTTCTCAATCTACCTAATCAACCGAATTGAAATACCCCATCAACTGTTCCACTGTAATTCTTTTGGCAATAATTTTCTGGTCTTCATCCAGTAAAAACAACTGCGGAGTACCTACAATTTTATAGTTCTCTCTAAAACCTGATGCATTTTTAGGATCCCAAACATTGGTCCATTTTAAATTATTGTCCTCAATGTACTTAAGCCAGGCATTTTTATCTTCGCCAACGTAAATACCAACTATATCAACGCCACGGTCTTTAATAATTCGGTAAAAATTCATTAATTCGGGGCTTACTTGTTTACAAATTTCGCATTTAACATCATAAAAATACAAGATGACATACCTGTTTTGAATATCTCGTAAATTGACTACCTGGTTTTTATCGTTTTTCATTGCAAAATCGGGGGCAACTGCATCAATAAGGTTCGGTTTTCTTCCGGCAATATCTTTTTTTAATTTTTCTGTAAATTCTTCATTAGTCCATGGTGTTTTACCTGCCAGGTAATAATTCTCTGCTATGTAAACAAAAATATTTTCATCACTAATAATATTGCTTTTATTATAGAACCTGAATAAGGTATTAAGCACAAATTTATATACTTCGGGATTTGCGGAGGCTTTTTTAACCACATAATCAACTTCTTTGGCAATTGAATCGAGCATTGGTGGTGCCATCCGGTTTAAATATTCAAGTACTTTATTTTGAAGGATAGCCGTTCTTAACAAGCGCTCATCCGAAAAATCGATATTATCAAAAAAATGGGCTTTTACATACCTGTATTCAAAGGTTGAATCAATGATTGCGCCACTTGTATCTCTTGGTGACGGTGGTGGAATAATAGGGATGCCTGCTTTTATCAATACCGAAATTAATGAATCCGGGTGATCGGAAATAATTTCCTCCTTGCGTAGGTATATTTTGTTATGAATTAGCTGTACTTCATCCTCCAGTTGCATTAAAGAGTCTAATTTTGTTAAATAGGTTTTTTGTTTTTCTTTTATCTGGTTAATTGTTTGATATTGTTTATTTAGGTATTTCTGATAGTTGAAGAACTTTTCGTTTTGAAATGAATTTTTGAAACTTACAGTATTTAAAAAGTCTGTGGTATCACATTGTATGCTGAATTTTTGGTGTTTATCAATAAGGAAATCAAAATATTTACCACCTGGGAGGAAAAGAAAATAAATTCCACCCTTTAATGGCTCATCACCAGTAAACAAAACTTGTCCGTTATTATCAAGTTTTGCACTATCGTTTACAAAAAAACCATTGCCAAAATGGTTGCCAAAATAAATCATTGAATCCTTTAAATTGTTTATCTTTACTGGTATTTCGTAGCCTTGCGAAAAACTATTAATGGATAAAATCAATGACAGACAAAAAATCAAAACTTGCTTCATATCAAAATATTCAGTTTATGTTTGTTAACAAAAGGCTAAAAATATAAAAATACTGCTACAGTCAGTTGCAATATTACTTTTTTATAATTTATTAACGATTGCTTTTTTTATCTAAATTTTAATTGTTCTCTTTGTATTCCAATTTGGGAAGTCATTATGACTTGCTAATTAGGGCCTGCTGAAAAAGTCAGAGGTGCATTAGCTACAACTTAGCGAAGCGATATCTTCGACCAAAGGGAGAAAACTTAGCAAAGCGAAGATGTATATGAATACTTCGAGCTGAAGCTAATGAAGTAGATGATGTGCCTCTGGCTAGCATTATAATTATTAGTTTTTTGCTACTTGAAAATAGTCGAATGAGGCTTTGCCGAAATTGGACTATTTTGAAAGTAAAATCGGTATTATATCAAGAATGATATATCAGATATGAGTTACATGTTTAGTGTTTTTTTACTGGATTTAAGTTGCTGAATATCAGGTGCTTATTTTTATTGTAAATAACCGACAACTAATATCAAATGACTCCCACCAGAAATTTGAAACTTGTAGCAACACTCGCAATATGGCAGTAGATCAAATCCCCTCAATTTGACCATTCTTAAACACAAACTTTTTCACATCAGCTGCATTCCGTTGTTCTAAATAATCGGTGTAATTTTGGCCAAAAGCGCTCCTTTCATCCAGTGCTGGGTGGTATTGACCCAATAATCCCAGGATAAGTTCAGTAATTTCGCGAATGGCGAATTGTCCTCCGGTTTGACCCGTGATATAATCTGCATAGCCTTTTTCAATGACATATTGATTAAACAGAGGGGAACCTTTTCTACTCACCATAAATTTCAAACCACACTTTTTTGTAATTGGAAAATCAAGGATGTCATCAAAGCAAAAAGCTACTTCTTCTGGTTTTAGATTAAAAGTTTTTAATAAATGTTCAAAGGCAACCGCTTTGTTTTTAAAATTAAAGTAAATATGGTTAAAGTTTTCTCTTTCAGCTAAATAGATGGCCATTTTGTTGTTTTCCCCGGTGATTATTGAAACTACCGGAAGTTCTCTGTTGTTGGCCAGCCAGTAACCCAGGCGGAGCATGTTGGTACCCATAGCATCTACTTCGGAATAATTGCTCGATTTGCTTTCACCCTTTGTACCCGAGTTAAAAACACCATCCCAATCAAAAATATAGGCTTTGATGGTTTTTAATTTTTCCTGAATAAAAGAAGGGGATGAGATAAACTCGCCCCCCTGCTTTTCAAATAATTCTTGTATTTCTTTCATTTTAGAACTTAGTATATTTGAACTTAGAACTTAGATGATCTAATTTCTAAGTTCAAATTTCAATCTTACAAATCCTGAATATCCAACAATCCAATAGGTTTACCATTTTCAGTTACCATTAAATTGTCTACTTTGTGGGTTTTAAACATTTCATTTGCTTTAAAAAGCAGGTCGTTTGCATCTACCGAAAGTGGTGTATTGTACTCTAAATCAGCCATTTTCTTTTGTAGGATGTCTTTTCCGCCTTTTTGCAACAACCTTCTTAAATCGCCATCGGTGAAAACACCTTTGGCCTGCTCGCCACCATTTGCAATAATAATGCAACCAAAGCCGTATTCCGACATTTTTACCAAAGCATCCTGAACAGTCGTGTCAGCTGGAACAACCGGGTTGGTTTTGCTCATAGCATCTTTTACTTTCACTGTCATTAAGCGGGTGTGCTCAAAGAATTGCTCAGTTCCAAGTGCAGTAAAATTATTTTCAGGCATTTGTTGCAATATTTTGTAAGGCACAGTAATAGTGTGAACTCCTACATTAATAGCATTGCGCACATGTTCTACATTTCGTACCGATGAGAACATTATTTTTGTATCGTAGCCATAGTAATTTACAGCATCTACGCATTGCTCAACCAAAGCAAGGGCATCGTGTCCCTGGTCTTGTAAACGACCAACCAACGGACAAACATAAGTAGCACCCGCATGCATTGCCATATAAGCTTGTTGCAAGGTATAAACAAGGTGTACATTTACCATAATACCCTCACTTGTAAGCATTTTACAAGCTTTTACACCTTCCAAAGAAATTGGAATTTTAAATACTGAATTCTCTTTTTTCAAGCCCATTTTTAATAGTCTGTGGGCTTCTGCATAAATTTCCTCAGCAGTTTTTCCTAAAGCTTCTACTTGCAGCACTGGAACAATGTCAGCCAATTTTAAAATTAAGGCATCAATATCAGTTACTCCATGTCGGTGCATGAAAGTAGGAGTGGTGGTTAAACCATCTAAAAAACCGAGTTTAAATACCTTTTCAATTTCATTAAAATCGGCACTGTCAAGATACAATTCCATAGTTTTATTTTCTATATTTAACTTCTAAGTTGTGAAATTCAATAACTGGTTTTAAAAATTCTTCTAAATCGGTGGTGCATAACTGACTGGCAGCATCGCACAATGCTTTTTCAGGTTCGGGATGGGTTTCGATAAATATACCATCGACACCTGCTGCCACACCTGCTCTTGAAAGAACTGGCAAATATTCCCTGGCGCCTCCGCTTGGGTCGGCACTTGGTATTCCGTATTTTCTTATTGAATGGGTTACATCAAAAATTACCGGAAAACCTGTTTTGCTCATTTCGTAAAAGCTTCTGGGGTCAACAATTAAATCGTTGTAGCCAAAAGTGTAACCTCTTTCGGTCAGTAAGATTTGATCATTACCAGCATCCATAGCTTTTTTTGCCGGTTTAGCCATGTTTTCTGGAGCTAAAAACTGCCCGTGCTTAATATTGATAACCTTTCCGGTTTTTGCGGTTTCGGTAACAATGGATGATTGCATGCATAAATAAGCCGGAATTTGGATGATATCCAACACCTCGGCAGCCGGTTTAGCCTGTGTATAGTCATGAATATCAGATAGTAACGGAAAACCAAAGGTTTCTTTTACCTTTTGCAAAATTTTCAGGCCTTCTTCCAGACCAGGGCCGTGGTAGTATTTTAAATCACTACGATTGTCCTTTGTGAATGATGCTTTGTAAATGGTTGGAATATTTAATTTCTCGGATATTTTTTTTAAATATTCAGCCGTCTTCATCATTATTGATTCATCCTCAATCACACAAGGGCCTGAGATCAAAAATAATTGATCTGCCCCACATTCTATATCGCCTACTTTTACTATTTTTTTGCTCATTATTTTTAGAAATTAGTTATTCGAAATTAGAAATTAGGTGTTTGAATCTCAAAGTTCAAATTTACTCCCTTCGGTTGTGAGAAGGTTCTAAGTTCCAATTTCTTATTTTTACATCCTCCTAAACAAATCCTTAATCATATCTAAGGTCAATTTATCCTTCCAGTCGCTTCCTAAAGCATGATCCCACATATGGCTTAAAGCGTATGAAATTTCGGCCATTTTAGTGATTTGCTCTTCAGTCCAGTCTTTCGACATGTTGGCAGGCAAGTCAATATGGTGTTTATGAATCATTTCACGGAATTCTTTTACTCCTTCGGGGTAATAATCTTCCAAAACATTAAAAGCTATGCAGTTGCCTATTCCGTGCCTTGTTCCCAACACATAAGATAATCCATACGATAGGGCATGACACACCCCAACTTCTGAATAGCTTAAGCTGAGGCCTCCAAAAAGCGAGGCAACCATTAGTTTTTCAGCATTTTCAAGATTTTGGCCACTTTCTTCTCCCAGGTAAACGTCTCTGCATAAGTCCATTGCAGTGTTCCCATAGGCTTTGCTAAAGGTGTTGTACAAACGTCCTGTTGAAGATTCAACACAATGAATATAGCAATCCATACCTGTATAAAACCATTGGTTGGTAGGAACTGTTAGTGTTAATTCTGGATCTAAAATAATTTGGTCGAAAGGAGTATATTCACATTTAATTCCCAGTTTTTTTTCTGGGCCAGTTAAAACAGCAGTGGTAGAACATTCTGCACCTGTTCCTGAGATAGTAGGTATCCCAACATGATAAATTCCGGGATTTTTAGCAAGATTAAGCCCCTGGTATAGTTCAGATGAGCCTTCTTGTTTAAACATTACCGACAGTGCTTTAGCAATGTCCATAATTCCTCCGCCACCAATCCCAACAACTCCTGATGGTAAGCCTTTTGAATTTAAGATTTCGTCTCTTAATTCGTCAATTTGCCCAGTTTTGGGCTCGTCTTTTCCAGTAAAAATGAATTTTACTACATCATCATTATAAACAGGAAGCCGCTTTTCAAGGTATTTCCCATGAAAAAAATCGTCAACTATAAAGACAAAGAACTTGTCATTTTCTTCCCTTTTGGGGGCGATAATATCGTCTAACTGATCGAAACTACCTGTTCCGTAAACGATTTTATCAATATTTTTAATGTTTTTGAACACGTTATCAGAAATTTGAAATTAGAAACTAGAAATTTGTACTCAGAAACTTTTGCTAAGTTCTAATATACCAATTTCTAAGTTCTAACTTGTTAGTTTAACACCTTTTTTATCGCAATAACCATCTTATCAGCTAATGCATCCATCTCCTCTTTGGTCCAGGTTGCGCGAACACCTAATGAAATTAAACGACCTACAACTTCTTGTGATTTAGGTAGTTCTAATTTATTGTAATCCTGTGGTGCACCAAAATGATGAATGGCCAATGGAGCAGATGATTTTAAGTTTTTAAAATGATCCCATTGATTGATAAAATGATACATATTTGTGTACCAATAATTACAACCTCCTACACCAGATTTGCCAAATTCTTCAACAACTTTTCCTGCTAATTCTGTAGTGGGTAAAAAGAAATTTAGGAAAGTACCTGAATCTCCTTCTGGATCAGGAACAGGTCTGAAAGTAACACCATCAACCACGGAAAGTTTTTCTTTCATGTATTGCTGGTTTGCTTTTTTCGCATCGCGTATTTTATTGATTTTTCGCATTTGAGCTAAACCAACTGCTGCATGCAATTCGCTAATTCTGTAGTTAAATCCTAAAACAGGGTGGTTTTCCATTCCTCGATTACTGCCAATATGATCATGACCATGATCAGAAAAACTGTCTGCTAGTTTATACCTTTCTTCGCTATCTGTTATAAACAAACCTCCTTCACCACAAGTGGTAATTTTAAAGAAATCAAACGAGAAAGCCCCGGTTTTTCCAAATAAACCAACTGATTTTCCTTTGTAGAAAGCTCCTAAGGCTTGTCCGGCATCTTCAATCAATACCAGGTTGTGCTCTTCGCATACTTTCATAATAGCATCCATATCGGCGGCAGCACCACACATGTGTACCAATAAAACCGCTTTAGTTTTTGGGGTAATTGCTGCTTTTATTCCTTCGGCACTTATGCAAAGGTTTTCATCTATTTCGGCAAATACTGGAAGTCCTCCTGCATATAGAACTGCTTCATTACTAGCAATATATGTAAAAGGAGGAACGATAACTTCATCGCCATGACCAATACCTGCTGCAGCCAATGCACAAGCAACTGCTGTTGAGCCACTTGAAACCGCATGGGCAAATTTTGCTCCTGTGAATTTTCTAACTTCAGCTTCAAGATCTTTCGCTTTCCAATGACCCTGACGCATTTCATCATGATTGTATCTAAAAAGTGCTCCTGTTTCAAGAACGTCCATGACTTCTTTACGTTCTTCGGCACCAAATAATTCCATTCCTGGCATAGCGTATTGTTTAGAAATTAGTAATTAGTAATTTGGTATATTTAAGATTTGTATATTTGATAAATGCTCAACCCAACTATCATTTAATACACAAATACACTAAAATACAAATAACAATTTATGTTGCGCAAATGTATATTTTTTTAAAGAAATAATCGAATGTTTAAAATTAGCGAAACTTTAATAATTGTTAAAATGATTTGCTGATTATCTTAAAAGAATGTAGTTGATATTTGTATATGCCGATCGACTGGTAGTTTTGGTTTGCAAGCTTGTGAAGCAAACCTCCCGGTATTATGTCGATGTAGAAACAAAACAGATAAGCGATTGATATAGATGCTTATCTGCGATTTTGTTTCACAATCGGTATAAATGGCTGTGTTGCTTAAAGAACAAACAAGGTTTATGCTTTTGGCAAAATGAGACTTTTGCTAATTCTCTTATATTGAGATAGATGTATGGAATAATGAGTGCTTTAATTTACAATAGTTACTCAAGTGCTACTTTTTAAGAATAGTAAACTCGGTTCGTCGGTTTAACTGGTGTTCTTCTTCAGTGCAGGGAACCTTTTTGGCTCCTTCACATTCGCAATGATTAATAAGTTTGCTTTCGCCATAACCTTTTCCGTAAATCCTTTCAGAATTTGTTATTCTTACTTTAATATATCGGGCAGATGATTTTGCCCTTCTGTCGGACAAAGACATATTGTAGCGCTTACTTCCTCTGCAATCGGTATGAGAACCCAATTCGATTACCATGTTTGGATTGTCATTCATTACTTTTACAATCTTGTCCAACTCAATGGCTGCATCCGGGCGGATGTTTGACTTATTGTAATCAAAATATATGGGTTTGATCTTCAATATCTTACCTAAGTCCATTCCTTCTTCAACAATATCCAGAGCGAAATCCAAATCTTCGTGCACATTATATTGTCCTTCCCTATAAAGAACTTTTTGCCAGCTGTGTGTTTCAGAAATGTATCCGTCTTTTTCAAGTGTAAATTCATAGCTCAGGCTATCGTTTAATTTTTTCCCTTTCAGTTCGCGGAAAAAGTCTCCATTTTCATTGGTGATTATTTTTTCGCTAGTATTTTCAATATAATTGGTAATTGTAACTTTAACATCTTTCAACGGAACATCTGATCTTGCGTCAGTAACAACAAAATACAGCGAAAATTCTGGAATTTTTGTTAAAATTAGATCCGCATAAACAATGTATTCTTCTGTGTGACTATCAGCAGTATTATGGGCATCAGTATATTGTTTCTTTTTTCCATCAAGCGAATAGTATTTATCCTGTTCAATTTCCCATTCATATTTTCCATCTTCAGAAGTTGTTGTGGTTCCGATTATTTCACCCTTTTCATTGTATAGATTTACTTTTACATTGGCAAGGATATTACTGTCTTGATCCATTGTTTTGCCACGCAAGAGCTTGCCAAACCTAAAAGGTTTCAGCAATCTGAAAAGATAAATATCATCATCACCTTCGCCTTCGAAACGGTTTGATGAGAAATAACCACTTCTTTGCTGCTTATCAAGAATAAAGGCAAAATCATCATAACTGCTATTAACGGGCACTCCAATATTTTCTGGCTTACCAAAACCTGTTGGGGTGATTTGTGCAATAAACACATCCAAACCTCCTAATCCTAGTAAGCCGTTTGAGGAATAAAACAGCATTCCATCAGGATGAACAAAAGGAAACATTTCATCGCCTTCGGTATTTATTTTTTCACCCAGATTTTCAGGATCTGTCCAGCTACCATCAGCTTTTCTAAAAATTCGGTAAATATCTACTCCTCCAAAACCTCCGGGCATATTAGACGCAAAATACATGGTATCGGCGTTTGGAGTTAAACTGGCATGGCCAACAGAGTATTCGCTGCTGTTAAAGTGTAGTGGAACAGGTTTTTGCCATTTATCATTTTTGTATTCAGCAGTGAACAATTTTAGTTTAATAATTCCTTCTTTGCTTTTTCCTTCGTA
This sequence comes from Bacteroidales bacterium, assembly GCA_050291445.1. Lineage (GTDB taxonomy): Bacteria > Bacteroidota > Bacteroidia > Bacteroidales > NBLH01 > NBLH01. The sequence goes on along the minus strand of JBNKJW010000181.1, from coordinate 17,275 downwards.
ATTGTTTCTTGTAAAAGCCATAAATTTACCATCGGCACTGAACGATGCAGGTCCCTCATGAAACTTTTTATTAATATTTTTATGAAATTTTTCAAAAGAGGTAAGATGTAAATTTGAATCTACTTCACCAACATAAATATCAAGAAAAGGAAGTTCATTCCAGTTCCACTCTCTTTTTACTATTTTAAGTGGTTGGCGTGTGGATGCAAAAACAATTTTGTCTTTGTAGTATGCCGTACCAAAATCCTCCTGTTTACTATTTATATTTAAACTTTCAATTTTAAACCGGCCTTTATCTTGTTGAAGTTTTTCATAAAATCCACTGTTATTTGCCCAAAGCTTTCCTCGGGTGTCGTTTGCATTTATTTTATTAAATTCCCGCATCCACTTTTCCGACTCCTCGTACCTTTTATTCATTGAGAGTACAGAAGCATAACTGTAAATATCATCAGCTGTTCTTGATTCGTTTTCAACAACAATTTTCCAATAATTCTCGGCCTTATTCAATTTACCAATATTGTAATAACTCTCTGCAAGCTTTCTGTAAATGTCAATTGTTTTATCTGTTATAGCTTCGTATTTTTTAATGGATTCTGAATAAGAATATGTTTTATATAGATTTTCGCCTCTTTTTAGGGTTCTTTTCTGCGCTGAGAGTTGAAAAACACAAATAAAGGTTAGTGAAAAAAGGATTATTCGTTGATTTTTCATTTGGTTATTTTATTGATTTACAATTCAATATTGTTTTGTCTGATAGTTAAATACTGCTAGAAGCTACGCACACTGGAAGGTTTGTTGGTTCATGAATTAGAAGTACCTGGGTGAACGAATCATCTTCTGTTTTTTGAAAATGAAATCATACCTTATCATAATTTCATGGCTACCTGCATTGTATTTACCTGTTGAGTTCACCAGTGACCAATCAAATGAGTAACCAACTGCAAGTTGTTCGGTAATATTTAAACCTGCTAATATTCCAATAGCATCACCTGTTCTGAACATTGCTCCTGTCCAGAATCGGTCATAAAAAATGAAATTTGCTGTGATATCGCCTTCAATTGGGGCACCATTCGTTACTTTAAGAAACATGGTTGGTTTTAAAGTTACACTTTCAGAAAGAGAGAAAACAGCTCCACCGATTAGAAAATAATGTTTTTTCTCACTTGCTAAATCTACACTTCCTGATACTGAGTTTTCGGTAAAATTGTTTTCCAACAATTTCGGAATAGATAGCCCAACATAGTATTTATCGGTGTAGTAATACATTCCAAAACCAAAATTGGGCAAGAACTCGCTTTTAATATCCTCCATAAATAGCGGATCGTTTTGTTCGTAGGTATTTAATGAAGTAAGGTCAGTTTTTTTTAGGTTTAGTCCGCCTTTTAACCCAAATGAAAGCTTTGCTTTTTTGTTGATTTTAATTTTATACGAAAAATCAAGGTAAAATGATGTTGTATTACTTGGTCCTATTTTATCATTTAATACCGAAAGACCAATTCCTACATTTTCATTGAAAACAGGAGAGTGTCCTGTCAGGGTTTGAGTTGTTGGTGCCCCCTTAAATGCCACCCATTGCGAGCGATGTAACCCGGTAATTGTTAATGCGTCTCTGGTTCCGGCATAGGCCGGGTTGATTGCAAGAGTGTTGAAAGCATAATGTGTAAACATTGGATCTTGCTGAGCACTAGAGACTAACGATATACAACTTAAAATTAGAATAAAGATTAGCGACCTCATTTATTTATGTTTTTTATTGAATAAATTATCGATTTAAGTAAATATAACCTTTGATAGCTTTTTCTCCATTGCCTGGTTCTATTATGTAAAAATAGGTTCCTACTGGTAGGTCTTTTCCTCCTACTGTTACACCAAACATGTTTGTTCCATCCCAGTCATTCAGATAGGGTGAGGCTTCGTACACTTTGTTTCCCCACCTATTAAAAATTGTCACTTTGTGATTTGGATAATTAATCAGACCTTCAATAATAAATGTCTCGTTAATACCGTCATCGTTTGGAGAAAAGCCATTGTAAACAATTATCTGGCACTGTTCAACTATTAATTCAGGTTCAATTTCCATGTCAATGGTACAAGTACTAACTGTATTAGTTGCTCTAACAAGTACAGTGCTGGTTCCTACTTCATATAAACTATATGGTATTGCAATTTTTAAAGTGGAGCCATTGCCATCAGCATTGCCAACTAAATCATCATTAATAAATAGTGTATAACTGATATCCTGTTCAGAATTACTTATTGTAATGTAAGCTGTATCTCCGTTACATATTTTGGTATCTCCAATTTGAAGGTCTGATAATGGATTTGAATTTACAAAAATGGTTGCCTGGTTATCCAATACTCCAATACAACTGTTGTTTGAGGTACTTGCAATTACATCAACAATATTATTTCCTACAATTAAATCATCTGCTAAAACATTCATTATCAAGTCATTGCCGTTTCCCGTAGCCATTCCAATAGAAGTTGCGCCTATAAATGCTTCGTAATTAATTCCAGGTTCTGATGATTCTATGGTAAGGCTCGCATTTGCTTCATCACAAACAGTGCTTCCTTTGGCGAGTACTGTATAATTTGGATTAGAATTAACAGAAATAATAGGTGTCGTAATCATATTGGCAGAACAGTTGGTAATTGAGTTAGTTGCAACTACCTGAACGTTGTTTGTTCCAATATTTAAATCTGAGGCTAACACAGTCAAAACTAAATCAGCCCCATCACCAGTACCAGTTGATACTGAAGTACCACTAATAAATGCTTCGTAATCAATTCCCGTTTCTGATGAGTTTATGGTTATTGTGCCATTTAATAAATCACACAACTCACTTCCATTAATACTTAGCGAAGCAATTGGATTTGCATTTACATTAATGGTTGCCTGATTTGTTAAGCTCTCAGTACACCCTGTATTACTTGCTGTAATATGAATTGTATTTGTTCCAACACTTAAATTACTTCTGCCAACTGTGATTGGTAAATCGTTACCAGTTCCAATTCCGGTTCCAACAGGTGTTGTGCCAATGTATAATTCATAGGTTACTCCAGTTTCTGAAGCTGAAATGGTAACAGTACCATCGGAATTTTGACAAACTGTATTTCCATTAACTGATCTGTCAATCAGCGGGGGATTCACAACTTCTACAGTGGCCTGATTTGTTAAAGGCAATGCGCATGAATTTGTTGCATTTGTAGCAACCAGATCAATGGTATTATTTCCTAAAACAAAATCCCCACCATTTATTGAAATGCTTAAATCTCCGCCATTTCCTGCGCCTGTTCCTACAGAAGTTGCACCAATAAATGCTTCGTAGTTGATACCGGTTTCTGAAAGCTCAACAGTTACTGTACCATTTTGCCCTAAACAAGCTGTATTGCCCGATACTATTCTGTCTGTCAGAGGATTAGCATTTACCGTTATTGTTGAATTGTTACTTAAATTTGAAACACAGGATGTAGTTGTATTAGTAGCAATTAAAGAAATTGTATTTGAACCAACCCAACTTCCGTTTGTTGGAATTGAAATATCCAGATCTCCTCCGTTTCCATTTTCTGTTCCAACAAGGGTTACACCAGAGTAGGCTTCATATCTTACTCCTGATACAGAAGTTGAAATAGTGATAGTAGCTATTGAATTTTCGCAAACTTCGTCATTAGAAACTGGATTTGTTTGCACAGGGGTTGCATTCACAGCAATTGTGGCTTGATTATCCAGATTAACTGCGCACCCTGTTGAATTTGTTGCTGTAATATCTACGTAATTTAGTCCAACACTAATTTCTGATGCTGGTACAGTAATATCAATGTCTCCTCCATCACCTGTTCCTGTTGCCACAGAGTTGCCTCCAATGAATAATTCATAGTTAATTAAATTTTCAGAAGAAGAAATTGTCACTGTTGCATCTGCTCCATCACAAACCGTATTCCCTGACACAGTTATGTTTGTTACAGGATTGTTTACTATGGTTACTGCAATATCATCGCTTGAGCTGGCACAGGCACCATTTGATACTGTCCATCTAAAGGTGTATGTTCCTGTTGATGTTCCGGTTACATTTGACAAAGTGCTTACCGGGGTGCTAATTATTGGTGTTGTTGGGCCTGATACAAACGACCAAACTCCGGTTCCTGGAGATGGTTCACTTCCTACCAATTGAGGTGAATCAAACTGACATATCTCAGGGTCGGTTCCTGAAGCATCAGCAGCGGATGGTGTTGTGTTATTGATGATAGTTACATTATCAGTTAAAGTACAACCTCCGTGAACTATTTCCCATTGAAATTCGTATGTTCCAGCCGAAACGTTTGTTATTGTTGTATTGTAGCTATCAGGGTTTGTAATCAAGATTCCTCCTGGTCCTGAAATTTGCGACCAGGTTCCTGTGCCAATTGCCGGATTATTTCCTGCCATTTTAAAACTTGTGGCATCGCATAAATCCTGATCTGATCCAGCATTTGGTGCTGTTGGAGGATCCGCTGTAAAAGTGAGAATGACATTATCCATACTTGCTGCGCATACAGAGCCGTTTGTAGTTGTCCACATAAATTCATAATCACCTAAATCTGTGATGTTTGAGATGGTAGAGTTTGGTAAATTTGGATTATCAATTACAATTGCCGTTGTTGCACTTGCTGTAGGAGCACTGATCAATGTCCAAACACCAATTCCTGCCGAAGGTAAATTACCAGAGAGCTGGGCATCAAACTGGCAGGCATTTACCTGATCGGTGCCGGCATCTGCTGTTGTTGGTGGATCGTTGACTGTAATTCTCACAATATCGCTGTAATTGCCACAATTTCCATATTCCACGTTCCATTCAAAAACATAAATTCCAGCAATTAAATTGTTAATTGCTGTTATGTTTGAGGCTGCATTTACAATGTTGGCGGAATTTGGACCGCTTAATTGATTCCAGCTTCCAATTCCTGTATCTGGTGCATTAGCTTCCATTGTCACGCTGTTTCCCCCGTTGGTACATATTTCCTGATCTGGCCCTGCATCCGGATCTGTTCCATGGGGTGAAGTACTCACTGTTAAGCTGTCTTGTGTTTCAGAACATCCATATATTGCAGGAACTGTGTAAGTGAACCAATAGGTTTCATCTAATCCCATTCCGGAAACATTGGCAGTATGTACACTTGTGTTAGATATTAAAGGTATTGGATTTCCAGTGTTGGAAGTTGATATCGACCAAACCCCATCTGTACCTTCGGTTCCTTCCAAAAAGGTTTCGGTGACGTTACATAATGTCTGATTTGGATCGGCAACTGCCGGAGCCGATACTTGTATAGTAATTTCGTCAATTTCTTCTGCACAATCAGGACCTGAAGTTATCGTCCATCTGAAATTGTAAGTTCCTGTTGCTAAGTTTGATACGGTTGTTGTAGGACTGCTGACAGAGGCAATATTTGGTTGATTGGTTGATTGTCCGACAACTGACCAAACACCAGTCCCCGAATTAGGGTTGTTTGCGGCCAAAGTAGCAGTTGTTGCACTACAAACGGCGTAATCGGAGGCAGTAATTGAAACATCTGGTTGCTGGGTCACCGTCAGGACCAGTGTATCTGAACTTGAAGGACAAACTCCTTTTTCAATTACCCAGGCAAATTCGTATCTTCCTGGCAAAAGATCTGTAAAAGTGACATTGTAATCATTTATATTAGAAACTGTATAACCTGAGCTACCTAGAACCTGTTCCCAATGGCCTGTCTCGTTCAATGCAGGCTCATTTACAGATAAAGAAATGGCTGATCCACAAATACTTTTGTCCGCCCCTGCATTTGATTGTGTTACTGCTGAAACTATGGATGCAACAATGGTATCTCTTGTTGAAACACATCCAGGAACATTAATAGACCATTCAATTTCGTAATGACCATCAACCATTCCAGTGACACTAGTAGTTGGCAAAGTGTTGTCGGTAATTGTAGGGCTGTTTGGTCCACTTAAAACTGTCCATAATCCCTGACCAACAAGAGGGGAATTCCCATCCATACTTAGAGTGATGGTGCCGGTGGCTTCACATTGGTCGGGGCCAGCAAATGCCGGACTGGGACCTGCCATATTTCCTGTAGTAATAACTACATCAGCGCTTTCCACCTGGCACTGATTGGTAATTGTCCAGGTGAATGTGTAAGCGGTGTTTGCCTGCATCCCAAAAACCGAAGCACTTGGGTCATTTATATTTGAGAAGGTAACACCTGTATTTGGAGTAACCGACCATTCGCCTACTGCACCCTCTTTGGGGGTGTTTCCTTCCAGAATAACTTCGGTGGAGTGACACACTGTTCGGTCATTTCCTGCGGCCGCTGCTGGATTAGAGGTGGCTACATTTACAATAACTTCATCCTGCTCAACCGAACAACTATTGCCGCCTGAAATTACCCATCTGAAAACATACTGACCTTCAATAAGGTTGTCAATGTGTGAGGAACGATCGTAAACATCATAAATATTAGCTGTATTTGGACCACTTACCTGCGACCATGTACCTATTCCTTCCGAAGGAGCATTACCAGCCAAATCTGTTTCCACTATATTACAAGCAAGGTTTTGGTCAGTACCTGCATTTGATGCCGTAGCGGCATCAGCAACTGAAACATTTACTACATCAAAAGCTGATGAACAACCTGAGCCAACACTGTATCTTTCAAATTGAATAGTATAAGTTCCTTCCTGATTAAGACCATTGATAGTCACATTGGCACTATTATCACCAATCCATACTGGAGAGGTAAGAGGCCCACTTATGATTTTATACCTTGTATTTGTTCCTCCGGTAACTGATGGAGAAATAGTTACTGAATTGACTCCACAGTCTAATACCTGGTCTGCTCCTATATCAATAGTAGGGGCTGTTGTGTATCTTATATAAATATTATTATGGGTAGTTGAACAGCCTGTATTTGAGTTGGTTATTGTATAAGAAAAAACGTAAGTGCTACTACCATCCAGGCCAGTTACACTGGTGGTAGCGTTATTTGAGCTGGTAATGATTGCAGCTGGACCGCCTGTCTGAACCCAGGTACCTACCTCATTTGCATATTGTGGAATAGCGCCTTCAAGAATTGCTGTGGTTGCTCCATAGCAAAATCTTTGATTAGGGGCATCGGCACTGGTAACACCTTGTGTTGCACCTGGAACTGTAATCGTTACCTCGTCGCTACCACTTGCACAGGGGCCAGTTACTTCCCAGCGAAATACATAAACCCCTTCTACAAGGTTCGAAACTGCTGTATTTCTGTTATTTGCATTAGCAATTGTCGGGTAATTGGGGCCAGATACCAAGCTCCAGGTACCTTGTTGACCGCCTGAACCATCTCCTGCATAAGAGCCAGACAGGTTGGTGGATTGTGTTGTGGTATAACAATTGCCTAAAGTCTGATCATTTCCTGCTGAAACTGGTAATACTCCGCCATAATTTGTTATTAAAACTTCATCGTAAGAAGAGCATCCATTAGAATGATTAATGGACCATCTAAGTATACTGTTTCCTGCATCTGTTTCTGGCAGGTTAAGTGTAGAGTTGGGATCTGACGCTGTTAAGCCTCCAACACTTCCTCCATTAGATTGGATTGTCCATTGGCCTGTTTCATTCACTCCTGGACTATTTCCATTTAATGTAATAATTTCTGTACCAGGACAACTTTGTTGATCTACACTTGCATTAGCTTCTGTAACTGGGTTCACATCAATGGTGACTTCATCATACACATTTACGCCATCCTGGCAAGTTGCTGAAATGCGGAAAGTGTAGGCTTGACCACTTGCATATCCAGTAACCGTGGAGTTTAAGTTGTTAGGATCTGCGATACTTACTGAAGGACCGCCTACTTGCGACCAACTTGCGGTTGTAGTAAATAACCCTGTAGAGTTTCCCTGTAACTGCATTGTTTCATTGTCGCAAATTGTTGCCGGTATACCGGCGTTTACGGTGCAGTTTTGTGCCTTTAGTACACTTGAAGAAACCAAAATCAATGAAAAAAGTAGAATATTCCTTAAAAAGGAAAAAGCGGTGTTTTTTCTGCGAAAGTTAAGCATTATTTAATTTCTTAATAATTAGTGATTTAAGTAGATTAAAATTTACCCTGTTATACGGCAGATCAAGCCAAAAGTTTTTGTAGAATTAATTCCAGATTTAAACAACTTCTATACATCAATAGCTAACTTGTACATTCTTAGATTGTTACACTACGATAAAAAATCAAATAAAAAATTAATACCAAAACACTGTGTGTGGAAAGTTAAAAATAACCTGGCGTTTATTTACGATGCTAAATAAACAAAAAAAAGACCAGCAATATTGCAGTCTTTTAGTTTTTTCATAAGTTTTTGACCAATGGCTATTTTATATACACCATTGTAGCGCCAAAACCGTATTGCTGGAACGATGCATCCTGAAACTGGTGCTTTCTGTATTTATGTTTTAGTTCGCGACGAAGTTCTGATTTTAACGAGCCATTTCCTTTTCCATGAATAAAAACTACTTTTTTAAACTTATCTGCAATTGCTTTTTGCATTTCTTTTCTAAAACAATCCATCTGATAATCAAGTATTTCCTGAGGGCTCATGCCATCATGCTTATCCAGTAGTTCATGTATGTGTAAATCAATTTCTCTTATTTCTGATGGCTTCGATGATTTTGATGCTGGTTTTTTATTTAATGTTTTGTTATCAAACTCCTTGGTTTGTATTGCTTTTTTCAACTCTTCAGCAGAAATTTCAGGGAACTTTTCTTCAGTAGCTTGATTTTCGTCAATAATTGTAATTAAATGAGCTTTTTCATCAAAGAAATCATTTTCGGTATAAGTAGTTTCTTTAAAAAACTTTAATGGGTTGATTTTAATTTCTTTATTAACAATTGGTTTTAACTCATGTGGTTCGTTTTTATAAAACATTACCTGTACTGAAATAGAGTCAACATCGTTAATTTCTTCTTTCTCCAGTGTTTTAAGTTCAATTTTTAAATTGGCAGGTATCGATTTTGGGTGGCTTACATGATAAGCACCATATTGCAACAGCACATTTGCAAATACTTTGTAGTTGCTGTCATTAATTAAATGCAAGGTCAAAGCACTATCCACTTTGTTTTTCTGATTTTTTGGTACAAATGCAAGAAAAACAGCTATTGTATCGTCTTCTTTTACATAGTCATCTTCAGGTTCTTGCTGAACAGATGTTGATCCTCCACTTTGAGAAACTGTGTTTTGTGCTGTTGAATTACCTGAACTGACATATTCAGGTGCCTGATCCAGGATTAGTTCACTCATTAAAACAGGGATTTCAAAATCATCCTGATTTAAAACTGCAACTGTTTCATTATCAATGTATTTTACTACTTTCCCACCGCCTACATCATTTAAAAAACGTACTCTGTCGCCTATGTTGAATTTCATTTTTTGTTGTATTTTGATTATTAGAATGCAAAGTTAATCAAAAGTGGCTTGATGAATAAATATTTTTATTTTTGCAGCCACAATGAAAGATTTTAAAAGCATAAGAATTGAGGATTATACCTACAATCTTCCTGAAGAAAGGATTGCAAAATATCCGAAAGAAAAAAGGGACGAGTCAAATTTATTGCATTTTGCAGATGATACTATTAAAACAACTGCGTTTAAGAAATTGCCAGAATTACTAAACTCGGAGGATTTATTGGTTTTTAATAATGCAAAGGTGATTCAGGCCCGAATGGCTTTTAAAAAGGAAACCGGTGCCAATATTGAAATATTTTGCCTGGAACCTTACCAACCTGCTGATTATAATTTAGCATTTCAGGCAACAGGGCAGTGCGAATGGAAATGCCTGGTGGGAAATTTAAAAAAGTGGAAAGAAGGATATTTGCGTAAAACTATTGAAATTAATGGCATTGAGTATGAGTTAAGGGCCAGTAAATTAGCTGCTTCAGGTAATGCTGTAATTATTAGTTTTGAATGGCAAGTTTTTGATAGTGAGGTTGTTGTAAGGGGTTTGACTTTTGGTGAAATTCTTGAGAACACTGGTTCAACACCTTTGCCGCCCTACCTCAACAGAAAGGCTGAAAAAGCTGATAAAGACCGATACCAGACCGTTTATGCCAAGCAAAAAGGATCGGTTGCAGCCCCAACAGCTGGCCTGCATTTTACTGAAAAGGTTTTTAAAAACCTTACCGAAAAAGGAATAAAAACCCAGGAAGTTACTCTGCATGTAAGTGCGGGAACTTTTCGCCCGGTCAAAAGCAATACCATTGAAGGGCATGAAATGCACGAAGAGCACTTTGAAATTAAAATGGAGGTGTTGGATCAGCTTCTAAAAAATACTGGAAGGGTTATTTCTGTTGGCACCACATCAGTAAGAACCCTAGAAAGTCTATATTGGATAGGGGTGAAGCTAATTAATAAAGAACCTGAACCATTTTTAATAAGTCAGTGGGAAGTTTATGAGAAAAATGGTGATATTGATTTACAAACCTCATTTGGGGCAATAAAAAGGTATATGGAGATTAATCAAATAACTATTTTACCTGCTTCAACACGTATTATTATTGTTCCGGGTTATAAATTTAAAGTTATTAATGGTTTAGTAACCAATTTTCATCAGCCGCAAAGCACCTTGTTACTGCTAATTGCTGCCGTAATTGGCCAAAAGTGGAAGGATGTTTATAATTATGCCCTGGCGAATAACTATCGCTTTTTAAGTTATGGTGATAGTTCGTTGTTTTTTTTATGAATGTGCGGTTGTTTACCACAAAAAGCAAATTGATTTCCTTATTACCCCAGCCCTAAAGGGTGTTAAGAAAATCAATTTGCTTCCGCCAACTGGCGGATGGGGTGAACAAATTGATTTTCAGCCTTTAAGTACGATGTACTGGTAAACAACCGCCTAATCAGTTCTTTTTAGAAGATGAAGTGAGTTGATATAAATAATTGTAATATAAGTGACAATTTGTTTTGTTAAGGTTAAATAGTTTTGCGCAATCTATACCGAACTGCTGTTAGTATTTGGTTTGCTTCGCAAGCTCTCAAACCAAAACTGCCAGCCGATCGGCATATACAAAGCCATTATGGAATTCCGATTTGCAATGTTCCATACTGGCTTAGTATAAATTAAATCTTAATGAAATGAGGATAACGAAAAACAATAAGGCTTTAACTATTAATTTACCATCCATTGAAGGTTTTAACTTTACCACCGAGTCACTAAACGGAAAACCCTATATGATTTCATTTTTTCGTTTTGCTACTTGTCCGTTCTGTAACCTGCGGGTGAACCAGCTAGTGAATAAATTCAGCGAATTTGGCGAAGATTTTACCATCGTGGCAATTTTCGATTCGCCACTTGACCACTTAACCAAACATACAAAAAGGCACAAAGCTCCGTTTGCAATATTGGCTGATGAAAAAAATATTTATTACAAAAAGTACGGCATTGAAAAATCAGTTTTGGGCATGCTTAAAGGAATGATAGCCAGGTTTCCTGCTTTAATGAAAGGACTTTTTAAAGGTTACGTTCCGTTAAGTTTTAAAGGGAGTTTGATTACCATGCCTGCTGATTTTCTGGTAGGTAGGGATGGACTTATTTATGAGGCCTACTATGGAAAAGATGAGGGAGATCATATTTCATTAGAGCGCGTTAGAGAATTTTCCCTGGAATAATGCTATTTCCTTGAAAAGTAAACTTTTCTTTGCTTTATTCTTGAAATAAGCTTACTTTCGGAAAAAATAAATTGATTCTGTGGTAGTTTATACCAACCGTAAATTGACTTTCAGTATGAAAACATGGCCTGGGTGTAAACTGCCGGTTATTCAATAAAAATAATTGCTATATGAATTATCGGGTCTTAATAACTTTGTTTTTTTTAAGTGTTTTAGTAACTACCAATGCATTGTCTCAAAGTGTTAATTATCAGCAAAATGACTCAATAAAACAGTCCTTGTCTAACAACATCGATTCCATGTTAAACGATCAGTCTGATTATTTAACCAATAACGAGGTTGAACATCAAAAGCTGTTGCGAAATATTTTTGCCGTAAGCTTTGTTGTGATGATGGCATTGCTAGTGTTTACTACTGTTTTTTATGGCAGAAAAATAAGAAAAGTAAGCAGCGTAATTCTTATGCAAAATGAAGTACTTAATTCAACAAAAGATCAGCTGGTTAAAATCATCAATATTTTTAATTACATCGACAGGCAGGTTTATATCACCGATGCAAAAGGAAACATTGAATGGCATAATTTACATGCATCTAACTGGTTTGTGCAGGATTATGAAAAAGAAAAAATCAGCTTGATTAGCAAGTTCGCGGATGAAAATAAGGGACAAATTCTGCAAGGAATAAACGATGTTAAGATAGTCTCGTTTGATGATGAGATTTTTGGTCAAAAAGCCAGCTGGAAAATGGTTCCTGTTAAGAACTCAAAGGATGAGTTTGCCAATATGGTTTTTGTAGGTTCCTCAATTTAATTGACTTTACATACAATGCAAATGATCAACTATCAGGGAAAATGTAGCTGCAAAAAAGCTGTTTTTTCGTTGAAATTGCCTGAAAAATTGGAAAGCTATAGCCCAAGAGCTTGTGATTGTAATTTTTGTGTACAACATCAGCTGGCTTATTTATCAGATCCCAAAGGGCAACTAAATGTTAGTTATCAGGGTGATTTTACCATAATTAAACAAGGCTCTGAACAAGCCCAATTTTTATGTTGTGATGTTTGTGGCAATATTATAGCAGTTGTTTATCAATTTGAAAATAATATTTTAAAAGGTGCTGTTAATGCTAATTTATTAATTGAAGCTGAAAAAATGCTTCCTTCAACAACTGTCTCACCAAAACTTTTAGCACCTGACGAAAAGTTGGAAAGATGGGAGCAGCTTTGGTTAAAAGTGAAAATTAATGGAGGTGGATGACGGTTATTGGATTGATAATCATGTACTTATCCTGATAAGACTGTTGAAAGCAAAAGTCATCATCGAACTATCAAATTCATTAGTCCTTTTTTGAATAAAGGATTTTTCAGTAAAAGTTATTTCATTTTTGTGGCTAATTAAAAGAATAGAAGAAGCCCTTGTTCCATAATTTGGTGTTTTTATGAAAATAGGGGAGAGTGCCCTTTCCCATTCCAGGTCAACTCCGGTATCGGGCAATTCGCAGTCGGGTGGGGTAGAAGTATCGCTTAACAATTCCAGGATTGCATTTGTATCAATTTCATCTTTTTTGATAAGGTTTGCTAACTTTTGTTTACCCTTTTGTACTTTGGGCCAGGGTGTGTTTAATAAATGGTTGCTAAGGCCATAAATGCCAGGCTCAATTTCAATTATTTCATTGTTAACATTCGAAAAATAGTACAGGTCATCTTTATCGCCAACCAACAAGTTAAAATCATTGTACAAGTGAGCTTTTTTTCGAGTTTTTTTTAGGTATTTTTCAGGTCTTTCCCTTTCCTGAAGAAAATTACTGACCAAAAAACCTCTTGAAGGTGCTTTGTCTTTAATTCTTGATAAATCGCGATAATTGGTTAGTGCCGAAAACCTGCCATTTTTTGTTACACCCATCCATGTTCCGCCATCTTGCTGGTCTTTTCCTGCAATAATATCCTCATTATTAACCCATTGCGCCAATGGTTCTGTGGGGCGCTTGTAAAACTCGTCCCTGTTTGAGGCAAGGATGAGTTTGTATTTTGGATGAGTTTTATAGGCGAAAAGGATGATGCACATAGTATTAATTTTTTGATGCAATGATATAAAATATTATCAATAAAGTTTGAATTAAAGTAGGGTAAACCCTCTTCAATTCGGAATATAAATAAATAAGGGCAAATGAGTTTTGCTGAGAAGCAACCAAATTATGAAAAAGTTGGTTTATAAATAAAAGAACAGTTTATGTCACCAAATTTTACCAGGTATTAAAACAAATTATAAAAAATAAAAGGTTGCTATAGGGGGAATACTACTTTATTGTGTATAAAAACTAAAGAACAAAAACTGATACTATGTTTAAAGAAGTTAAACCTGATTTGCTAATACCAAATAATCTGGATGAAAATGTTCAGGAATTAGGAGATCAACTAAAGGTTAATGAAAATTACGAACAGGAAATTGACGGGCTTCATGTAATAGTGAGTTACCATGCTCCAACCAGCTCTTTTATTGGTTTTATCGAAAACACCACTAACAAAATCATTTCTAATATCAGGATTGAAATTTATTTATCCAATGCAGTTGAATTAGGCCCTACAAGGCCTGGAAGTTTGCAACCTGGAGAAATGAAAAATATTTCGTTACTTGTTCATAATCAAGGCTTTAGTGAATGGAGTGTAGTTGTTGAATTTGAGTTGTGATCACATAATCATCTTGTCTGCTACAGTAAAAAAGGGCTTGATTGATTATTTTTAGTTAAATAGAATTGAGCCACCCTTTGGAATTTCCGATGGGTGGTTTTTAATTTAACCTCCAGGCTTTTGCATAGATATGACCTTCGTAAATTTGAATTTTATTTACATTGCAACATTCTTAGCGAAAAGAAAATTGTAAACCAATTTGTCACCCCATCTTTGATGGTCGCAAATTGATTTTTTTCGCTTCGCAGTTAAGTCCCAATTTTAGAATGAAGCATCATGGCTATAATTAAAAGCAGCGTTAGTCCAAATGCCTGAAGCGATTTTTTTCTTTGACGTTTTATAATAGACCAGGCTCCAAAAGCCAACACTGCAAGGAACATAATCGCCCAAAGGAATGTTACTGCCGAGTACAAGTCAGCAGATTTGTAATAATAGGGTCTTGTTCCTTCATTTCCAAAATTATAGAAATAGGTATAACCAAGAATTTTTATCTTAAACCACTGATGTAACAGGATGATTGTAAAGAACCCAGAGCAAAGAATTGTAAGGAAATTAACAATCCAAAAAACAGGTCTGTATTTATTTTTATCTTTCTTCATTGTAACAACTTGTATAATCGCAATTCTTTGAGCCTTAAATCTTGTTGATAGTCAGCAAGATGTTTTAGCTTGTTAGTGGACATTTCTATTTTTTTCTTTCAGTACTTTTTTGCCAAAAACCTGTTAGCGTACTTGTACCTGACAGTGATTTTATGGGAGCAACATATAGTATATTTACCTATTTGTATATTAACCTGAGTGTGAATATTTTATGTCGAACTCAGGTTAATAAAAATCTCTCAATTTTCAATCTAATGGTTTTGTTGTTGACAAATCTATTACTTTTGTTTCGAAAATTTTTATAAATATTAAAAGAACATTCAAAATGAGAAGAATTAATTCATTGATTATATGCTTTTTGATCACAAATTTTTGTATTGGGCAAGTAAAATTAGAAAATGAATTAGATACACTTAGCTATGCCCTTGGTGCCAATATTGGTGACAACATTCGTAAAGGGGGAGTTAGTGCAATTAACATAGCGGCTTTTAATGATGCATTTATTAAGGCATTAGCTAAAGATAGTGTTCTTTTTAGTTTAATAGAACAAAAAAAAATAATTCAGGCCTATTGGGAAAAAACATACAAAAAACAAGTAGATATAAACTTAAAAGAAGGCGAAGAGTTTTTAGCAAATAACAAAACTAAAAAAGGTGTTATTACTACAGAGTCAGGTTTGCAATATTTAATAATATTAGCAGGTACAGGAAATAAACCTAAAGAAACGGATAAAGTAAAAGTAAATTATAAGGGCACACTACTAGATGGAACAGTTTTCGACAGTTCTTATGACAGGGGCGAAGCAGCAAGCTTTCCTGTTAACAAGGTAATAAAAGGTTGGCAGGAAGTTTTGCAACTTATGCCGGTTGGTTCAAAATGGAAAGTTTTTGTCCCTTCTCAATTAGCTTATGGCCAAAGAAATCCTAAGGGAAGTGAAATTGGTCCTAATATGGTTTTAATTTTTGAACTTGAACTTTTAGGAATTGAATAAACTTGGCTCAATCAAATTGTCATTGTTTAATCTAATTATATAATTCGTATACTTGGTAGTATGCTTGTGTTTTTATGTATAATTAGCGGTTAATTAATAATTCGCTCCATAACAAAATTCTATCCCAGGATATAGTCAATTGTTGCTACGATATTGCCAGGCAAGCCATACTTTTTCAGTGGGTCAATCCGCAAGATCGGTCAGTGGTTGTGCATATAAAACCCTCTTCTTTAAATATAAAAAAGTTCTTTATACTTTATTTACCTCTCGTTTAAAGAACCTAATGTATTTTATGATACCCATAATAATATATTGATTGAATACCGCTATGCTGGTAAAAAGGCGGGCTATTTTAGGGTAGATATTATTGAGGGGGTGTTACTTGTGCGTACTTTTTTATTTATTCCCAATAATATCACGCCCGAAGGGCAATTGCTTGAAAAAAATACTGGTTTGCAAAAGCTCGACAAAAAGTACCTTGCCATAAGGATACTTGATAAATCAGGTTGTAATTCGTTAATTGAATTATACAAAAAAATTGAGGGAACTACCACCCACGAAGGCAAATTTATTTCGGAAGAGTTTTTGAGAAATTATTTAACCAAAGAGCCTTCAGAAACAGAAACCTGTTAGTCTAAGATGATTCTTGAAATTAGATAAATTACAAATGACAAAAACCAAATAACAAAACGAGAGATGTAAATAAGTTGTTATAAGACAACATGTTCTCAATTTTAAGTTTTTGAGATTTAAGATTTATTTGTTAAACGAAGTCAAAATTCCTTGATCTTCATCATTCATCAAAAAAAAAGACAAATTCATCCTAATTAACAGGTTAGTGACAGTATGTAACTTGACTTTGCTATAAAACTGCACTATATTTATAACATGTTTTTGATTATTCATATCTTTCGTTTAAGCATTTAAATGGAATTTATTGATGCAATCTTAAAATACTAATTACTAACTAAACCAATATTTGTTATGTACCAATCTTTACCACCCATTCTTCAAAGGGTTACCCCCCGTTTTAATCAAAAGAACCCAAGCATATTACTTGCTTCTATTGCTAAACATCCAAAAGCTTTTTTGGTAGGGGATAAATACAGCCGTTACTCTACCTGGCTTTTATTGCATTTACGGCTAAAACCTTAGTCAACTTATAAATTTTAACTCTTAACAAATCAACTCATGACAAAAATCAATTCCGAGCCGCAAGCAATCCGTTACGATGCGCATTGCCATATCATTTCGCGAGAAGTGTTTTTTAATCGCATCCTTATCATGTTTATCGATGCTTCAAAAGGCTATAAATTTAAAAAGCTGGTAAGAAAAGCTCCTGCGGATGAAACA
>JBNKJW010000180.1:0-4816 GCA_050291445.1 Bacteroidales bacterium | reverse complement strand
TTGGTGTGATTTATGCAAAAATTAATCAAATCTAATAGAAAATTCGGAACCACACCATCTCTGCACTAAAAATCCCTCAAAATAGCCCGCTATTCTTTCTGCATTTTTAGCACATATCTGGTATAATTCCGAATTTCTGTGTTGAATATTTTATGTCGAACTCAGGTTAATAACTGTAATCTTCCAACTTTGTGCTCCACGCGATTTTTTACATCAATTATTTATTAGTCTTCATTAACATTTTGTATTCATTGGTCATTTTAACAGAAGGGATAATTAAAATTGAATAATTTTGATTAAAAAAAGCTATGAAACATGAGGCTTTATCAAGGGCGAAGCCCTCACTGTAGGTAAAGGTCGTAAAAATGAGGGGCAATGCGTACTTCGAAAAGCTTGGTTGCTGTACTTCGACAGGCTCAGTATACCACTTGTCGAAGTGCTCAGTATACCACTTGTCGAAATGCAGCGACCAAAAGTTTGTTTTGATATAGTCTCGGTTACATTTTACAGTGGCGATGCCCTTATAAGCTTTGCCTATAAATTAAAGTACTAAAAAAATGGACAGATGAAAAAATCTTACTTTTCAATTATATTTCTTGGTTATCTTATTTTTCTACTTATTTACAGTATTATTCCTACATCCAACATGTCTGAAGAATATGGAATTGGTGGATTTAAACTTCGGTTAGATTACTGGTTACACCTGGGGGCCTATTTTGGAGTTGCTTTTTTGTTTTTGCTTTGGCAAATAAACTCCTTGGTAGATGAAAGAATTTTAGTGGTTGGTCTCAGTTGGTTGGGTTGTGAGCTATTTGCTTATTTTACCGAATTTGTTCAACTTTTTGTTCCCGGGCGCACCTATAATTTTAACGATTTTTTAGCTAACACCTCCGGAATAGTATTGGCCTACCTCTTTTTTATTGTTTTTAAAAAGCGCTTACGCCAGTCAAAATTACGGCTAATAAGTGTATAGAAAAGCATTAAACCTCTTGGGATATCCTATGGCAAGTTGCTTTTGTGCATAAACTAGTGTCATGGCGACACTGTTTTGACGGTATAAGAACTGCTAAACCGGTCTGGTTATAAAATCCTAAGCATTAGAAATAAGCTAATCACACAAATCAAGAACCCGCTAAGCGGATAATTGATTATTTGACTTGACACTAGTTTTGTATTCAATTTAAAGTCTGGATTTTTATCATTACTTCTTTTTTCAAAGTCTTTTTTGTAAATTTAATGAAAATCGTAACAGTAGATTATGAATTCGGATGCTATAACAAAAGAGCAGCTTATTGCTGAATTACATGAATTACAGAAAAAATACAATCACTTAAAGACAAGTTATGATAAAGATATTGCTCAACTTAATCAAACCAAAGATGTTTATCGGAAATTGATTGATAATTCGCCCAGGGGAATGCACTTTTATAAATTAAACAGCAACAACGAATTAATTTTTGAACGTGCTAATCCTCAGGCAGATAAAATTTTGAAAGTTGACAATTCAAAGTTTATTGGAAAATCGATAGGTGAGGCATTTCCTCCATTGCTTCATACAGAAGTACCAGAACGATATAGGGCTGCAGCAGAGCAAGGCATTGTATGGACTACTGAACAATTTACCTACAATGATGCTCAAATTGTAGGGGCTTTTGAAATAAAAGCTTTTCAAACAGTACCTGGCAGCATGGTTGCAGTTTTTGAAGATATAACCAGCAGAAAACAGTCTGAACTTTTGTTAAAAGAAAAAAACAAAGAGATAAAAAAACAAAACCTGGAATACAAAAAAATTAATGAAGAGCTTGAATTTGAAAAACAAAAATCAGAAGAAAGTAAAAAGCAGCTACAAATAATAGCTAACAATTTTGTAAATGGAATGCTTTATCAGGTAGCTATGCTAGATGAAAACCAAAGGCAATTTAATTACGTAAGTGATGCTGTTGAAAAGCTATACGGGTGTACTGCTGAAGAAGCAAAGAAAAATTCTGATTTAATTTATGGGAAACTGCATCCTGAAGATATCGGTGATTTAATTGAGAAAGAAAAGGAGGCATTGAAAGACATGTCAATTTTTAAAATTGAATCACGCGTAATAAATCCTGATGGCAGTATTCGATGGTCTTATTATGTTTCGAAACCAAGAATCATTAATGGCCTGGTTTGCTGGGATGGAATTGAAATTGATATTTCTGAAAGGAAAAACCTCGAATTTGAACTAACTAAAGCCAAAGAACGGGCTGAAGTAAGTGAAATGCAGTTTAAAAATATATTTGAAAGTGCAGCTGATGCTATTTTTATTGCAGACGAAAAAACAGGAATAATTGTAGATGTAAATTGTGCAGCTGAGCGACTAATGCAATTACCAAAAAATAAAATTATAGGACTCCATCAAAGTGAACTGCACCCAAAAAAGTCAAAAAAGTTTTCTATAGCTACTTTTAGAAACCAACAGCAAGCAACATATGATTCGCTCTTTTCAGATTTGATTGAAAATAAAGTTGTTCGTCCTGACGGGACAGAAGTGCCTGTAGAAATATTAGCATCAAAAACGATGCACAAGGGCAAAAAATGTTTGATTGGAATTTTCCGTAATATTACAGAGCGTAAGAATGCAGAAGAGGAGCTAAGTCGATCAAAAAAGATGTTGGAACTGGTTATGGATAGTATTCCTCAGTTCATTTTTTGGAAAGATTGTAATTCTGTATACCTGGGATGCAATGAAAATTTTGCCCGTGTTGCAGGATTAAAATCTGCAAGTGAAATAGTTGGTAAAACAGATTATGATTTGGCATGGGAAAAGGAACAAGCAGATGCTTTTGTTGAGGTTGACAAAAAAGTGATTATTAGCGGTAAACCACTATTTCATGTTATTCGAAAACAATTACAGGCCGATGGAAAGTATGCATGGTACGACACCAACAAAGTACCTATTCACAACAGTCATGGTGATATAATTGGGGTACTAGGAACCTATGAGGATATCACTGAACGTAAGCGGGCTAATGTTGAACTACTTGAATCAAAGGAAGTTGCTGAGGCAAATAGTGCAAATATTACAGCAATTCTTGAGGGTACAAATGACAGTATTTGGGCTTTTAATAGGAAGTATCAAATATTATATATAAACCATATATTTCAACAAGAGTTTTTACAAACCTTTGGAGTATTTTTAGAGCCTGGAGTAAGCTTAATTGAATCACTTCCAGAATCTTTAAGGCCTTTTTGGAAACCCAGGTATGACAGAGTACTTGCAAATGAGCAATTTTCTGTAGAAGACGAAGTGGATAGTGATTTTGGAAAAATATACATTCAGGTAAATTTTAATCCAATTGTTAGAAAAGGTAAAGTTATCGGAGGTTCCTGTTTTGGCTCCAATATTACTGAAAGGAAACTTGCTGAAATAGAACTAATTTTAGCAAAAGAAAAAGCAGAAGAAAGTGATCGTATAAAAACTGCATTTCTTCAGAACATGAGTCATGAAATACGAACACCAATGAATGCTATTATGGGTTTTTCGGGTTTGTTGGTTAAAAACTATGATAATAAGCCTAAACTTAAACAATATTCTGAAATAATAAATCAACGATGTGCCGATTTGCTGGAAATAATAAACGACCTACTCGATATTTCTAAGATTGAATCTGGCCAAATATCATTAAACATTGAAGAATGTAATATTAACGAACTGTTTGGCGAACTTAGTTTATTTTTTAAAGCACACCAAAAGCGTATTGGAAAAGCTCTAATTAATCTTAACTTTAAGTTCCCCAAAAGTACACCCAACTTTATAGTTAAAACGGATGAGGTTAAATTAAAACAAATACTTATTAACTTAATTGGAAATGCCTTTAAGTTTACTGAACATGGAGCGATAGAATGTGGCTATGAATTTGATAATAGCAATAATCAATTAATATTTCATGTTTCAGATACTGGTATTGGTATTCCGCCAGATATGCTGGATAAAGTTTTTGAAAGGTTTACACAGTTGATACAACCCCAAACAAAAATGTACAAAGGTACTGGTTTAGGCTTATCAATTGCAAAAGGATTAGCTGAACTGTTGGGTGGAAAAATTTGGGTAGAATCAAAGCAGCAGAACTTGAATACCGGTGAAATTGGAGGGACTACATTTTACTTTTCAATAAAGTACATCGAATCCAGTTCTGTGCCACAGAAGCAAGAGGAAGGTGCTGATAATCAAAGTAATATGTTTGTTGAGAAAACCATCCTTATTGTTGAGGATGATTTTTACAATGCAGTATATCTTAGAGAAATTTTATCAAATACGGGTATTCATATTATTCATACCGAATTGGGGAAAGAGGCTGTTCAAATAGCTGAAAGTCAGGCTATTGATTTGGTTCTAATGGATATACGTTTGCCCGATTTAAATGGATATGAGGCAACTCAGAAAATTAAACAATTAAAACCACAGCTTCCTATTATTGCCCAAACTGCCTTTGCTGCCAATGAAGAAAAACAAAAAGCGTTTGATGCAGGGTGCATTGATTATATTAGCAAACCAATAAAACAAGAGTTGTTATTGGAATTAATAGGAAAATACTTAATTGAAAAATAATTATTTTGAGGTCAATGTTGTTCGGTTAAGTATTACAAATGCTATTTTAAAGGTATAAAAACCGCTAAACGGGTCTGATTATAAAATGCTAAGTATTAACCTGAGTTCGATGTAAAATAATGGGCACAGAAAGTCATAATTATGCTAGATCTGCACTGAAAATTTTGAAATAATAACGGGTTATTTTAAGAAATTTTCAGTGCAGAGATGGTATGATTATGGCTTTTCTTTTTA
>JBNKJW010000179.1:0-34797 GCA_050291445.1 Bacteroidales bacterium | reverse complement strand
GGCGTTTTTCAGTGAGCCCTAAATAGCTGTTTTTTTTCGATCAATATAATGGACCACTTTCCCATAAATTATTAATGAAATTGCTGAAATAAGCGCAATGCCAACAAAATAGTACCAGATATAGTGTGCATTTGCTGCTGCAGCTTCCCAGGTCTCATGTGTGTCGAAAAGCCGGGGATCGGGGCAATATTTTTCTAATAAGTATCCTGATAAACCAAAGCCAAAAATGGAGGACAAAAACGAATGTAAGTGACTGAATCCCAAATACAAACCCTCTTCACCCTTGGGCGCCTGCAAAGAGAAATACTCAAGAAAACGAGGAGAAATGAATGATTCTGCCAGCGCCTGAAACATGATACCAATGATCATCATAAACGCCACCGGATGTATTTCCATAAAACCCAAATCAATCATTCCACCTTTTATCATATTACCAGCTGCCATAAGCAGTGCAGAAACAGGCATGATAAACATACCCACCGTCATTGAAAGGAGTGCTGTCTTTTTCCGCATTAACTGGGTAACAAACCCCACTGTTAATACAACTACCAGAGGATTTACATTGGCATACCAAGATGGAGAGGCATCCTCTCCGGCTAATCTTAAAACATATTTAGGCATAGTGGCATACAATTGGTGTTGCACCATCCAAAAACCTGTAATAATGATAATAAGCACAACCAAACGGCCATTTGTCAACACTTTAATAAATGCATGCCAAATTTCTTTTAACGATTTTCCTTCACCTTCGCGCTGGCCACTTTTAAAAATGAAAACAATCATTATTAAGGCCAGCAAAGTCATACCTGCCGAAAAGTAGTTAAGGTTTATTAAACCAAGGTTACCCATTGATTCACGGAGTGGTTTTACAATGGTTTTTCCTGAAAATGCTCCAATATTAACCATCATATAAAAAATAGAAAAACCACGTGCCCGGTTAGCAGTTGTGGTTTCTTTTGCAACAGTACCAGTGATAACCGATTTAATGAATGAGCCTCCAATCATAACGATAATCATAATTGGAATAATTGCATAACGAACACCATCCCCTTCGAGCCCTGTAAAGGTGACTTCGCGCCTGTATTCAGCCAAGCCTCTAAGCTCTATTAACCCCGGGAAGATAGCCATACCTGCATAACCAATGGTTAAAAGCGTAAATGCAATGATTAAGGCCTTTTTAAATCCAATTTTATCTGCATAAGCACCTGTAAATGTTGGCAATAGATAAAGCCCTGCTGAAAAGGTACCTGCTATTACTGCCGCTGCAAAATCTGAGAAAGCTAAAATTCTTGATAAATAAAGTGTAATGGCTATAAAAACACCATAATAGGCACCTCTCTCCAAAAGTTCTACAAAATTTGCTATCCAAAATGCTTTGGAGTATTTTTTTATAGCATCTACTAATCTAGTAAAAGGAATAAGTGGATTCATATTTCTATTTTAAATGAACAACAAAAATAAAATCTTTTTCATTTAACAGAAAGGCATATTCCCCCTAACCTATTGATTTCTATATAACTTTAATCAGTCTTTATTTGCAGTTAGTCTGTTATCCTAAATCTTAAAATTTATCTATGTCCTTACCCAGATTTAAACCTTTACTAAACAAATAGCCATTTTGAAAACATTTTCAGATTCATTATTTTTAATCTACTAACCAAAAAATCTAAGCATATGCTAAAGAAAATTTTAATTTTTATAGGTGCATTAATAGCTTTGCTATTGGTGTTGGCAATATTTTTACCCTCTAATTACAGGGTTGAACGAAGTGCAACAATAAATGCTCCGGTAGAAGATGTTTACAACCAGGTAGCTGATTTTAACAACTATGCAAAATGGAATCCATGGTCAAAAATGGATCCGGAAGCAAAAATCACTGTTTCGGAGAACAGTAGTGGAGTTGGGGCAAACTGGTCGTGGGAAGGCGAGGAGATTGGAACTGGCTCACTGACTATTGAAAAAGCTGAAGAATATAAAAGCATTGAAACCAAGCTGGTGTTTACAGCCCCCAGGCAAGATGAGGGAATAGGCTTTTGGACTTTTGAGGAGACCGATGGAAAAACCAAAGTAACCTGGGCCATGGAAGGCGAATTAGGTTACCCTATTGGAAGATTCATGGGGCTAATGATGGAAGGAATGCTTGGCGAAAGCTTTGAACAGGGGTTGAATAACATAAAAGAAATAGTTGAAAAATAGAGCAAAGGCTAGAGGTTTAAAGTTATTTGGTTACATATGAATTCTATACTAAGCTTGTTGTAGTGCTCAATGACCAATAATTTAATGACTCTTGAACAAGCCCCTACAACACTTATTATCAGCAAATTATATTAGGTTAGGGAAATATTGGTTAATTATTGTCATTCCAATAATTAATAGCCAGATAACTTCGGGCAACCATTTACTTTTTATATTCGACATGTATATGGCAAAAAGAGAGGCAACTGGAATGGCAACTGCATACATAAGCTCAAATGATGACTTTGTAAATAGAAAAAGTAAAATTACCAAAACAAACCATATAAAAAGTATTTTAAGGTTTCGCCTTATTTGAATTTTTAAGTTTGAAACAAAAGTACCTACCTGCAAATTAGCCACTAAAAGCAATAAACCAATATATGCCAGAAAAATAAGCTGAAAGGATCTTAAATTTAATAAGGAAGTATTCAGTTCAAATCCTAGTTGAATACCCTGTATTTGGAATTTATTGAAAAAAATGAAATTAATTATGAAATATAAGTACCAAACTGTGACAAAACCAAAAAATGTCATAACAAATTCTCGTGGGCGACTATTTCTGTTAAGTGCCGTTCCGAAAATTAACAAAATGATTAAATAAACGTAGTTTGGATAAAAAAGTGTAACCAACCCAAGATAAAAAGATGCGTTAAAAAATGCTTTATAAGTATTTGATTTTTCAGTAATTGAAACGATCCTTTCCCATGCTGCCAAAAATAACAAGTTGGCAAAGAGAAACGGACTGAGCATTTGATATTCAGGGAAATTAGAAACTATTGCAATGTAAAAAAATCCAGGCAAATAGCTCCTAAAACCCAGTAAATTGTATTGATTGACAACACCATTGATAATTAGCGCCTGTAACAACACCAGCAAAAATGCAATAATTTTACTTAACAAAACCAAATCACCCAAAAGGCTGTATATCCAACTGTAAATTGGCATTGATTCTGCATCATAGTAAATTCCAGGAGTTTCTTTACTGATAAATGTTTTCAACCAGAAAACCAGGCCTACAATAATAAACACCAGAAAATTAGTCGGTTGATAGTTCTTTATATTTCGGAATAAAATCAATGGGCAGCTTTTTATAAATCGAAACCAATATCGGTTCGAAAGGTTTTGCCTTCAAAGTCAATTTTTTCAATCATTGCGTAGGATTTTGCCAATGCATCTTTCATAGAATTACCATATGCAGTAACTGCAATTACCCGACCACCATTTGAAAGTACTTTCCCATTTTCGGGTTTAGTGCCTGCATGAAAAACAACCACGTCCTGGTCGGCATTGCCAATTACTATCTCTTTTCCTTTCTCGTAACTTCCAGGATACCCCTTTGAAACAAGCATAACTGTGGTGGAAGTTCTCTCATCTAGCTCAATCTTACCTTGACTTAGTTTTTTATCAGGCAATAGTTCCAAAAGTTCAAACAAATCACTTTTCACCCTAGGTATAACCACCTCTGTTTCAGGGTCTCCCATTCTTACATTGTATTCAATTACAAACGGTTCGTTATTAATATTAATAAGGCCCAGGAAAATAAAGCCCTTATAATCCATTTTCTCCTTTTTTATGCCTTCAATGGTTGGTTTTATAATTCTTTCCTCAACTTTTGACATGAAAACTTCATCGGCAAATTCAACAGGAGTAACAGCACCCATTCCTCCAGTGTTTAAGCCAGTATCTCCTTCGCCAATTCGTTTGTAATCTTTTGCTTCAGGAAGGATTTTATAGCTTTCGCCATCGGTAAGCACAAATACCGATACTTCAATACCACTTAAAAACTCTTCTATTACAACTTTTTTGCTTGCCTCGCCAAATTTCCCCTCGAGCATTTGCTTCAATTCATTTTTGGCCTCTTCAATGTCATCCAGAATTAAAACACCTTTCCCAGCAGCCAGCCCATCAGCCTTTAAAACATACGGAGCATCAAGTTCGGTTAAAAAGTCAAAAGCCTCCTGAATTGTTTCTGAAGTAAAACTTTGATATTTTGCAGTGGGGATGTCATACTTTTTCATGAAATCTTTTGCAAATTCCTTGCTTCCTTCCAATTGCGCAGCATTTTTATCCGGGCCAATTATTTTCACATTTGCAAGTTCCTTATCATTCTTAAAGAAATCAATTATTCCGTTCACCAAAGGATCTTCGGGACCAACTACAACCATTCCAATCCCTTTTTCAAGAACTGCTTTTTTAATTGACTCAAAATCATTCACTCCAATAGCCAAATTCTCGCCTAGTTGCGCTGTACCAGCATTTCCGGGTGCTGCAAATAGTTTATCAACTTTTGTGCTTTGTTTGATTTTCCATGCCAGTGCATGTTCTCTTCCACCTGATCCAATTACAAGAACCTTCATTTTACAATGTATTAAATTTAAAATGTTGGCCAAAATTAGCATTCATCATTTGAATAATGAAATTTAATTAAATTATTTATCCTCATTATATAAACAAATCGCACTACAATGGAAAAAAGACGGTAGTTTTAAGTTAAAAATTATATATTTACGTGTTGTACTTAAGCAATCATTTAAAGTGGGAAAGCTTTAGCTTATATGTATTCGAACACCATCAATCGATTTTTGTTATTTTTTCCATTGTTACTCCTTGTTAGCTGGGTTACTATACAAGGGCAGGATATTATTGAGTACAATGATGAATCAGAAGTACTTTCAATATCATCGGAATTGCAAGTGTTTGAAGATATTGAATCGAAATATACTGTTAAGCAAATTATTGAAAACAAAACTCCTTTTGTAAAGACAAAAAACCAAATCCCCTCCTACTCATTCACAAAATCAACTATTTGGTGCAAGTTTGAACTAAAAAACTCAACTACCAAAGCTTGTTACCTCGAAATATCCCCGCCAATTCTGAATGAAATAACTTTATATCAAATATCTGATAATAAAATAGATAGCTTAAGGCTTGGAAGTTTTTATGCAAACCAAAGCAATACCTTAAAATCAAACAATTACGTTTTTAAATTAGATAGTGGTGCACATTACTTTTTGCTTAAAACACGATCAAAAACCAGGCTGTTTATTAAAGCCAGGATTGGAACATTTGACGCCCTGATAAAAAAAACACAAACAGTAGACACCATTCAGGGAATTTATGCAGGTTTGGTAATAATGATTTTTATTTACAACCTGTTTTTGTTTTATACCAACAGAGAGAATGTTTATTTATTTTACCTGCTCCATTTGATTAATCTTATCTTGTTCTTTTTATACATGAGTGGGTATGGGATTAAATTTATCTGGAAAGATTACCCGGCAATCAATGCACAATATATTACAGTTCAGAACGCTGGATACATTCTTTCGCTGTTTTTTGTGAAAAATTTCCTGGAAGCAAAAAAGAAACTCCCAATTTTGCACAAAGCCCTATGGGCTATAATAATCGGTTTGGTAATTAATAGTTTCATTGATTTATTTGTATCCACGTACCTGGCTGGCAAACTACTTAATTATGTTGGAATAGTTGGTGTTTTCTTTATTATTTCTGGAGCAGTAAAACTTGCTGGAAAAGGGTATAAACATGCCCGAACATTTTTATATGCCTGGGTTTTATATTTAGTAGGTATTGTGATACAAATTATGCAATCATTAAACTTTATCCCTACCAATGAATTTACATCTAACACCATACAAATAGGCTCAGCGTTTGAAATAGTTTTGCTTTCGATTGCAATTGGAAACAAAATAAATTTTTACAAAGAAAAAAAGCTCAAATCTATTGCTAATGAAAAAATTCTTTCGCGTGAGAAAGAAATGTTAAAAAGTTCGCAAAAGGAAAACCTTGAAGATCTTTTTCAGGAACAAACCGAACTTCTTTTTGCAAAAAACAAAGAACTTAAAAAGCAAAACAAAATTATAAGGCAAAAACATAACGAAATTGCTGTACAAAATAAAAAAATAACAGAATATCATGATCTTCTGGAAGCCAAAAATAAAATAATCACCAGTCAAAATGAAGACTTAAAGTTGCATAAAGAAAATCTGGAACAACTAATTGATGAGCGTACTTCTGAACTAAAAAGCGCAACAATTGAAGCTGAAGACGCAGATCAATTAAAAACGGCGTTCCTCAAAGATTTTTCTCATGAAATAAGAACTCCAATGAATGCCATCTCTGGTTTTTCAAATCTTTTAATGGATATTGAAATCGATGATGAATCACACGACTATTACGTTGAAATAATTAATAACCATACGGATAATTTATTGGATTTAATTGAAAACATTGTTGACTTATCAAAAATTCAAAATAACACACTTGTACTTAAAAAAGTAAAATTTGCTCCGGACAAAATGTTTTCAACTTTATTAGAGAAATTACAACTAAAGCTAAAACGAGAAAAAAAATCCTTTATTGATTTGAGATATAACCCACCTGCCTCAAAGGATATTCGCCTTTATTTGGATTACAACCGTTTTTGGAAGATAGTTTATCAGCTGGTAGATAACTCAATAAAATATACAGAAACAGGCTATATCGAATTTGGGTTCAGGCAAATTGAGCAAACTAAAGATGTTGAAATTTACGTAATTGACACCGGTGTTGGAATTAGAAAAGAAAAACTATCTTTTGTTTTTGAGTCTTTTAGAAAAATTGATGAACAAAACAAATTACAGCCTGGTGTTGGGTTAGGACTTTCGCTTGTTAAAGGTCTGGTTACTTCAATGAACGGGAAAATAGACATTGAAACGGTTTCGGCAGAGGATATAAAAGGAGTTCAAACTGGTACCACAATAAAAATTACGCTGCCAGACGCAATTGTATAATTAAAATTTGGCGATGGTACACCCTACTCAATTTACATCTAATAAGTGGCACTGTTGGTTATAAATGAATTTTGAGAGAATCATTTCGCTATCCATCCAACTTTCATTAATTTATATAGTATCGCAAATATATTGGCTTCAGTTATTGTAAAAGAAAAAGCAAGGTAAAGTATTCCGCAGTATCTTCTTCACCTTGATTATAACTTAGCTGCTTTTTTTGATAAAATAGGCACAAGTATTAACCTGATCTCCCTAATTTCCTCAAGTAAGTGTTCAAAATAATCTTCATCCAGGAAAGCTCCATTTTCCATTCGCTTGTGATCAAGCACGTAACCTTTTATAGCATACTCCCTCAGTATTTGAGTTGCCCATTGTCCGAATTGCGTTGCCCTAACTAAATTCACCCTGTAACCAACCGAAATTATTGCATCCAGGTTATAAAAATCCACATTTCTTTGAACTTCCCTTGAGCCCTCAATTTGAACTATTCGAAATTTTCGAATAGTTCGATCTTCCTGAATTTCACCACTTTTGTAATTTCTTTTTTTTATCCATTTGATCTAAATTCAATCATTAGTGCACATACACCCTCTTCACCCTCTGCGAAATACTTGTTAGCACATCGTAAGGAATGGTACCAAGTTTATTAGCAATTTCTGTAATCGGGATTTCTTCGCCAAAAACAATCACCTCAGCACCCTCAGCAACCTCAATATCAGTCACATCCACCATGCACATATCCATGCAAATATTACCAACAAACGGGGCTTTTTGGGTGTTAATGATTACAAAACCAACTCCATTGCTTAACTTTCTGTTTAATCCATCAGCATAACCAATTGGCAAAATGGCTACTCTGCCATCCCTTCCCAATTTCCCGGACCTGTTATAACCAACAGTTTCATCAGATTTCACTTTTCGGATTTGCGAAATATGACTTTTAAGGGTACTTATATTTTGAAGTTTGACATTCTTTTTGGAGGTGATTCCATACAAGCCAATTCCTAAGCGAACCATATCAAACTGAGCAATGGGGTAGGTTTCAATACCACCAGAATTGAGCAGGTGCCTCAACAATTTATGTTTGCAATGGGCCTGCAATTTGTCTGCTGCAAATTTAAACTTTTCAATTTGTGCTAAAGAAAACTCCTTATGTTTTTCAGCCGAACTAGCCACCAGGTGCGAAAAAACAGAACGCGGTTCCAGAAACCTGTGTTGCTTTAATGATTGGATTAACTCATCCACCTCATCTACTGTAAACCCCAAACGCTTCATTCCCGTATCTATTTTAATATGAACAGGATACGGACTTCTCTCGGTTTGTTCCAACACCTCGTGAAATTTCTGCAACGAACGGAAACTATGTATTTCTGGTTCAAGGTGGTAATTGATAATGCTTTTAAAACTGCCTTCTTCGGGGTTCATTACAATAATTGGAAGGTTGACACCTGCCTTCCGCAGTGCTACTCCTTCATCAGTAAAAGCCACACCCAGGTAATCCACCCGCTGATGTTCCAGGAAATGAGCAATTTCGTAGCTGCCACTGCCATATGAAAAGGCTTTCACCATGATAAGTATTTTTGTTTCAGGCTTCAATAAAGAACGGAAATAGTTCAGGTTGTTCTCTAAAGCCTCTAAACTGATTTCCAGCACTGTTCGATGCGTTTTCTGTTGCAGTACTTCACTGATTTTTTCAAATTCAAATTCACGCGCCCCTTTTATCAAAACTGCCTCATTTTCGAACTCATGAATAAGTTTACTTTCTATAAACTCTGTAGTGTTTTTGAAAAACTTAGCCATGGGCATATATTCTGCAAAATAAGTGCTTATTTTGGAGCCAATGCCAATAACTCTTTCAATGTTACTGGTTGCAACCAGATTACCTAACTTTTTATACAACACCTTGTTACTTTCACCACTTTGCAAAATATCCGAAATAACCAGACACCTGTTTTTGTGCTGTTTTTGACGTTTTAAAAAATCGAGTGCAATTTTTATTGAGTTCAAATCCGAATTGTAGGTATCATTAATAATACTGCATCCATTAACACCTTTCATCAGCTCCAGGCGCATACCAATTGCTGGAAGGCTTTCAAATTTTTGGCTAATGGCAGGTGTAAAAAGTTGGTTGGCCAATAAAAAAGACCAACAATGTATTGCATTTTCAATAGAGGCATTATCGACAAAAGGAATTTTAATATTTACTTCCTGCTCATTACAAATCCCTTCAATTTTGGTTGCTTTATTTTCTTGAGTTATTTGGGTAATTGAAAGATCAGCTTTTTTCTTTTTTGACCAGGTAAACAATTCTGTTTTTTTATTCACTAAAAGTCGCCTCACCCGCTCATCAACCACCTCATAATCAGAAGAATAAATTATCTTCTTACATTTAGAGAATAATTTAAGTTTTTCATCAGTTTTTTGCTCGTAACTTTCAAAGTTTTCCTGGTGGGCATCGCCAATGTTGGTTAATATCCCAATATCGGGTTGAATAATTTCCTTCAAATGTGTCATTTCACCAGGCATTGAAATTCCTGCCTCAAAAATGGCCAATTCGTGCGCTTTTTCTAACAAATTTACTGATAAAGGAACCCCTACCTGCGAATTGTAACTTTTCGGACTGCGTATTATGTTTTTCTCACCATCAAGCAAATAAAACAACCACTCTTTTACAATGGTTTTACCGTTGCTACCAGTTATTCCCACCACAGGAATATTAAAATTGGAACGGTGCCAGGCAGCAAATTGCTGGAAAGCTTTTAAGGAATTTTCAACAACAAGGTAGTTGCATTCCTCAGCAAAAGTTAATTCATAACTATCTTCAATAACAAAATTTTTAACTCCACGTTCAATTAATTCGGGAATATAATCATGACCGTTGTTATTTTTTCCGCTTATTGCAAAAAAAAGGTTGTTTTTTGAACCAAGAATATTTCGGCTATCAATAAATACATTAGAAATTACTGCCTCAATATTCAATTCAGTTTTAGCATTTATTGCTGAAGATATTTCTAAAAGATTATAGTTCATCCCTTTATATCAATTCTTTATAAAATAAGTATTGCTGATAAAAGCAGGTTATTTTTCATCCGTTTTTTCAGTAAAAATAACTAAAGAATTAATCAATAAAAAGCCCTGGCATTTGATCCATTTCAACAAACCTGGGTTTATCTGAATAAAAATTATTAAACAACCTTGGATTAGAGATGTCGAGCATTAAACCTGCCGGGCTGGATCCTACAGGCGCTCTTACAAACCATGCAAAACCAATGGTAAGTGTTTCAAACACCCAGCTTTCATTTTTGAGTCTAAAACCTGCACCAATACTAGCTAGAAACCGATTTTTGTCAAAAATTGTATTGTTTTCCGAAACCCATCCCATGCTCCCATAACCAAAAACCGCAAACTTAAAGCCATACAAGTACCATGGTGTAAAAAGTGTACTTTCGAGGTTAAGCGACAGTTTTTGAATTCCTTCAAGCCTATCTTTATTTAGCCCGGTTGCAATCTTTGTCCACATACTATTCAAAATTGCTTTTTGATCAGCATCGGTTCGGTTTATTCCGCGTTGATAGATTATATTTAAAAAGTTTCGTAAACTATAGCGGTTTAATCTATGCAGGTTACCTATGTGCGAAAAATTAAATTTCACCACACCATCCTCCACCTGGCCATTCCTGTAAAAATTTCCTAAAGCAAAATCCATTTTCAAATATCCCGGAAATTCAAAATGTTTTGCAATTGTAAAACTTGCCCCAATATAAGGTCGGCTAGCTAATTCGTTATTATCAATACCTAGCTGAAACCTAAATGTATATCCATAAGGTATATCTTCGGTAACACCAAAGCCTTGCACCAGGCTACTTTTATAAAAATCTCTGTTAACAAATGCCACCTCTCCAAGCAATAAATTGCTATTATGATAAAAATAATTACTGTCGTTGATTGCCAATGGTTTATTTATAAAATTGGTGTGGGCATATCTGAGTGAAAAATTTACCCTGACGCGGTTTTTATTATTGAATAAAAACGAGCGCGCTGCCCAAACATCCTGAATCCCAGCCTTATAATCAACAAGCACTGAAGTATCACCAATGCTCTGGCTACGTGTATCAGCTATTTGATAAATTGAAATTCCCCCTGCATATTTTGTTTGAGGGGTTAGAAAAGATTTGTTGAAACTAATCAATTTTAGCTCCTTGTCCCAAGAGCTTTCATACTGTAATTTGGCCGATATAAATGAATTGGCAATATTACCCACCCTATACCTGAAGGCATATCCATGCTGTGGCAGTTCAGTATTATGATATATGTAGGAATGTTGCATATCATGGCCAATGCCTAAAAAATTACCCTCGTATAAATTTAAAGTGATGTTATCAAAACCATTAAAATCGACCCCAACACCAATTGAAAATTCATCTTTTGTTACTATCAATATGTCAACTATTGTATTATCAAGCGAATCGGGCAAAACATGAATCCGAGCATCTTCTATGTATTTCAAATTTCTTATAACACGCTCATTATCAGCAATAAGCCAAGGACTTAATTCATCACCCGTTTTAAAAGTTAAATTATTGCGTATTGTTTTTTTCGATGTGTTTACATGAATACGTTTTGCTCCTTTAACCAAAGTGCTTTTTGCCTGCTGCAAAGTATCATGAATAGAACCTTCAATAATATCTACCTGTTTTATGCGTATACTCCTTATAGTTTTCCCTCTGTATTTTTCAAAAGCTAATTCGCCCTTTTCAAAGTTTGAGGTATCATGTACTTCAATTGGTGCCCTTTTAAAAAACAAATTATACAATTCGGCGGTCAGCTTATTCCTGTCAGATTTTACCTGTAATGAATCATAGAGCAGCTCAGATTTAGCATAAGGATTTTTGCGCAGTTTGTACTTTGTGTGTTGTTTCAAAATCACAAAGGTATCTTTGGCTGCAAAATAAACAGTATCTCTTGTCACCAATATTCTAGAGGGAGGAAAAGAGACTTTCTCCTTTTGTTTTTCAACAATTTCCCACTTTTGCGACAAAAGTTGTAGACTAAAGGCCAAAAAAAATATAATTGCAAAAACGAACTTCAAATCACAATTTTTTGTTAATTAACAAACTACAACTTAAAAAGTTCAATGTATTTAGGGTCTACAAAATCGGTTAACCAAACTTTGTTTTTAGAAAGGTAAAATTTAATTCCATCAGCGTGCATTTTACCAGATTTAACAACCAATATTATTACTTTCCCATGCCTCTGCCCCACTTTTGTTGCTGTTTCAACATCTAAAGATAGGTGAACATGCTGTCGGTTTTGCTTAACCAAGCCATTTTGCATGATTGAACTTAAGTTTTTTTCAGCCGTACCATGATACAAAATGGCTGGTGGTTCAATTACGTGTAAATCCAGCTCAACATTAATAGAATGTCCCTGGTTGGCTCTTATTTTAGTAAAATCCTGGTTAAAGGTATATCGTTGTTTATTGCAATTTTTCACAATGTATTTCAATTCCTCAAAATTGAATATTTTCCCTTTCGTTTTACTTTTTTCTATTAATTCATCAACATTGGCCCATCCATTTTTATCAAGTTCAAGGCCAATTAATTGCGGTTTATGACGCAATAATAAACTTAAAAACTTGCTTAAACTTTTTTCCCTTTTTACATCCATAAATAAAACTTAGCACGCAAAATTAATTATTCATTCTTATAAATTCATTTATGAGTATGAAATTATTTCAATTGTATTCATGAGCTTTCTTTGCAAGATTAACCATCTCATTTTCATACAATTAAGACTCACTAAGAAACACCTAAACCTATTAAAATTAAACATTTATACCGAATGGTTATCATGTAACGGAAATTAAAATTCCCTCACATGCTAATCCTTCGGTATTATTCCCTTTGGTCATGAGAACGTTCACTTCGTTCTCTAAGTTACACCAAAACCTTTTTTTACTATCTTGATAGCGGTTTGGTATTACATAAAAGAAGTTGTAAAAAAGTGCAAAGGTTTTTAAAAAAATAGTAATTTTTCCTTGCATTAACTTTATCTTCAAGTAGCAAAAAACTAATGATTATAATGCTAGCCAGAGGCACATCATCTACTTTATTTATTCATATACATCTTCGCTTTGCTAAGTTTTCTCCCTTTGGTCGAAGATATCGCTTCGCTAAGTTGTAGCTAATGTACCTCTGACTTTTTCAGCAGGCCCTAATTGTTATTCACATTACTCATAAGTACTCTATTTAGATATGCCTGGTTATATATCTCTACAGCAGGAGTTTCTTGGTGCAATAGTAATAACGCAAAAAGTAATGATTTCGTTTGTAGTTCTTATTATTATCATTTTTCTTAAAATAAATGTATTTTTGATTTCCAAGATTTTTAGAAATGAGCGATTCAGGAGGTTCGGGACAAATGTTTAAAACAGTCAAAATAATTGGTGGCGTAATTATTTTGTTCGTCATTTTTGTAATAATCAGAGGTGGTATTTTAGCCCAAATTCATCAAAAAGAAAAAAAAGCAAGACAGGAAACGTTTTTTGAGGAATTTGACAAATATTTTAAAGGAGTTATTGTAAAAATAAAACGAAGACCACCAAAAGAAAAAAAAGGGATTAGGGAGGTTTGTTATGAGTTAAGGTTAATTGAATCTACTCATCTTTATTACAGGCCTAACAATAGGACAGGTTTCTATTTTTGTGCTATTGATTTTCCTGTGGCCGAAGTAATGTGCAAAGATTTTGGCGATGTGCATATTGGCGACACGGTTTTTTACAATGGACAATCAGATTGCCTGGGCGTGAAGGTACAAAATAGAATGTGGCGCTTGTTTAGGCCAGAAATAGATGATTACCAACTACTTAAAAAACCCCACACACGAATTGAGAGATACGATTCGTTGCAGCTTGAGGCAAGGAAAAAGTTTTACCCAAGAAAAGAAATTGCTGATATTGAGCAAATTAATTATTATTGGCAACATAGGTGCAAAAAAAATACATCCGGGCAACAATTTGAAAACTACAACCTTGGGTTTCATAATTATCACAGTTGGCGAATTCATAACAGACCAGAGGTTTTAAAAAAGAAAACACAAAACTTCTTTTTCATGATACAAGTGGCCGAGTATTTTGAACCTCTTGACATGGCCGAATTGAACGAAAAGTACAATGGCAAACCAATAGTTTGGGTAAAAGAAAATAATTTGCACAAATATTTCATTAACCAAAAAATCAAGTCATTAGAAGACGCAGAAGACACGCTGGATATGTTAATTGAAAGGTATGGATTAAAGCTTGATGATATGCCAGTGATAAAAAAATTGAAAAAGAAAAAACCTGAGACCATTAAGATACTGGTAGAAAAAAAGAAAGAAAATCGAACCAAATACGAAGAAAAGTATAAAACAAATACCAAAGGGGTTCTTGAAATACCCTATGAAAGGTCGTTTTTACGATATTCGTGGATGGTTTTTATTCTTTTCACCTTTATTAATGTTGTTTCGCAATGGAATTTAGTGAAAACATCACTAAAAAAGGACAAAGAATTTGCAAAAGGGTTTAGGCATTACGTTATTGGTTTGTTGTTTTTCTTTAATATTTGGCTGGTGATAGTTGGCATTGGTATTGAAACCGGTTGGGTTGATTCTATTTTTGATTTTATGTTTGTAAAACGAAGCCCTATTGTAATTGCAGCCAATGTGTACCTGATTATACTGTTATTCACCATCAGCCGCTGGATTTTTGTGGGCAATGGGGCTAAAATTCTTGCCAGTTTAAGGCAATACCCAAGTGGTATTTTCAGTCCGGTACATACCGAAGATGGCATCAGGCTACTATGGACAGTTTATTTATTTTTGGGCCTAATATTTATATTTGCCCGCTTATTTTTTTAATCAATTATAGCTGAACCAATAAAAAACCTCATTAAAGCCAACACGTAATCAGCTGAACAACAACAGTATAGTCAATATTGATATTTTTTCACAATTAAAACCACAGCACATGCAAACAATAAACACCTGGAGCAGAGATGAATACATAAAAGCATGGAAATTTGCAAGCAAGTACCACACAGGCCAAAAGTATGGTGGCAGCGAACCAGAAGAATACATTGATTACCTCAACCACATTGGAATGGTTGCTATGGAGGTTATTTGGGCATTGCAGCATTCGCAGGTAAAATATGATGCCAATTTAGCCATTCAATGTGCTATTTTACATGATACCATTGAAGATACTGAAGCCACTTATAATGATGTAAGGCAATTGTTTGGCGAAAAAGTGGCTGAGGGTGTAATGGCGCTTTCGAAAAACGAAAATTTAGATACAAAAACTGAAATGATGGAAGATAGCCTTGCCAGGATAAAAAAGCAAGGCAAAGAAGTATGGATGGTAAAGCTGGCCGACAGGGTTTCGAACCTAAATGCCCCACCTTTTTATTGGGATAACAACAAAAAAATTAAGTATAAAAAAGAGGCCCAAATGATTTATGATGCGCTGCACACTGCCAACATGGAACTTGCCCAAAGGTTACAAGAAAAAATTAAAAACTATTCAGGATTTATTAAACAATAACATCATCTATTTGACAAGTTATTTCAAATTACATAGTTTTGCTTTCAAAAAAACCAAATAAACAGGATGGATTGGCTAATTGATTTTAAAATTGTCTATTTATTAGGTGCTGTAAATGCCTTTTTTTTCAGTTTCCTGGTTTTTTCTAAAAAACAAAAATCACTGGCTGATAAAATTCTTGCCTGGTGGCTTTTTGTGATGGCTCTGCAGGTGCTTTACCCCTTTTGGTACCTTTCGAATATATCTAAATATCAGAACTTTATAGGCTATGAAGCCAGCATTTCGGTATTGCACCCTGCCGGCTTGTTTTTTTACGCTAAAGCTATGGTTGGCCAATTAAAATTTAACCGAAGTGTGGTAGTTATTTTAGCCCTGGTTTTTATATCAATGCTCTCTATTTTTGGCTTTATGTCGTACATGCCTGACGACAGGTTAGCCATATTCAACGAAGTTGATTTTCTGCACTATTTTAATACTACCGGTCAAGTATTGGTATTTGTTTTCAGTGGTTTGTACCTGGTATTGTTTGTTTATTTTCTTGTAAAAAGTAACCAACTGCTAAAAAATTATAAAAAAAGAATCAGGAACATTTACTCAAACAGCGAAAAAATTGATTTAAGATGGCTTCGTAAACTGATTTTGTTTTTTTATGCTGCCTATGCAGCCACTGTTCTTGCATTTTGCCTTACTTATATAACAGGTATTTCTATGGCCTACACCGATTACGTTTATTACCTTTTAACTGTTGTTTTTATTTTTCTTATTGGCTACTGGGGACATCAGCAAGGTAGTGTTTTCAGTCTGGCCAACAGCACTATTCAGAATAAACCTGAAAAAAATGATCAAACCAAAAACAATAATGGCATAAGTTACGCAAAAGAAGCCCGGGAACTTGAAAATATAATGGCCGAAAAAAAGCCTTACCTTGAACCTATGCTGACAATTCATGATTTGGCAGAGCTACTTAATATGCCTTCGCACCAGCTATCGAAAGTTATACATAAAGAATTTGGGAAAAATTTTTACGAGTATGTTAACTACTACCGGATTGAACACTTTAAAAAACAAGTAGTTTCTGAAAAATACATAAGTTTCACCATTTTGGCTGTTGCCCTTGACTGCGGATTCAATTCAAAATCAGCATTTAACAGAATTTTTAAAGAACAAACCGGACTTACACCGCGCGACTATAAACAAAGCATTCAAACACAAAAGTGATAAAGTTTTTCATAATTATTAGGTTAGGGTATGGATTAAGTTCGGTACAATTTTGTAAATTGCAGCATCGTTTTTTTAAATTTCACAAATCATGAAACAACTAGTTACTCTTTTGTTATTTGTTATCATCGCAAACACTATAAATGCACAAAGTGAGGCGGACTCAATTAAAGTAGCCACAACGCTTGAAGAAATTTTCACTGTATGTAATTCATCGGAGCCAGAAGCAGCCATTGGTAATGAGCAAATTATTTTTGAGCGCCTGGCACCTTATATTTTATGCATGAGTTATGATGAAAATCGTAATAAAAAAATGGCATCGGATTATAACATTCCTTACGATAGAAGAATGACCGATCAACTAGGGGGAATGATAAAAAAATGGCTGGATAATTATGATAGTTATAAAATAGGAACATACATGACCCAAACTAAGGACAATGGCGAAAGCTGGCATGCGTTAAATGTTGTTTTTAGCAGAGGAGAAAAAGAAGAAAAGGTAATTTTTGCCTTTTTAAAACTGGGCGACTCCTATTTATTAGGCGATATTGATTAGGTGCCGGGAATATACTTGTACAGTAATTTACAACTTAGAAACTAAATTTGTTTTGTTGATTTCAATCAACCTTCAACCAGGCCAAGTATTTCATTCTCAGTAGCTTGCAGATAATCTTCAAACCAATTTTTAACATAATCATAAAGGTCAAAAGCGAGCATACTTTCACCAGTTTCCATCCTTTCCTGAAACTGCATCAAGTCCTTAACAAATTCCATGTGTCTGATTTCATGCTTTTCAAAGGATAAAACGCCATATTTTTCAAGCAACAAACCTGCGGCAATAAAAAACTGTTCGGAATAAAAACTAATTCCGTGAAGCAGCTCTAAAACCTCAGCACCACAATTCTTTTTCTGTATCGCTTTTGAAAATGTTTCAATCAGATTAGCAATTTTTTCCTTATTTTCTTTAATTGTGTCAATTGTCACACTCATAATATTTTTTTTAGGCTTTAAGGTGATTTCAAACTTTTAATCGACCTGGTAAATTTCTAATAAAAAAATTTCTGATACAATGACTAAAATCAGGAATCCTTTTACAAACCTGCAAACATAATAAATGAACAAGTTTGAGCAAATTATTAACATTTATTAAGCTTCTGAAAAATGCTTTTTCGGTATGTAAATTTTTTAATTTAATTTTGTCTGGTTTTTAATTAAGCTTATGCAAAAATTAGTATTTCCACTTTTTTTAGTTGTCATATTCTTCACAAACCTGCTTATTGTGGATGCCTGCAACTCTTCTGAAGAGGAAGGTGACAAAGCTGATTCTCTTAAAACAAATCAGAACAGGGTTTTTTCTGTAAGCGATTACAATTTTGCTATCCGCCAGGGTGGTGAGTTTGTTAAATACAACAAAGCTATTTATCATAGGGGCGATGAAGTTTACATGGTTTTAGACAAGGTTGGTCCTTTTACGCGCAATGCCGACAGCCTTAACCATGCTGAAATGAAACTGGAGGTTACTGATGCCATTGGACAGGTGGTGACCATCAGAGAAAACCTTTTTGGCGAAAAGGGTCGTGGAGATTTCACCAACAATATGCTAAATAAACCCTACGCATCCTATAGTTCGGATTTAAACGACAAGCCAGGAAAATATTCAATGACTGTGACCGTTTTTGACTTAAATAACAATGATAGCATTGTTATTTATGATGATTTCTTTTTGGAGTAAAATGGTCATTAGCCACTGGTCATTAGCAAATTAGCCAAATTATTCCAAGACTATAGATGTACTGAAAATACTCCAAATAAGTATTCTTACTGGAGTAGTTAATAATTGTATGTATCAATACTCCTTTTTATTCTCCAGCTCACCCCACATTTGAAAGGAAACAATCGCTTCTTCCCTTAAAAAAGGAATGGCTTTTACTTTTCGTTTTTCTTCTGGGGTATCAAGTTCTTCGTAAATAAATGCATCGTCAAAACCTATGTCATGGGCGTCTTTTTTAGTATTGCCGTAGTAAATGGCATCAATATGTGCCCAGTAAATTGCCCCAAAACACATGGGACATGGTTCGCAGGAGGTGTAAATTTCACACCCACTTAAATCGAAAGTGCCTAACTTTTGGGCAGCTTTTCGTATGGCATTCACTTCGGCATGGGCAGTGGGGTCATTATCTACAGTTACTGAATTGGCTGAGCCTGCCACAATTTCTCCATTTTTTACAACTACAGCACCAAATGGGCCTCCACCCTTCTTAACACTTTCAATGGAAAGCCTTATGGCTTCGCGCATAAACTCAAGATTTGCTTTATTCATTTGTTGTTATTCTTCAATTTGGTTTTTAATCACCGGTAAATCATGTTTTAGCCATGCCTGAATACCGCCCTTTAAATTATACAGCTTACCTGTATGCTCATCTTTCTCTAATTCTTCAATAATAGCGGCACTATTCACCCCTTTTTCACATACTAAAACAATATCTTTTTCGCCAGATAAAGTTGTAGGATTTTCAAAGATGCGCTCAATGTCAATATTCTGACTATCAATATGATACGCGCTATAAAGTTCAGTTTCACGAATGTCGATTACCTTCACTTTCCTGCGTTTCATCTTTTCGTAAAGCTCAAGTGCTGTAATTTCTAAAATATCCGGGAAATCATCATGGCAAAAATCACCGTACTCGCCCAAACTGGTAATGTTTGCAGTAGCTTCATTGCGCCGAATGGTCAGGATGTTATGATCCATTTTTAAAGTGTCAATAAGCAACAGCTTTCCACTCAATACCTCGCCAACACCTGTAATTATTTTAATGACTTCATTGGCCTGATAACTGCCAATGATTCCCGGCAACACTCCCATCACCCCAACTTGCGAACACGAAAGCATTTCGGAAGTAGCTGGCTGTTCGGGAACTAAACACCGGTAAGTGGGACCGTTTTGGTAATTAAATACAGCAACCTGCCCCTCAAATTTATAAATGGCTCCAAAAGCCAATGGTTTTCCGGCAATCACACAAGCATCGTTGACTAAAAAACGAGTGGGGAAATTATCTGAGCCATCAACAACAATGTCATAATTGGCAAATAAACCAAGGGCATTTTCGCTGGTAAGCATGGTATTATGAACATTGAACTTTATGTAAGGATTCAATGAGGCTAGCTTTTGGGCAGCAACTTTCGACTTTGGTTTTCCTATATCATCTGTTCCAAAAAGAATCTGACGCTGCAAGTTGCTTTCATCAACAAAGTCGAAATCACAAATACCCAAGGTGCCAACACCCGCCGCAGCAAGGTATTGCAGCACGGGGCATCCCAATCCGCCGGCTCCAACAACCAGCACTTTAGCTGCCTTTAACTTTGCTTGTCCCTTGGGGCCAATTTCCGACAAAATTAAATGCCTGTTGTACCTTTTTATTTCTTGTTTTGATAACATACTATTTGTCCAGGACAGACAAAATTAGTAAATCGGCAGTATTTTATTGTATGAAGTGTAATTTTTCGTTTAAAAATGGAAGGAGAGTAGTAAACTTAGTAGCAAAATATTGCGCATAAATTAACGAAAACAGAGATAGCAGAAGTTTATCATCATAAAAAAGTTAAAAGTTATTTGCGATGGATTTTCACCAACAACATCTAACTTTCAACCCGAATAATTATTTTTAATGAGGACGGACACAGTTCTTGAAAAAATAAATTATTCTGTCGATTAAGTAAATGTAAGGTTTTCAAGAAAAATGAAAACCTTACATTTTCTAAATCGGGGTTAACCTGTTTGACCCAATAATTATGAAAAGTATAAATTTCATGAATTTAACAGGTTAACAATCAACCTGGTTACAATAAAAATATCAACTTGCAATCTGCAATCCTTTTATTTGGTCTTCGAATGCCGAAAGCGCAGCCTTTGAGCCTTCGCCCATGGCAATAACAATTTGTTTGTAAGGTACTACGGAAACATCGCCCGCAGCGTAAATACCCGGTATACTTGTTCTACAATGAGCATCAACTACTATTTCGCCAAATTTGTTGGTTTCAACAATGTTTTCAAAACCTTTGCTGTTTGCACTCAGACCAATTTGAACAAAAACACCATCTAATTCCAGTGTTTCCACCTCATTATTTGCCCTGTGTTTAAATTTTAATGCATTTACTTTGTTGCCATCACCTTCAATGGTTTCAGTTTGGGCGTTGGTGATGATTTTTACATTCGGTAATCCCTTCAGTTTGTCCTGTAGTATTTGGTCACCCTTTAATTCGGGCATAAATTCTAAAACAGTCACATCCGAAGCAATGGCTGAAAGATCAATTGCTGCCTCAAGGCCAGAATTTCCACCACCAATAACCGCTACTCGCTTGTTTTTATAAAATGGCCCATCGCAATGTGTACAAAAAGCAACACCCGAACCAATGTATTCGGTTTCGCCCGGTACGTTT
This sequence comes from Bacteroidales bacterium, assembly GCA_050291445.1. Classification (GTDB taxonomy): domain Bacteria; phylum Bacteroidota; class Bacteroidia; order Bacteroidales; family NBLH01; genus NBLH01. Next base: position 13,539 of record JBNKJW010000179.1, on the reverse strand, counting down.
AACTTTCGCCAGCTTGCACCAGTGGCAATAATTAATGCGGGTGTTATAAAGGTTTCGCCCAATGATGTTTTAATATGTTTAAGCCCATCCACTACTTCAACTTCTTCTATTCTTCTGTTTTCCAATAAATCAACAGGGTATTCCTGAAGATGCGACTTCAAGCTCGCAGCTAACTGACTACCAGTAGTTTGCGGAACGGAAATCATATTGTCTATCGAAACTGTTTCAGCCACCTGACCACCAATATTTTCAGCCACCACAGCCACCGAAAATCCTTTTCTTGCTGAATAAATGGCCGCAGAAATCCCGGCTGGCCCAGCACCAGCAACAACTACATCATATTCCTTAACAATTGATTCGGTGGGTTTAAACTCCACACCTATTTTATCCTCTAGTTTGCCTAGTAATTCGCCCATTGTTGAACGCCCAACATGCAATTGTTCGCCATTAACATAAACAGTTGGTACGGCCTGAATATTTAATTCATTTATTTCATCCTGATTAATGCTACCATCAATAATTTCATGCTTTATATTTGGGTTAAGCATGGCCATTACATTAATTGCTTGCACCACATCCGGACAGTTTGTACAGGTTAGTGAAATATAACTTTTTATGGTGATATCAGCACTTAATGCATTTATCCGTGCAGTTATAGCTTCATCGGGCAGGTTTTTGCCTATCCCGTCAAGGTTAAGAATTGCTAAAAGCAGCGTACTAAACTCATGCCCCGTAGGAACCGCTTTAAATACAATTCCAGGGTCTTCTCCATTTTTCAAAATTGAGAGCGACAAAGCCTTTCCCTCAGAGATTTCCAAATCAACTTTTTCCGAACAAGATGCCACTTCGTGAATCAATTCTGTGAGTTCATTTTTGCTTGGATGATCGGAAGCTACTTTGATTTTGAGGGTATAAGAATTTTTAAGCTCCTTAAAAAGACTTACTACCTGATCTTTTAAACTTTGGTCTAACATGATATTTGAGAATTTAGTAGTTTGATGTGAGATATGAGAAAAGAGAAGTTAGATTAGATGAAGAATACCTGACAGTGTTTGCAAAACCTGTCAGAGTATTACTAAAACACTGACAGGTCTTAAAGACGCTGTCAGGTTTAGAGATTTTATATTTTACCTACAAGGTCAATGCCTGGTTTAAGGGTTTCTTTACCTTTTTCCCATTTTGCAGGACAAACTTCTGATGGATGTTCTGCCACAAACTGCAATGCTTGCAAACGACGGAACAACTCATCCGCATTACGGCCAACATTTCCTGCAAGTACTTCGTAAGCAACAATTTCGCCCTGTGGGTTAACAATAAAAGTTCCGCGCTCCGCCAAACCAACTTCTTCAATCATCACGTCAAACCCTCTGGCTAAAACTCCGGTTGGATCGGCCAACATAGGGTATTTGATTTTTTTTATGGTATCTGAAGTATCGTGCCATGCTTTATGAACAAAGTGAGTATCGGTAGATACAGAATAAACTTCGCAGCCAGCGGATTTAAATTCTTCGTATTTGTTTGCTAAATCTTCGAGCTCGGTAGGGCAAACAAAAGTGAAGTCGGCAGGGTAAAAGAAAAATACAGACCATTTTCCTAATACATCTTCTTTGCTAATAGTTTTGAAATCGTTGTTTACAAAAGCTTCAACTTTAAAATCTACGATTTGTTTTCCAATTTGTGACATAGTTACAATTTTTAGTGTTAATTATTATTAAAATATTTTTTTTGTTATCTGCGACAAATGTAAAGCGCTTATCAATATAAGTCAAATAGATAGTTTTTATTCCGATATCACCGAAACTTATAATCACTGATTTACAACCTTTTAGACCCAACTAGAATCATTAAATTTGCCTATTTTTTTTAAATTATTTCCAGGAAAGAGAAAATCTAGGATAAAACGTATCAATAAAGTGTAATTTTTACAGGGTAATTGGGTCTGAAACTTTTTATCAAGAAAAAGGCTGAAAGCCTTACTTAATTCAACTAAATGGTGGTTGCTGAGCTGTGTTGAAGTACAACGCCTTGGGAAAGAAGAAGTTTATTGTTCGATTCGTCCTGAAAGGACAGCTTAGTATGGTTGTATTATCCCTTATTAATCTATCCTTTCAGGATGGGAGATGGAAGGGCATCCTTGCTCTTTCCCCGTGGCGCTGCCACGGGCTGAAATTAATTGTCCTTTCAGGACGTTTAATAAGTTAAACCCCAATTGTCCTGGTAATTCTTAACCATTTTCTTATGATTGTATAGTTTTTATTACATTCGTAGCTGTTTTACCCAATAGTAATAAAAGTTGTATGGCATTAAATTATATCTGGATAGGCTTTTTTTTGATTGCCTTTGTAACCGGCCTTATTAAATTGATTTTTTTTGGTGACATGGAAGTGTTTCCTGGCATGATGTCGAGCACTTTTGACATGGCCAAAACAGGTTTTGAGTTATCCCTGGGATTAACAGGAGTACTTACCTTGTGGATGGGAATTATGAAAATTGGTGAAAAAGGTGGCATCGTTCGGATTTTTTCGCGTATTATCGGCCCGTTTTTTCAGAAACTGTTTCCTGAGCTTGGCAAAAACCACCCTGCAACCGGCTCAATTATGATGAACATTGCAGCCAATATGCTGGGACTGGATAATGCTGCTACACCCATGGGTTTAAAGGCCATGGACGAAATGCAAAAAACAAATAAAACCAAAGACACCGCCAGCAATGCACAAATTATGTTTTTGGTGCTAAATACTTCCGGCTTAACCCTGATACCAATAAGTATTATGGTCTATCGGGCACAAATGGGGGCAGCTGATCCTTCAGATATTTTTATCCCCATTATGCTGGCCACTTTTTTCTCTACTCTTGCAGGACTCATCAGCGTGTCTATTTATCAGAAAATCAACTTATTAAACAAAGTAGTACTAGCCTATATTGGTAGTATTACTGCCATAATTGTCGGGTTTATTTATTACCTGTCAGGCCTTGAAAAAGAGCAAATAGGTGTCATTTCAAGCCAGTTGAGCAATATCATTTTATTTGTTGTGATAATCAGCTTTATTTTATTGGCCATAAGAAAAAAAGTAAACGTTTACGATGCTTTTATTGAAGGCGCAAAAGACGGGTTTAAAATTGCCATAAAAATCATTCCCTTTTTGGTAGCTATTTTGGTGGCTATTGGTGTTTTTAGGAGTTCCGGGGCAATGGATTATCTGGTTGGTGGAATTGCATTTATATTTAAAACCATGGGTGTGAACACCGATTTTGTTGAAGCTTTGCCAACAGCGCTTATGAAACCATTAAGTGGCAGTGGTGCACGTGGTATGATGGTGGAAGCAATGAATGCACACGGAGTTGACTCTTTTGTTGGCAAATTGGCATCCACAGTACAAGGTGTTACCGATACCACTTTCTATATAATTGCTGTTTATTTTGGTTCTGTTGGTATAAAAAACACCCGTTATGCGGTTACTTGTGGATTAATTGCCGATTTTGCCGGTATTATTGCAGCAATTTTTATTGGATACTTGTTTTTCCATTAATCATAATTGGTACAGTTATTTTTCGCCAAATCGCTTGCGTAAATAAGTAATCACATACTCAAGGTGTTGTGCACTGCGTGTTTCAAGCTGGATCTCAAACTCAAAAACATCCTCCGATTCGGATTTTAATGAAACAAAGGGAACACGGTTCGGCAGCCTCCATGGCGAATTCAGCAAAACGCTGTTGATGCTTTTTTTTAACTCTTCGGCAGGTTGTTTTTTTGGTGTACTAAAAACAAATTTACTGCTGGCAGAATATCCATCTGTTGATTTTTGTGAAACTACTTGGTTACTTAACCGTGAATAGGGAATTCTTACCAGTTTCCCTTCATTGGTATAAATGGAAACATGAGTCAGGAAAAACTTATCAAGCTGACCTGAAATTTGTCCAAATTCAACAATATCCCCCGGAGAATAATTATTTTGGATTTTAAAAGCAATTCCAGCTACAAAATCTTTAATAAAAAACCAGCTTATTGATAAAATAACCAAAACAATTAAAGAAAATACAATAAAACTGTAATATGCTTTATCAGAAAAAAGAAAGTTAACAGCCCAAAATACAAAGCTCGTCCATACTATTATTACAATAAGTGGCTCCGAGGAAGCAATTTTTCTTCCTGCAGAACTATTTTCAATTACTCTTTTTAAAAGCAATCCCAACACTTTTAATGAAAAAGCAATAAGAACTAAAATTAAAATTACGATAAGAAGTTTCATTTTTTCTATTGTTTTGTCAACTTTATCTATAAAACTGTATTTCCGAACTTTTTGGCAAGAACCAGGCTTTACTGTTATATCAGGTATCAAGTTTCAAATGGAGCCAGCCGATACTACTCACTGATCACCAACCACTTAGCAACAAACAACTATTAATCAATGACTTCTAACTGATAAAAAAATGCTAAGCACCAAACTCCTAACTGAATTATCATTCTTGCCATTAAACTACTGTGACTACAAAAAACCACTTTCATGCAAATAGTCGCCTAAAAACTTATCCAATATTGGGTTAATAATATACACACCAGTTGTTTTTTCAGTAATTAGTCCTGCCATTTTCATTGCATTCACATTTATTTCAATTTCGGCAGGGTCAATTTGCAACACCCTTTCCAGTTTAGAAAATTGCATGCGCTTATGCAAAAGTAGTTGAGCAAGAATCACATTCCATGTTGTACTTAACCCCTTGAATGTGCTCAAATTGGGCTTTTGTGGCAACTTCATTACCAGCCTTTCTCCGCTATATTTAACAATTGAAGCCAACCACACGAAAAGTGCCAGCCCTGGGTTTCCTTCTGAATAGTTAAAGTACCGGTTAAAGATGCCTGCCAATCTAATTTCTGACATTCTTTCTTCCTGAATTCTTCCAAAATTCACTTTTAAACCTGATGAACGGTGCCTAATCATAATCAAATCTTTCAGCTTTTCTGAATCGAAAGGCTGACATACAATGGTACTTATAAAATAATCATCAATACTTACCAACTCCCTTAGTTTTTGATATGAAAAACGGTTCATATTCATCACAAAAAAACACTTTGAACCATAATTCTTAACTTGTGTAAGAATCTTTTCTATAACCGCCAGTCCGTTTTCGGAAGATTCCCACCAAAGTTCCAGGTCGTTTAATACAACTACTGATTGGTAGGGCAGTTTTTCGAACACTTCACCTACCGTACCGCTCAAATTTGTTACATTGCCAAGCGTAACTTCAAAATCCTTTACACTGACCGAACCACTAACTGGTGGAAAAATGTGATAAACCTGTTTATCAGAGCAATTCTTTCTGGTTGCATACCGGCAAAACGCTGTTTTACCAGAGTTTCTTTCACCTACAACCATTACTGCCCCATAGTGGCCGGCAAGATAGTGTTTCCATGCTTTTGTAAACAAGCTTTGCTCCAATGGCCTCTCAATCCAAAAGTCTTCACTTATACTCGATCGTCCGCTAAACAAATTTTTGTAGTACGCCGGAATGGAGTCATAAACTTTGTCATCAGGGTTAATATCATCCAGTAAATCAAGCATTTGTTCCGAAACGGTTTTCCTATTTCCGCCTTTGCTCAATTCCCTGGCCAACAAAACCCCTTCACTTCTTGAATAAAGCAACCTGGTAACCACCTCTTTAAAATTGGCTCTTACCTCATCCATTAAATTGTCAAAAAAGCCTGTGCTTTTTGCCTGCTGTATTCCCTTTAGCGTTTGCGAAATTTCTTTGCTACTTTTCGCTATCCGGTGCGGCGAAAGCGCTTCGAATGCACTTTTGGTATTGGATTGGATATTTTCTTCAAAATCCAACCTGATTTTTCTTACTTTTTCCTCTTCGCTATGAATTTCTTTAATGGTTTCAGCAATAATACTTTGCACTTTTTCCTCCTCATTTTCAGACACATCATCTATGTTCTCTAACTCAAAGTGCATGTAACTCAAGTGATCTTTCAGCTGAAACACTACCCGTTTTATTTCTTCCGAGATAGTTTTTAGCTCCACCTCAATTAGGCTGCCCAATAAAAAGTTAACAAAATGTTTAACCACACGCTTTAGAGGTATTTCGCTCGATGCAATTTCTGTTATTGCAATATTCGTATCATTGGCTTCTCCCAGATTTATCACCTTGATTTTTTCGGGCACCGATTCAGCTACTCCATCTAGTCCTTCGTGTAATATTCCTAAAAAATCATTCTGCTGCAGAAAACCACTTTCCAATTCCAAATCTGGCAACTCTTTGTAATTTGTAACTACCTCTATTTCTTCAACAAATTTTTTAGTTTTTAATAAAAACCCTGCTTCGGTTTTTTGTTGCAGATTCAGTACAAAACCCTTCAACTCTTCTGCCAACCTGAATTGTAATGAAAAAACCAACAAATCCAATTTAATAAGGTTGGCATAATGCTTTGTGTTTACAAGCCAATTAACTGGTAATAAGAGACTTTCCTCCTTTAGGTTTTGGTAAAATTTCTTATCTCTGCGTTTTTTATTTACTACTTTATCTGCATTTATTTTTGTCAGGTCGTTGCACAATAATTGCAAATTCTTTCTAAATTCTTCAGGAAGTTTATTCATACTCTCATTTTCATTCGCCAGGTTATCCTTATGAATTTCTTCCAGTCGTATAGCAACAACCTGTTTTATTGCTTCCAGTTTTTCGACAGGGAATTCAAGGTTGAAAATCGATTTCTCAAGTCCTTCCAGTTCGTTTTCAATCACCGTTATAGTATCTCTGATGGAGGCAATAAACCCCAGACTAAGTTGATGAAATTGAACCAAAAACTCATTGAGTTCTCTGAATGAATTATCTTTTAAATAGAAAGTAAGAACTTTACGATAATTATGCTTTAGCGGAACAGGCTTTTCTGAAAATGGAGATAACAGCCTTTTTCTTAGTTTGAGCAATTTTAACGAAAAATGATCGCTCTTTTTTATTTTAAACTCACTTCGGGGAAATAATATTTCCAACTTTTTTGGTGATGAATCTGCAGCTCCTTCAAGTTCGGCAACATATCTGTTTATCCCTTCAGAGAACCACTCACTGGCCATTTTAAGTTGCTGATCGGAATATTTATTGACAATAGCAGTCAATTGAAAATATAAATCATTTTTGGCCTTTACCCAGATTTTATTTTTTCGGTGCCTGGACTCTTGAACTTTGATTTTCCCTACAGTACCTAAAACAGTTTCAAATAAATCCTGGATTTCGTCAATACTATTTTTGTTAAACTCGAAATACTTGCTAAATGCATTTTCAAACAACCACGAAATTTTACTAATCCACTCACTATCAATTCTTTGAATCTCATCATTAATTACATCATAGCTGGTCAGTTTCAATGCTGGGAGCTCCATTTTTTCCTGAATTGTCGGAGATTTTTTACCCGGCTGTATTTCGGCCACCAAATTATGTTCCTCAAAATCATTTGAGGCACTAATTAGCAATGTTGTTCCTAGTTTTTCGATTAAGTTATTGGTAAATTCATAGGTTTTTTCTACCTGATCTTTTTCTTTGGCCGAAATCCCCAAAACTGTTAAACAGGTTTTCTCTGATTCTCTCCAAATAATTTCATTTACAGGTAATTTATCAATGCTATTATCAATAACCTTCACTTCCATTGACAAACGATATTCATCAACAATCCGGTTAATCATATTGTAAAGCTTTTCCTCCATGGCGCTTTCCTTGGTAATAGCCAGCAATCTTATTTTTGCATCCTTCCAGTTCGAAGAGGAGGTAAGGTGCCGTAAAAGCGTAATAGCAAAAGAAAGGTTGTTTCCCCAACCACTCCACCAGATATCAATGGTTCGATAGGTTCCAAAACCGCTGCTGCTTTTATGGTTTATGAAAAGGGCATTTAAGTTATTTTTTTTTAGTTTTTGTATGAATTCAATAAAATTATGCTGATGGGCAGGAGTCCTGTTCCACCCCATTAATACCGTATTTGGTTCAACACCACTAAAACCATATACCCTTACCACCTCATCCATGCCTTCATAAATGTCGCGACATGTATGAACATCCATAAAAAAATCCTTGGTTTTAAATTTCTTTTTCCTTAGCAACAAATTTTCATTTGAAACTTGCAGCTCAAAACCAGTCAGTATCCCCAGCCGATTGGTTAAATCTTTTCCAAAATCTACTAAATAAGGACGATTTTCTTGCTCACCAGAAAACATTAAAACATTGGGCCGCCAGTTTCGGGTTTCAATGGTTTCCTGGTTCAAGCGTTTTAGCCCGGTTTTAACCAGCGATGCCCAAATACTTCCCCAGGCATCCCCAGATCGGAGTACAAGTTCCTTTCGCTTTAAATACAAATACAGCAAAAGCAGAATGACAGAGGCTCCAATCATTGCCACAAAATCAAGCTGAATCATCACCAAAAAGCAGGAGAAAGCTCCAAAAAAGCTCACCCATGCTGGTGGTTTAAAAGAAGGCCTGAAATCGGCACTTGTTAATCGCTCAAAAGCAGCACTGAGATTTAGAAACCCATAAGTAGTAATGAAAAAAATGGAAACCACACGAGCTATTACATCTAGTTCTCCGATTAAAATGCCCCCTTCGGCAATTAAAAAAGTAAGGAGAAGTGCATTACGCGGCTCATTGGTTTTCCCCGTTCCTTTAGCAAATATTTTTGGTGTTATTTTATCAACTGCGGTTGCTTGTAAAATCCTTGGGGCTCCTAAAATACTTCCCAAAGCAGAGGAAAGTGTTGCGCCCCATATTCCGGCAAGCACTAATTCAGGAATCCAGGCAATTTTCATTAGCACCTGTGAATCTTCCGCAAGTAACTTAGCATCAACTGTATATGACAAGAAAACAGCCAAAGCAATATACACTACTAAGCCCACTACAATAACCGATATGGTTCCTAAAGGAATGGACTTTTTCGGATCTTTTAAATCGCCTGACATGGAAACACCTGCCTCAAAACCAGTCACTGCCGGAAAGAAAATACCGAATAAAACCACAGCAGGTATGGAAGAAGATAAACTACTAAAAATTGGTTTATCAGGCATAAACTCATGCTCCCCAAAAACAATAGAAAGTAATGACAGTGCAATGGCAGCCATTATAAAATATTGTGTTTTTAAAGCCAGTGATGTGCTTATAAAAGTAATCACAGTAACTATAATCAGCACAATACTTCCTGCTATTCTAATGTTATTAGTGGTTATTTCCAGGCCCCAATAACCAAGAAAGCTTTCGGCAAACCCAATCAGATAAAGGCTAACACTAAATGATAAACCTACAAATAACGCAAGTCCAAGAGTACCTCCAATAGGAAGGCCTAAGCTCCTGGATATCATATAGTAAGTACCTCCTGCTTTTACCTTTTTATCAGTAGCAATAGAGGAAACACTTAACCCTGTGGTAGCAGAAATCACATGTGCAATTACAATAATTCCAATGGTTGTAAACAAACCTGCTTCACCCACAATCATAGGTAAACGCATGTACATTATTACACCAAGAATTGTTAAAATGGAAGGGGTGAAAACACCTTTAAAAGTGCCAAATTTGTTTGATTGTGACAAGCTTTAGAGTTTAGAAATTAGAAATTAATGATTCAAGAAACTAAAATACAACAAAAGTAGCGATCTTGTACTTAGTTGATATAAAAGTTTTTTAGGATTTAATTTTTATCGAGGGTGTCTAAAAAACCGTCATTCCGAGCGAAGCGAAGAAACCACCAAAACACAATATGTTGGTTTACAGAATATTAACCACACTAAATCTTTCAGAGTTGCTTCTTCGTCACTCATCACAATGATGTTCTTTTGGTGTTTTTAAGATGCCTCCGTATACGTTTATTTTTTTACCGGATGGTCAAGCTTTCCCTTATAAAACACTTTGCATTCTTTTTCTGTTTTTTTTTGAGGTTGCAGATTAAAGAGTCCTGAATTATCCATTACAGGTTTCGTTGAAGGCCCCGAAAAGCCCTGTTTAAAATCGCTACAGCCTTTTGCATTGAGCAGGCCAATTTTAAAATCAAGACTATCACTGCTATAAGAATACCATCCTTTTAAGGCTAAGCGGTTTTGTTTGGTTCTTAAGGCAACATCATCTATAATCAACGAATCGCCAATTATTTTCCAGTCCGAAATCATTCGATCAATTGAAGACTTCTTTTTCCGGTTGGTTACTTTTACCCTGGCAAAACCAGCTTTTTTTGTAGTAAATAGTCCAATTGGCCCGGCATAAATAGTTAACCCGACATCTAACAGATTTAAAGATTGAGTTTTTCTGTAACCATCAATAAATTTATCCAAATCAGCCCCGTACAAGGTCAGGTTATTTCCCCTCATCCTAATTCGTCCGTCCAATGATTCCAAAATTTCGGCCTCATTATGGCCTTTAAAGTTAAGGTTCATGTAAAAATCAGCCCTCCCCGATAAAACACTGTCTTCAAGAAAATTAACAAACATTTGACCTACTGAAAATTGCTTTAATGTGTAATCTAAAGAATATGCAGGCGGTAGTTCATACGGTGAAGCTATCAACTTGCCTTCGGCTTTTACTCCTAAAATGCTATCATTTTCGGGGACTATTGTAAACTTTTTATTTTCGGTAGCAATTGAATACACCACCTTTTTAAAATTGTAATATTTAGTTTTAATTTCTCCTATTTTCAAATTAAACCTGCCAACAAGATCTTTCAGACTGTTGTTTTTGAAATAAAACCCTTTTGATTTTAATGCTACATTATTAAGTTGAACTCTATTATTTTCCCATTTATAGTTTATTTTATCAAACTGCAGTTCAAATTGCCTAAACTTACTCTCTTTTATGGATAAATTACAGTTTAGCTGTGCATTAAAAGGAGTTGCATAAAACAACGCGGCACTGTCTATTACTGCTTTATCAAAAACGTCGTTAAGCTTAACTCGTTTCATGTCTGCTTTTATCTTTATCTTTGCCTTGCCGTTATTTTCTTTTTGATAATTAATATTGGCAAATACATTTCCTTTGGCAGCCTTAACTAGCAGGTTATTAAAGTTTATTAAATAGCCATCGGCATAATCTGTCATTGACACCCTTGCGTTCAAAAGGTTTAATGGTTTTAATACACTGTCAATTTTGGCATTTAACTTATGAATGCTGACAGCAACTTTTGGAACATACTCAAATTCAAATAGTTCTGATTTTTTAGCAGAAGCACTCAAGCTAAAATCTATCTTGCTGAATTTGTAATTAAAATCGGAACCAACTGTTGAGCTGTCGCTAAAATAATCACTGATATTTAGCATATTAGATTTAAGACTGAGCCTTGCAAACATCCGTTTTTTATTATCCTTAATTAAATTTGAAAGCTGGCTAAAACTTCCGCTCATCTTTATATCACTATTTTTAGAATTTAATTGGATATTTTTGAGCTTTAGCCTGTTGTGATCACCTGAAATAAGGCCTCCTAAATGTTCAATATTAAAAAGGCCGGGAATTTTAAATGAAACACTGTCGAGCTGAATGCTTAAATTGCTTTTTTTCACCTTCATTGAAGAAAACTCTGGCCCAAAATTCGCTTTAAACTCACTTTTTATATTAACCTGCCCATCTAAACTGTCAATAAAATGTTGGCGGACAATTTTTTCAAAGCCCCTAACCTTTGCTTGTAATAAAACCTGGTAATTAATATCCGGAGCTGAAAAATCCTTCATTTGAAATTCCGCATCTAAAAACCCTCCGGGCAAAATAGCTTTTAAGGTGTCTATTTTTAGAACGGCACTTGATAAATCATTTTCGTTTCCTGATGCAAAACTTCCAGACATGTTGAAGTTTTTGATGGAATCCTTCTCGCCAGGTATTTGCATGGAAAGATCCTTAATTCCAAAATCGAGGTTTAACGATGGAATTTCATCCTCAAAACTGCCTTTTAGGCTTCCTTTGAAAAAAAAGTTGCCCGTTTTTAAATTTTCTAACCCACTTTTTGAAAGTAAGCGGTTTAGAAAACCCAACTTTTTATCCGCACCTCTAATTTTTAAATTAATAAACCCCTTTTCCTTTAATGCAAGCGCCCCATTTATCCTAAATTCTGCCCTCGAAAGAATTAGTTTGCCACTTTTTATCTGTAAAACAGAATCGTTTCTGCTATAATTTAACTTTGAATTTGATTCTATTAACAGGTTCTCAAACATTGTGTTTTTCAGCACCTGTAAATCTTTAAATTCAGCTTTGGTGTACAAACCTACTTTAATGGTATCAGGCATAATGCTAATCGATGATATCATACTGTAAATAAACACATTATACTGACTTCCATCTTTTTGGTTGTTGTGCTCTAAATGAACATCTGTAAAACTAATACGATTTAGGTTGAGCATTAAATTTTTACTAATAAAGCTCCTTTTCTTTTTGCTTTTTTTTGTGATTTTAGATGATTCAGACTTCTTTTTTTTCTTTTTTTTGACCTGCTTTTTTTTTCCTGGTGCAGATTTCTTTTTTCCTAATGCTATCTCATAATTATACAGCGAATTCTGATATTTAATAATATCAATGTATCCATTTGTAAAAAGCATTTTGGTAATAACAATCCTCTCGCCAATTAAATCAAAAACATCAAATGCAATAAAAGCATCTTCAAACTCAGCCACAGGATCCTCAAGAATTGTCCGCTCAGTTTCCTCCTTTTCAAACAGGCTAAAATCCTCAAGGGCTAACGAAATGTGTGGAAACTGGGCAAAGGGATCTAAATAAATATCGGTAAAATTTACCTCGCCATTGATGTTTTCATTCATGCCGAGAAGCAAATTTTCAGCAATTTCATCTTTGTTAAATAAGAAGTAAGTAAACACAAAAATTATAAGTGCTACAAAAAAAAGCAATGAATACATCAATAACCTAAACAATATTTTTTTCACTTTTTGCACCAACTTCTGCTTTTTATTTTAACGCTGATTATGCTTCTAATGGTATCAAAGATAATTTTTAATTAATAGAATTTATTGAAAATAACCCAACTGTTTTTTTTCAAACAAAGCCTTCAATAAGTTTTAATCATCAACTTAAAATAAACTACTACGCATTGAAAATACATAGGTTTTAGTCTCGAATGAAATTTGATAAAATAATTGAGAATTGGCTGAAAGATGGAAGTTATACCAAACCGCTATCAAGATAACAAAAAAAATGATTTGGTATAACGCCTAAAAATTAGCATGTTAAGAAAATTTATTTTCTGTTACATGATAACCATTCTGTATCAGAAGACGGAAGAAAAAACTCAATGTATTTCTAAACTTCGGGCTGTAAGCTTCAGTCTTCTTTCTATATCCAAAAGAAAAGAAGTTTATAGAAACTAAAGTAACCGCAACAAATTGCAGGGTTTTAACCAATAATGAGACAATAAATAATTCCAGACCCTGTATATTATTTTCGGGTTGCAGTGAAACTGATGAAACAACTGACGCTTTAGAAAAAGGTATTAACCTGAGTTCGACATAAAATATTCAACACAGAAATTCGGAATTATACCAGATATGTGCTAAAAATGCAGAAAGAATAGCGGGCTATTTTGAG
>JBNKJW010000178.1:0-10161 GCA_050291445.1 Bacteroidales bacterium | reverse complement strand
TATGAGAACTTACTGGTATTTAGTTCAAAAAGAGGCAAAGATTACGACATCTATGTGAGCAAAAAAGGACAATATGAACCCAACTGGGATAAATCAAAACTCGCAGGCAACTATGTAAACACTATGAATGATGAATTTGTTGCAGGTTTGTCAAGCTCTGGAAGGAATCTTTTTGTGCATTACAATCAGGTTAGTGGCTTTGAAGACATCAATATAAGCCGCAGGTACAAAGGTCTTTATCGAGAGCTGGAAGACCCTGGAACAAAAGTAAACTCAACCTACAAAGAAGAAGGTGCCTGCATAAGCAAAAATAAAGACACTTTATATTTTGCAAGTGATCGGCCTGGAGGTTTTGGTGGTTTTGACATTTATTATTCCTTAAGGCTGCCCGAAGGAGAATGGGGACCGGCAATCAATATGGGACAAAGCATAAATACAGAGTTTGATGAGAATTACCCCAACCTTTCACCTAATGGGAACATCCTTTATTTTGCTTCAAAAGGCCACAACTCAATTGGTGGATTTGATGTGTTTAGCACTACATTCAATTCATTAACAAACAGTTGGGAAACACCTAAAAACATGGGCTACCCAATAAATAATGCCTACGACAACAAAAATATAACCTTCACAGAAAACCCCAGGTATGCTTATATTTCTACAGTTGATAGAAATAGTTATGGTGATTTTGATATTTACAAGGTGATTTTTAATGATGTTGAACCAGATCATTTAATTGTAAGGGCCGAAGTTTTTGTTAATGGTCAACCATTTAGCGAACTAAACGAGGATTTAATCATCTATGTTTACACTGGAGATGAAACCTATGGCACGTATAGTTTTGATAAAAGAAGCAACTCGTTCATAATTGCCTTAATACCTGGAATTTACACATTAGAGGTTGGTTCTGAAAAGTTTAAAACTTACAAGAAACGAATTACTATCAATGAAAATTATTACAAAAACAAGCACCGAGTTCTTAAAATCAACCTTGAACCCAATAAAGATTAACTAGGGCTTGCTGAAAAACGCCTAAGCCTGTTAAAATTAAACATTGACATAAAAGAAGTCGTAAAAAAGTGCAAAGAGTTTTAAAAAAAGTAATTTTTCCTTGCATTAATTTTATCTTCAAGTAACAAAATCTAATGATTACGATGCTAGCCAGAGGCACATCATCTACTGCTTCAGCACGAAGTATTCTTATACATCTTCGCTTTGCTAATTTAGAGCTAATGCACTTCTGACTTTTTCAGCAGACCCTAACTATAAACCTCTCCCTACAGGTTTTCAAACAACAGATTATTAGCAACTATTAAAATTGAAACTAAGCGAGTTTCAGGTTTTTTCAAATTAAAGTTTCAGCCCAACTTTATAAATATTACTTTTGCCCTACGTAAATAAATATATCGTGATCAAGTGCAAGGTTTTTGACACTAAGCTTGTCGAAGTGCCTAATGCCCGAAATTGTGTAAATTTTCATATAGCTGAAAAAATAATAAAATGAAATTGAATTTAAGTAAACCCCTGGTTTTTTTTGATTTAGAAACAACTGGTATTAATGTATCAAAAGATCGTATTGTTGAAATCTGCGTTTTGAAAGTAATGCCAGATGGGAAAGAAGAAATTAAAACCTGGAGGGTGAACCCTACAATACCAATCCCAGAAAAGGCTTCAAAAATACATGGTATTTATGATAAAGATGTTGAAAACGAACCTGTTTTTGCCGATCTGGGCAAAGAAATCAGTCAGTTTATTGACAACAGTGATTTAGCTGGCTACAATTCAAACAAGTTTGACGTTCCTTTATTGGTTGAAGAATTTTTAAGGGCAGATATCGATTTTGATGTAAAAAAACGAAAATTGGTTGATGTTCAGGTAATTTTCTTTAAAAAAGAACCACGTACTTTAAGCGCTGCCTACAAGTTTTATTGCGACAAGGAATTGGAAAACGCACACACAGCAGAAGCAGATGTATTGGCTACTTACGAAGTTTTAAAATCGCAAATTGAAACCTATGAGGATATTAAAAATGATGTAAATCAAATCTCTAAGTTTTCTTCTCAGTTTAAAAGCGCTGATTTTGCCGGAATGGTGGTTTTTAACGACAAAGACAAGGAGGTTTTTAATTTTGGAAAGCACAAAGGAGTTCCGGTTGAGGAAGTGTTTGAAAAAGAACCAGGTTATTATAATTGGATAATGAATGCTGATTTTCCACTTTATACCAAGAAGGTACTAACTGCAGTTAAGCTTAGATCTAGTTTTGGGGATATGGTTAAATAGAGGTCGAGGTTGAGTTGTTAACAGAATCCAGTAACCTGAGACCATTAACTCGTAACAAGAAACCAGTATAAGATGAAAATAATAGCTATTGGACGTAATTACATTGAACATGCAAAGGAGCTAAACAACCCAGTTCCAAAAGAGCCAATGTTTTTTATGAAGCCTGAGACTTCGATTATCAGAAACAACAAGCCTTTCTTTTATCCGGATTTTTCGCAGGATGTTCATTACGAAACTGAAATAGTATTAAAAATAAACCGGCTGGGCAAAAATATTGAAACCCGGTTTGCCCACCGCTATTACAACGAAATTGGACTAGGTATCGACTTCACTGCCAGGGACTTGCAACAAAAGTGCAAGGAAAAAGGAAAACCCTGGGAAATTGCCAAAGCCTTTGATGGTTCTGCCCCTCTCAGCGAATTTGTGGATAAAAGCAATTACGAAAACCTAAACGATTTAAAATTCAGCCTTGAATTGAATGGAAAGTTCGTGCAGGATGGAACCACCAAAGACATGATTTTCCCTTTTGATGAGCTGATTTCCTATGTTTCAAAATTTGTGACCCTTAAAATTGGTGACTTAATATTTACCGGCACCCCGGCTGGTGTTGGTCCTGTGAAAAAAGGGGATCATTTGCTTGGCAAAATTGAAGGAGAAGTATTTTTGGATTTTTATGTAAAGTAGAAAGGTATATTTGTGTATTGGTGTATTGGAAATTTGATGACACGATACTCTAATTTCTAATTTTTAGCTTCTAAGTGCTTCCTGTTTTGTATAAAAATTACAACGCCTATTTTAAATCGGTACTTACCGAAGACAAACGCGGCGATATAGATATGTGGAGCTTTTTAATGGAAAATAAAAAACTTAGTGGAGAGCTGGAAGAATACCTGGGGAAGATGTGGAAGTGGTGAATTATTTGAGCAAAAAATATTATTTCTCTTTTATAAAATATAGTTAATGGTTAAGTATATCTTTTTAGATACTAATAATTGGATATATCTGTCAAATGGGTTTAATGCTTTATCTAACAAATATGATGAACTGCATTTAAAGATCTTTGAAATTATCAAGAAAAAAGTCGATGATAGTGAATTAATCTTTCTAGTTAATGATATTATAATTGAAGAATGGGAAAGAAATAGGTCTACAGCAACAAATCAGGTCAGAGATATTGAAAAGAAAACCAAAAGTTACCAAGACCAACTTCACGCCATAGATGTATATGCAGGAGGTGGTCTAAACGAAATAAAAAAAATACAGCAAAGGCTAGATAAAGCAACAGAATTTAAGAAAGCCACTTTAACTGAGCATGCTAAGCAAGTTGAATACTTTCTATTAAACCAAACTGTAAGTATTGATATCCCTAATGAGGTTAAAATAGAGGCTGCAGATATGGCTGCTCAGAAGAAAGCGCCATTTATTGGGGATAAGAAAAACAGTATGTCCGATGCATTAATTTTATTAAGTTCAATATCTTATCTTTCTGAAATCTCTAAAGTAGACCCTTCCACAAGTGAAAAAGAGTGCCAATTTCCAGAATCCTTTTTTGTTTCAAGCAATAAGGGTGATTTTTCAGCACCTAATAATAAAGAAGAAATTCATCCTGATTTAAAGCCAGTTTTACATGAAACGAATACAAAATTCTATTATACTTTATCTCAATTAATAAAATCTTTAGGTTATGATCTAACAGATGAAGAAGAAGCAGAAATTGATAACTTTGATACGGATTATTTAGACAATCTGAAGCATTTAGATATGGTGATCTCAAAATGGACAAAAAATGCTTTTGATGAAGAAATAGTGATTTCACTTTTCAGTAAGAATAATAACTACAAACAATACTTTTTTAAAAACCTAGATAAAGCAATATGGTTTAATTTTTTAAAAGAGGAAGGATTTTTTGAACCAGAAAATAATCCTGGACCCATTGAAATTAAAAATAGGTTCGAAATACCATATTGGGAACCACTTACCTATTTGGAGAAGCTATCATTAAGAATAAAGGAAGGTTTTGAATTAGAGTATATCGACGACTTACTTGATGTAATTAAAAATGTTTCTGAAAATCCTAAAGATAACTACCGAACATGGTATATGTTTCTAAAGATTTTATCCAATATCCCCAATGATAGAATTACTATAGAAACTCTCAATTATATTCCTATTTGGATTACGAGTAAATTTGATACAAATCTTCAAAGTTCAGAACTTTGTGAAAGCCTACTTCCTAAGTTCCTTTCAGAAAGGCCTACAAAGGGTGATATTGAAAAAGCCGAGATTATTCTAACATCTTTATTTAGTCTTGAGAAAAAAGAAAACAACTATAAAAATCAATCAAAAGTTTCGAATGGCAACTATGTTGCTAAAGTCTACCTCTACTATCTTCAACGTGCGTTAATTGATAATAATGGTATAGAGAAAGTTGCAAAATACTGTTCAAATAGGGTAATTAAGGAAATCGAAAACTCAATACAGAAAGTTTTATATGATTTTCCATCTGGTATTAATTTCCCAATTTTAGATGGAGAAAAGGAATATGATATAACAGTATTTTTTGATACTAGCTTATCTATTCATATTAAAAATAACGGCAGAAAAAAGAGTTACAACATTGAGGATTATACAAAACTTGATTATAAGGAGTTTGAATTAAAATTTATAAATATACTTAAAGGACATGGAATAAACTATCAATTGCCAAATGAAGAAGATAATGAAATTACAGATGTATTTCATTTCATTACCCATGGTTTATCCTCCTCAATAAAGAATGTGTTTAAACTGTATGAAAGACACAATCATCGAAATAATATTCTAAATATTTTTGTCCTAATTTATAGAAATCTGCTAACAGAAATAGTAAGACAAAATATTAAAAGCGGATTGCTAATATTGAAATCTATTCTATTTGAGAAAAAAAATAATTTAGTCCTATTTCAAAAGATTGCCCTGTATGTTATTTGTGAAAATTGGGAAACTACTAAATACATATTTTTTAAAATAATAAATGAAGATAAGAGAAGATTATTCTCAGAATCAGAGCTTCAAAATGAACTTTATTATTTATTAAAGAACGTGCAAAACAACTTTTCTCAAAACGAATCAAGAATATTAGATAATATCATTGGAAACGGGCCAATTGATAACTCATATAAAAGTTATGGAAATGTTGATTATTGGAAATTAAGGTGGTATTCAGCGCTAAAGGATTCTGATTTTTTCAAGAATAAATATTTATCGTTATCAGAGGCTCTTAATATTTCACATGAACAATTTGAGAATTTTGGAAAAATAAGTGTCGCTAAAAGTGAAGTCTCTCCATTCACAGAAAAACAGATTCAAGAAAAGGGACATAAAGAAATTTCTGAATTCATCCTCTCATTTAAGCCAAGGCGAGAATGGGATGGGGTTACTGTGGATGGATTGGGCGAAACGTTAGAAAAGGTTGCTTTAAAGGAGCCTATGAGCTTTTCGGATGAAATTAGTTACTATTTAGATGCATATTATATCTATCCTTATTACATACTCAATGGCTTTAGAGATGCATGGAAAAATAAAAAGAATTTTAATTGGTCTGCCGTCCTTCAATTTTGTATTCAATATATTTCAAGTGATAAGTTTTATACTAATAAGTTAAGAATAAATGAATCTCATTGGGGAGCAGATTATAAATGGGTTGTTCGTTCTATTTCAAGACTTTTAATTGAGGGTATGCATGATGACAAAAATGCTTTAGATTTTAGTTTATTGAAATATGTTAAGGAAATTATTATTATCCTTAGTGGAAATTTAGTTGATGCTGAAAAGTTAATAAAGGAGGAGACGGATTATCCTACGTATTTATTCAACTCAACTGAAGGGTGTGTTTTAAGAGCACTGTTTGAATACTCATTATTTAGGGCACGACATACAATAAATGACAAAGAAAAAATAAAGTGGGAGTTAGATATAAGAGAATTACTGGAAAATACTCTTAATAAAAGCGTAATTGATGGATATATATTAATTGGAATGTATTTTCATCAATTTTATTATTTAGATTCTGAATGGATAACCAAAAAAATAAGTAGCTTTTATAAATTAGAATCTCAAAACTGGAATGCATTTATAGGAGGTCTTGCATTTAGCTCACCTAATTTTAGCAAAGAAACTTACAAACTATTTCATCCTCACTATGAAAGGGCAATTAATAATAACATGTTGCCCAAAGGATTTAATGATTATGGACTTATTCGGCATATAGCTACATTCTATTTCTGGGGTTATGAAAAACTAAATGATAAAGGTTTAGTATTTAGATTTGTGAATAGAATTGCTCCAAGCTCTATCTTAGAATTAGTTCATTTTATTTCGTTTCAAGATGAATACTTTAACAGTTTAGATTCTGAAGGAAGGAAAAAATTTGAAATATTAATAATTAATTTATGGAAATTATTGTCAAATCAATTTAGAAATCCTCAAAATGAAGATGAAGAAAAGATTTTGGCTACATTGATCGATTTACTACCTTATATTTCTGAACTAAATGAAGATATTGCAAAATTAGTTAAAAAATCATGCATAGAATCCAATGATCATCCATACACATATGAACTTTTAAAAAATCTTAATGTTATTAAGGATAGAGGTGAGTCAATATCAACTTCTAGAAATTTAGGCGAGATTCTTCTTACAGTTCCATTCAAAAATTACTTGTTTAGTCCTGATGAACAGACAATGATTGATTTGGTGACTTTTCTTTTTGAAAATGAACAAGTAGATAATGCAAAACAAATTTGTAACAAACTAGTTAGTTTGCAATATGATTTTATAAGACCAATATATGATAAATTTGTAAATTAGCTCTATCTCCTAATAGTACATGTAAGCAGGAGGCACCCCTAATTCTGAGTGATAGAATAACTTGGACTAAAACACCAACAGTATTCTACTGCAAACACTAGTGGGTATACTTTGTATTTATGCTATTTTGGCTAAAGCCGGATATTAGTGACTGGCAGTTTTGGTTTGCAAGCTTGCAAACCAATTACTAACAGGGATCCGGTATAAATTACAACTCCTTATGAAGGCTAAAGGATTTTATTGCTTGACAACTTTTACCGTTTTGTAAGTTTGACCTAGTTGTAACTTTAAAACGTAAATACCTTTAGAAAAGGAAGTTGTATTAATGGTTATATAATCTGAATTTTTATAGTCTTGTGAATACAATAATTCCCCTTTAATATTATATATAAGTATTTTAAAACGAGGAATACTTTTTTCTAAATCTACATGTATATTATCTGTTGCTGGTGGATATTCTTGAACATGCTGACCCCCTAAAACCCGGCCAAAAAATCAATAAAATTAACCGGACATTCCGGCAGATATTGACCCCTCTGTGAAGGGAATTTGGGAGTTTTTTTATCAAGAAAAACAAAAAAGGCGGCGGCGCGACCGAAAAACGGAGCATGCTGACCCCTAAAAAATCAACCGCACCGAAAAACGGAGCATGTTGCCCCCTCTTTTATAGGTTTTAATTCATTTGCAAGAAACAAAAACAAAGAACGCAAATGGCAGGAAAACCTAAAGAAATGAGTCAAGTAAAACAAATATTGCAAATGCATAAACAGGGGCATGGGAACAAGCCCATCGCCCGCTACCTGGGGATAAGCAAAAACACAGTAAAAGGCTATCTTGAAAAATATAAAAGTTCAAAACTGAGCCTGGAAACATTGTTAAAGATGGAAGACCACCAACTGGAAAAAGTTTTCCATCCTGGTAACCCAGCTTATAAAGATACGCGCTTTGAAACATTGAAAACCAACCTTGATTACTATGTAAAGGAATTGAAACGGACAGGGGTAACCAAAAAGCTCCTTTGGGAAGAATACCGTTTATCAAACACACAGGGCTATAGTTTGAGCCAGTTTAGCTTTCACCTGTCACAACACATGCAAAGCAAAGCCCCTTCAATGGTTTTGCAACATGAACCCGGTGAAAAATTATTTGTTGATTTTGCCGGAAAAAAACTTTCATATGTTGATATAGAAACGGGCGAAATTATCGAATGCCAGGTTTTTGTGGCCTGTCTCCCATATCCTGATTATAGTTTCTGTATGGCCGTAAAAAGCCAGCGGATAGAAGATTTTATCCATGCCCTTACCAAATGCTTAGCAGCCATTGGTGGTGTGCCTAAAGTGTTGGTCCCGGACAACTTAAAATCAGCCATTACCAAAGCAAGCAGGTATGAACCCACTGTAAACAAGGCATTGGAAGATTTTGCCAATCATTACAATATGGCTGTAGTCCCTGCAAGGGCACGAAAACCAAAAGATAAAGCTTTGGTCGAAAACCTGGTGAAATTAATTTACAACAGGGTATATGCCAGGGTAAGGAACCAGCAGTTCTTTTCATTGCCGGACTTGAACAAGGCCATCACAAAATACACAGCATACCATAACCAAACCCGGATGCAGCAACGTGACTATTGCCGTGAAGAGCATTTCCTGTCAAAAGAGAAAACTCTTTTAGCTCCCTTGCCGGCAGAAGCTTTTGAGATAAAATATTACAAAGAATACAAGTTGGCACAAAACAACCACATTTACCTGGGCGAAGACAAGCACTATTACAGTGCCCCTTTCCAGTATATTGGCAAAAAACTAAAAGTCGTTTATACAAGGTCTTTGGTAAGGATTTTCCATAAACATGAACTTATTGCTGTACACCAAAGGGATTACTCAAAAGGCAGGTATACCACCGATAAAAACCATTTATGCTCTACCCACCGGCACTATCTTGACAGGAGTCCGGAATATTATAAAAACAGGGCAAAAAAACTATCCCCTTTGTTTGGCAGCTTAGTGGAACTCATATTTTCCCAAAACAAATACCCCGAACAATTATACCGGAGCTGTGACGGTTTGTTTAGCCTCCAGAAAAACACAAAAGAAGAAATTTTTGAAAAGGCTTGCAAGATAGCTATTGAACATAACAACTACAGTTATGGCTTTATCCAAAACCTGATAAAAAATAAAATGACCGGTTTGTTCGAAACAGAAACCAACACAATAAAAAAACTCCCTGAACATCAAAATATTAGGGGCAGGGAATATTATAACAATTAATAAAAAAAGAAAAGATGAACAATGTAGAAAATCAATTGGCACAGTTGCGTTTATACGGTATTAAAAGTACATGGAAAGCGCTTGAAGAAACAAAAAAGTTACATGAACTAACATTAACAGAAGGTATGGAAATGCTCTTGCAGTCGGAAATCCAGGACAGGGACAACCGCAAATTTGAGCGTCTAAAAAGAATGGCAAAGTTCAGGTACCAGGCTTCTATTGAAGAACTGAAGTTTAACCCGACCAGAGGACTGGACAAAGGTTTTATCTCTACCCTTGCAACAGGCGAATACATTAATAAAGGAGAAGCTATTTTAATAACCGGGGCCACCGGGTGCGGAAAAAGTTTTATCGCTTCGGCATTAGGCCACCATGCTTGTGCACAAGGATTTAAAGTAGCTTATTTTAATGTCCAGAAACTTTTACAAAAAACAAAAATGGCAAGGCTCGAAGGGACAATCCATCAACTGTTGCAGAAAATATCAAAAACGGATTTGCTCATACTTGATGACTTTGGGCTCATCCATTTAGAGAAACAGCACCAACTGGATTTAATGGAAATTATTGAAGACAGGCACGCAAAAACATCTACCGTCATTGCTAGCCAATTGCCCGTGGCAAGCTGGTTTGATGTGATTGGCGAAGCGACTATTGCTGATGCCATTTTAGACCGGTTGGTACACACTTCATACAGGATAGAATTAAAAGGAGAAAGTCTAAGGAAAAAAATGTAATTTTGTCATGTTTGCGTTCTTTTACCTATAAAAAA
>JBNKJW010000177.1:0-2558 GCA_050291445.1 Bacteroidales bacterium | reverse complement strand
ATTACAATATTAGTAGTTCTGTAGGTTCTCTTGATAATGAATATTTCCTTGTTGAAAAAGTTAATGATACAGGAAAATATAATGGATACAATAAAGTTGATGCAAACACGAAAAAATATAATCTCTATAAACGGAAAGGTTAATAAACAATAAAAAACAAATGTCAACTATGACAAAGAGTACTGGATATTATATACTGGTATTCCTCCTTTCCATAAAAACTTTTGTACCTATATAAAAAATACGTACTTTCGAACACAAATAATTTTGTTGTTTTTATTAAAAATAATGCATCATGCACATAGCAGTTGCGGGCAATATTGGCTCTGGTAAAACCACGCTAACCACCTTGTTAGCAAATCATTACAAATGGGAGGCTCATTACGAAGATGTGGACGATAATCCTTATTTAAACGACTTTTACGAGGACATGCAACGATGGTCATTTAACCTTCAGGTATATTTCCTTAATAGCCGTTTTAACCAGGTGCTGTCCATTCGTCAGTCAGGAAAAACCGTTATTCAAGACAGGACAATTTATGAGGATGCCCATATTTTTGCACCCAACCTTCATGCAATGGGCTTAATGACTACCAGGGACTTTGACAACTATTTCTCCTTGTTTAAATTAATGAGCAAACTGGTGGAGCCACCAAATTTATTGATTTACCTAAGGGCATCTGTTCCAACTTTGGTCAATCAAATTCAAAAAAGAGGAAGGGATTACGAAAACACTATTCGCCTTGACTATCTTACCCGCCTGAATGAACGCTACGAAGCCTGGATTGAAAGCTATGATTTAGGAAAGTTATTGATTATTGATGTAAATAACATGGATTTTATGGGTAATCCAAAAGATCTCAGCTTTATAATTGACCGAATTGATGCTGAAATTCATGGTTTATTTTAGTTAATACTGGTTAACAGATTTAGATTACGAATCAGTACCGTTTACTTAAGAAGTTTTCATAGAGAAGCAGGTCATTAGCCACTTGTCATTGTAATAAAACAACTCAACTTACCTGAAAGTGACTTGATTTTTTATGGTCGCTCAGTGGGTAGTTTATATGCCATCCATGCCGTTTCGGTTTTCAAAAATGCCTTTGCCCTGGTTCTGGAAAGTGGAATTGCGGATATTGAAGAACGAATCATGCTTCGAATTCCCGAACCTTCTGAAATTGGCACTTCAATAGAGGAGTTAAGAAACGAATTTGACAAACATTTCAACGCAAAAAAGAAACTTTCTGTTTTTAAAGGCAAAAGCCTGGTTTTACATACCATAAACGATGATTTGGTAAGTGTTGAACATGGCAGACAACTATTTGATTATCTGAATAATCCAAAGAAAATCCACTTGTTTGAGAGAGGCGATCATAACACCATTTTTATGGTAAACCAAAAAGAGTATTTTCAGGTGCTTTTTGAGTTTTTGAAACCCTGATTAGTCACAGGGTGAATATTTGCGTCGATTTATATTCACCCCGAGACTAAGTTAATGACTAAGTTACAACTGAAAATGAATATGATCATCATGTCTTACAGCTATACAACCATGAAAGCGGATTTTTTCACTTTGCACACCCAGCCTTGTTTTTAAATGTGGTTCGATAAATATTTTTCTAATTTCGGGTTGCAGAACAATGGCTTTTAACAAGTCCCTGGTTCCTTTTTTTGAAAATTCTATCTGTCTGTTGATTTTTCCCAAAGTAAGATATTTCGTGAAATCATATTGCCAATAACCTAGCTTTTTGCAATATTCGGTCGTGTTATACTCTCTTGATGATGCGTCAGCAAATACCCCATAGCCACTCACTGAAGGTTTTCTATTGGTAATCTCGCCATTTTTATTTTCGTAAACCAAAGAAACATCAACTTTTTTACCATCGTTATGACTTAAATGAGGTAAAAGCGGAAATTTATCGATGAATGGGAAGTTGGCATCTAAATACACCAGTTTTGTACCTTTTTGAAGTTTGTTTAGTTGAATGCTAATTTCTTCTAAAGCCTTATTAAGTTCAGGTTTAACATAATTTCTGTTAAGTAGAATGGTGTAAAAAGAATGTGCCTCAACAAATTCAGTGTTTTTTATTCTTTCTCGTCCCCAAATAGGTGCTAAAAGGGGTATTATTAAAAAAGCTGAAAGCAGGTAAACTCCCATGAAAAGACCTAATCTTCTTAATCGGTATTTCTCTTTGTTTTTATTGCAGATTAAAATCACCAACAGGTAAATAATTCCACCAATTTGAGAGATGATTGTCAAAAACGTGATTACTGTAATGTGAAGAAGTACCTTTAATGCTTTACCCATTTTTCAATAACAATTTAACGCAAGGTTTATTTTTTATGTAAAAACGAGATAAATCATGACTTATTTTTTCTTTTCGCGTATTTTACCTTTAATTACTTAGGTTATACTATTTTTTAATAACCTGAGTTCGATTAAAAATATTCACACAGTTTGAATTAATTTTTAGCAGAAATTGCAACAAATTTTTGAAGGACTATCGGGATAGTTCTAGAAAAATTGGTGTGATTTATGCAAAAATTAATCAAATCTA
>JBNKJW010000176.1:0-4898 GCA_050291445.1 Bacteroidales bacterium | reverse complement strand
TGTTTGTTTGTTTTTTTTTTTTTTTTTTTTTTTTTTTTTTTTTTTTTTTTTTTTTTTAAAACAAACTTCTTCCACTCTCAAGTGCTTCATCAATCCTTTTTGACTCTAGTTCTAACTCCTGAAACTCCTGAGTTGTTTCGTCATCTTTTTTTGTTTCTTTGAGTAGTAACGAATTAATATGCTCAAGTATTATCTTTTTAGTATAACCTCGTACACTATTTATATCTCTTTTTGCATACTTTTTTATATCATTATGTTCCTTTTCCGTTACTTTTATTGTAATTATTTTATCCATTTTTGATTTTTTTTTTTATTTTTTTTATATAGGTAAAATATAAAATAAGTATAATATTTATAAAACTTTTGTATAACTTTTTAGTGTTTTTTTAGCGTGGTTTAAAGAAAAAGTTATGTGAATTTGCCTATTTTAAGCGTAAATTAGGCGTTTTTAGGCAAAAATATATAAATAACTAAGTTGAGAAAATTAATTATGGGAATTTTTAAAAATATATTGAAAAAAAAAGATGAAGTTGAAAATGATTATACAATTTCAGAACTAAGGCCACCAAAAGCACAAGGCACCTTTACACAAGAAGACTTAATTGCATCAGCTGAAACAAGGAGAGCAAAGGCAGAAATGCGTAGAATGAAGCTGGAACTGGAAAAAAGGTCTATTATGAGAGAAATGCGGAAGATGGAGTTTGACGACGATATCGACATGGAAGAGCGTCTAGAGAGGCTTAAAACCCTAAAAATGGAGAACATGCAAGCCATGGGAGGAGGTGATGGCGAAAATGCTGATATGATGCTCATGTCATTACTTAATAATATCATGGCCAAGCAAACCCCTGCACCCCAGCAAAACTCTTCTAATTTTGGATTTGGCGGGCCACAAATGCCACAAATGCCACAACCTCAACCACAAGAAGAAGAATGGACGCCCCAAACCAGGTTTACTAATGAACAAATGGAAACAATTATAAAGCAGAAAGTCCCAGCTGATGTAATTACAATGCTTAAAGGCTTAGAAGAAGATGAGGTTCTACAAGCCTATGACATAATAAAAACAATGTAAAATGGTAAAAGCAAGCACAGAAATAACAGCCCTATTAATAGGCGGAATTTGGTTATATTCTAAATTCAAAAATCCCATTGATACCGCAGTCAATGCAGTAAATGAAGTGGCAGATGTTGCAGCACAGGCGGGCTCCATGGCTGGAGATACTTATAACTATGTTGTGAATAATAAAAAGTATCCAGTGCCTGAAGAAGGAACATTTAAGCGAGATGTATATGATTCTGCCAAATATTCGGCTAGATTGACAACAACAGCCTATGATAATACCAGGAATTTTATCGTACTTCAAAAGGATAGAGCGTTAAGATTTTTCGGTGATGGCCCTGAAAAAACAACCTTAGAGAGGTTCAGACAAAGTTTTAACAATTCGAAATATGTAGGTGTGAAGGATGTAAGATCAACTATAATTCAAAATAACGAATCACAGGTTGTAGGTTCATATAATAATGTTCTTGGCGTTTCCATGGGTCAGAAAGCAACACAGACCGAAGAAAGCGTGCAAAATAACAAAGTTGTTAAGATTGCAAGAAAAACCTCAAGTCGTAAATCTAGTAGCCTAGTAGGCCCAACTAAACCAGCAGTTAAAGCGGTGCCAGTACTGAAAAATGTTACAACATTTAAGCCATCAGTTCAAAAAGTCATCAACACAAATAAAATCGTTAGTTTGCTGTATTAATACAAATATTTATAAACCTTATTCTTTGTAAATTTATCACTATGGTGAAAAGAAGAAGAGCTTCTAGGGCAGTTCAAGCTGTCAAAACTAGAACTAGGACAATAGTAAAAAGAATTAGAGCAAAAAATAAAGCTGGAGGTTTCGCACCTCAGAAGGCAATAGCTGGAGGTTTTATTTATGGTCTTGCTCGAGGAAAGGTTGCTAGTCTTATTAGCCCCTTAACAAGTAAAATCCCTATGGGTCAGTATGCTGACGAATTAGGTATGGGTGTTTTGAACTATTACATCGCAAAAGGTAAGATTCCTATGATTCCTAAAAACGTTGGTTTGGCAGGTTTGGCAATCGAATCATTTGTAATTGGTCAGGATATCGGAGCGGGAAATTTCTCCCTGATGAACAATAGTTCAAGCACAAAAGCAGTGGGTTGGTAAAATGATTGAGATTAACACACTTGACAACAAAATTATAAACAAAGTTTGTAATAGTAAGAAAGAGGCAGTTCAATTCATCAGTCAATATTATGATAAGATGAATGGAGTTGATTTTGAAGAAAATACAGGAGGTAATGAATAATGGCTTCAGGACAATGCCCACAGGCAAAAATTACAATTTATGGAGTTGACCCTTCAGGTGCTAAAAAGCCTTTGTTTAAGGGAGTTAACGAACAGACAGGGCCGGGAGGTTCTCCCGATGGTGTGCAGGCCACAACTAAGGCCAACGAAATCCCATTCATGCCAGCTTCAGGTGTAGTTCTCCCTGGAGGATATAAGATTGTAGCTTATGTTACACTTAAGACAGCTGACGGAATCGATGCTTCTGATTGTGTTCTTAATATTCCTATTCTTAGAAATGGAGCATTAGAATACTTAAGTGCTAGTGAGTTGAATTTTACAACAGACCACCCAGCTGGAACTTTGGCAAATGTTGAAACTCAGCTTGGTTCAGGTTACACAATCCCAGAGAATGACAGAGTTCAAGTTGGAGGAGGTAACTACTTTATCAGTATCGAGAACGATACCGCATAAAGTTTCTCAAAATTTTCATCTAGGTGTGCAATGATCATTGCACATCTTTTTTCTTAAAAAATGGTAAATAAAGAAGTATTCGTTAAAAAGTTCTCTAATTCTGCAGAAATCACAGCAGGAAGCTATTTCACATTTGATTTCCAGAATGAAGCGAGAGCAAGTAATAACCTACCATTCAATAAGCTAAGACTCTTCAATAAGTCGCAGGTTGAAGTATGGATATGGTTAGAAGGAGTAACAGACGCGAATCAACCAGATTATATTCTGGGAGCAGGAATAGGAGTTGATGAGAGTGTTCTGGAAGGAATTAATTTCAACATGATTGTCTTAAAAAACAATGATGGTGCGGTGTCAATTGCAGCAAATGAATTTAAGGGAAGATTTGCTAAGGTGGAGGAATTATAAATGGCTCAGATTGCAGTTCTTAATAATCCCACAGATGCAGAGGTGCAAGCTTTTGCAACAAATAAATTGATAACTCAAATTGCAGTCCAAGGCAATAAGATTTATTTCTTGTATGATGAGGTGGCACCATGAGCAATTTCTTTCAACTAACAAGCGGGGATAGCGTAAAGGTTAATGATGGTACAGACCAAGCCTTAATTACATCCAATGGAGAGGTTTTAGTGGCTGATTTGCCGACTATTGCAACACAAGGAACGCAAATAGGTCGATTTGCTGGAGCTGGAGCTTCAACTTATACAGTACCGGCTTCAAGTGTTCTTTACATTGTTGCAATGTCAGGAAGAGCAGGTTATAACTCTTATGTTACTTTGCTTGATACTGATGGAACAACTACTCTCTTCTATGCAAATAATACCTCAACAGCTACCACCTGTTTTACCCTGGGAACAACCTTCATTAAGTTAACAGCAGGACAGAAGGTGACATATAATGCCTATGCTTCATTCATTGGGTACTTAATAGCGGTGTAAGAAGATGTATAGTAGTGATGTTAATTATTTGGGAAGTAGTCCAAGGCACATGAGTGTAACAAAGCATCTATACAAAAGGTACAGCGGTCTTAATAGGACCGCTTACAATCATGACAGATACTATTCATCCATGTTACATGAAGACCATCTAGTCTATGCTTTGACTTGGAAGGTTTGTTTTGATGTCATGTTCATGATAATGGGAATTATGAGAAGTCTTGCAAGGTTTCAAATCATGGGAATTCCCATGGCTATTATATTTTTTATTTTAATCTTGTTGTACACTCCTGTGTACATGAAAAAGAATTATAGAAAGCCCTCAGAACTATTCTGAGGGACTTTTTTAATGTAATGCTACATAGATATCATTTATTAGGTGATTTCTTTCCTTAGAATAATGCAAATCGCAGTATTCTTTAAAACTCATCAGGTGCAATACTTCTGACGTTGCATAATCTTCTTTCAATGTTTTTAGTTCTTCGTTTAATGTGACCATTTGTTATTTTGATCTAAACCAGGAATGGTCATCTAACATTGCAATATTAGATGACCATTCCTGGTAATTAGAATTCGAAAAAATGTTCCTCAGCATATTTTTTTTTGCAATTACCATAAACACAAACCCATTCATAACCTCTTCTCCTACCCCGATTGCCTTTAATCATGTAGTGTTCTTCTTGTTTGATACCACAAATAACACATGTATGTCTCTTCCTATTTACCATGTTTCTTCATCCACCATATCATTTGTTTTTCATAATCATACATAACTAAAATTACAAAAGTTCCCCAAATAAATATACAAGCCATTATTATTTCCTCTCCTAAGCTAAGTCCTAACATCCGATATCCCTCCAAAAATCAACTCCTAAAATATAATCTTTTAACTTAAACTTTTTGTTAGCATGGCTTCCGCATGCTTCATGTCCTCTTCCAGAGATTTTTTTGTTATTTCTTGAACCTTTTTTAACTCCTCGGCAATTATTCTTAATTCTCGCCCTGTTTGAATTAGTTGATTTTTGATTTGCCGGTATTTTATGTGAGCCATTTCGGTCTTTATTTGCAGGTCTTCTCTCTTCATAACTAGTTTTCGTTGCTTCTCTTTCAACTTTTGGTAAGTGTTGTCCATTTATCATTTTTTTTTTTTTTTTTTTTTTTTTTTTTTTTTTTTTTTTCAAACAACC
>JBNKJW010000175.1:0-20139 GCA_050291445.1 Bacteroidales bacterium | reverse complement strand
GTTCAATTTATAAAAAGCAATAAAAACAATCCTATAAAAATCAAAACACTACTTTATAAAAGAAAGACCAATTGCCAAACCAACCCAGGGTGGCCAAAAACTGTACTTCCAATTTTTCTCTTCTGCACCTATCGCAATATCAAAACCTACACCTGCACCAATATTAAATTTCTGAATAGCTCCAACAATAAAAAAACCTGTTGTCAAACCAACAGATTGTCTTTTGGTTAATATCAAGCCCTCTGTATTGGCAGAGTCTAAATCAATTAGCGTTGGCCCAGCAAAAATCCCTGTAGAAAATGAGTGTTCATTAATGTTATTATTTAAAAAAGATCCGTCTTTTGCTGAATGATAGTTTCGATATTTGTATGTGTCTACCTTTATTCCTGCTGCTATACTTAGATTCACAGCAGAAAATGGAGTATAGCCGGTAATTGCATCGCCTCCACCAAGCCTTATTTTCATCGGAAAATTTAAAGTTTGAAAAACAATTTTTCGCTTTCTATATTTTAATTTTTCGCTTTCTAACACATCCATTTTTAATGGATAAAACACTCTGTTTTTAAAAGAATTACTGGCAAAATCATCATTCCTAAAATCCTTATACACCAATGGGTAGAAATAGCTGTCTTTTGGATAGTTAATTCTTTCAACAATTATTAATTTTTTTGGAATTAAATCTTCAGATAACGGTTTTATTGTTAACAAGGAATCTTTTTTGTTAATTTGAGCAATTATGTCACTTGATAGTTCATAGATCCCTATTTCAACTTTTGAACTATCATGAGGCGCAGCATCCCAATCTGTGACTTTATAAATCTTTGTGCCTTGAAATTTGCCTTTTTCTAGCTTTCGTTTTTTTAAGGTCGCTACATTCAGATGCTCATAATCAAATTGTCGATAATGATTACATGAATAGATCATGCTCAAAATGAAAAGGCATAGGATTAACTTTTTCATGATGTTTGGATTTTA
Organism: Bacteroidales bacterium; assembly: GCA_050291445.1. Classification (GTDB taxonomy): domain Bacteria; phylum Bacteroidota; class Bacteroidia; order Bacteroidales; family NBLH01; genus NBLH01. The sequence goes on along the minus strand of JBNKJW010000175.1, from coordinate 19,164 downwards.
TTGATTAGTATTAAAATTAATTCGGTTTTAACTGGGCTTTTGTTTAGTCCATATTGTCCATTTGAGCTTTTTTTCGTTTTTATTTGATTGGCAATTGTTTTCGCATCCTAAAATTAACTATTCTTCATCACTATAAATCAATTCAACAATATATTTTTCCACCTTTCTTCTTTTATCTGCTCCTATATTAAATATGATTTCTCGATTGGTTACAATTTTATGCGGAACACCAGGGTTGTAATAATATTCGTAAGTATTGCGGTCTTTAATGTCAAACTTTGAGTCTGCAAGAGTTTCTTTAAGGGTTTCATCATCAAAGCCCATTTTTTTTAATGCAACCTTCATTGTTTCCATAGCTTTGTCAGGATCCATATCTGACTCCTGTTTCATGATGCAAAAGCCACTTTCAAAATCAACATTTTCAAAATACAATTTACCATCTCCTGTAATTGGCTCTCCGCCGAACAAGTTGGGGATTTCCTCTTCGTATAATATAGGTTCAAGAATATCAAATTCTCCTCCCATTGGAATATGCATCAATTGTAGTTCTTTTAATACCAGCTCCTCAATTCCTTCTTTCGAGCTGTAAACATCAATGATCGGTTGCATGGATTGAATAATTGGTTTTAAATCAGTTCCTTCTTTCTCTTTGTATACCAGTAAGATATCATCCAACATACTTTTCATAGCCATGCTAAGTTCTTTCCAGTTGACTACCTCGATGAAAGTCCCCAACTCGTCAGTTTTATAAATAACTTCTGTTAGTTCGTATTTCGATAGCTTTTTTACGACATCTTCGGGTATCTGATAAGAACTTCCAAGATTTTTCTTAAAGCTCCATTTTATGGTGTAGGAAGATTCTGTAGAATCCATTACCATAAAATTGGCAATATAAGTATCATCATTTGATTTTACGAGTTCATCGCCTTTCCAGCTTTTCTTTACTTTGGTTATTCTAAAATCATAACTATCGCCGATAGACCAGTAGGCAACAAAAGCAATTTTGGTGGTATCTTCCTGAGAAATAGCATTAAAGACACTTAAAATCAGGAAAATAATTAATACATTCTTTTTCAATCTTATTAAATTTTAGGAACGTTCAATATATCTAAAATTAGTAAACATCATTTTCATCTTTCCGAGTCCAGATTGAACCAAGGTTTGCCAATTCCGATAAGTAAGTCTTCATGGTAAAAACGCTCCTGGAAACAATCCATTTGCAAATAACTGAAATACACATGCTGTTTTATAAATTCTAGTTCATAGCCTGTCCAAAATTTACTATCCTCCAGCAAACGAGCCAGACCAGCACGAAATTGCGAGGTTGTATTTCGTTTATACAAAAATGGTTTAGTTTCTTTGTATTCATCCTCTTCCGGCAGGTAAATTGGCGTTCCAAGCATTAAGTGGTTTCTTAGTCGACTGGATAAATCAGTTGTTTTTCCACCGTAGAGCATTATCCATTTATCCGATTCAGCAATGCTCCAAGTTGCATTGAAAACTTGATATTCATTTTCCTTATCTTTTGCATTTTGCTTTAGCTTTGGTCCTTTAAATGAAACTTTTACATCCTTCATTCCATCCAAAGTTGTTCTTTTCACCCAGAAAGCATAGAGGGCTTTAATTGGTTCATCAGAATTAGAAAAGGGCTCTTTGTATTTTATTTTTCTTGCAGCTTCATTATCATTAACATCGAATAATACGATTTTATCATGCAACTTTTCTGCATTTTCAGGATTTAAGAACTCTGCAAAATCATTATCTAACTTAATCGAGTACTCTATCATCTCACCACCTCCCTTAAAACACTCTTCATCCATTGTTCTATGTTTACCTGGTTTTGGTTCACCTCCTGCTCCAAACTATCGCACAAGGCCATTAAATTGTTGACTTTTTGGACAATGGCTTTTTGTTCATTGAGAGGTGGTAATGCTATTGGAGTACTTCGCATTTGAGTTTTATTAATAGATGCTAAATTAGTAGTTCTCTTTGCACAACTCTCGTAGTAAATCCGTGTAATTGGTGAATTAATAAATTGCATTAAATAGAAATTATTCAGATCTCCATTTTTATATGAACGCACTCTAAAAACATGATTTTGATATATGCACCCTTCTATTTCATTATTCCATATAGCACATCTCCCAACCTTGTCTGGATCCCCACCCTCGATCATAAGTAAATCATTTCGTTTTAGTTGATACTTTCTATAATCATCATGGGAAATTAGAATATCCTTCATAATATTTAGGTCTAAGAATCCTCGCTGAACATTGGCAACTCTTAGGTATGGAGAATTTATTATTTCACCTTTATATTTTTTACCTTTTGTTACACCACCAGTTATACTCATTAAATCTTCTAATCTACACCAAACCCACCCCTTCGGCAATTCATAAGGTATCTCTTCCTGTGTAATTGGAGGCAATGGCTTTTCCTTTTTGATTTTTCCGGCTTTGATAAGTTGGGCTTTTTCGGCTTTTGTTTTTTCTAAAAGTATTGAGGCGGCTTCCACTTCGACTCCGCTCAGTGTCCGCTCGGTGCGCCAATGGGCGGTCAGTTTGCCTTGCACAGCCAATTGTAAAATACTTTCGCGTAGTTTTTTAATGTTGGGGGCATGGTTGAAAAAATCATGGAAATGTGCTTGTAAAAATGCCCATTCTTTTTGGGTGTTGCCATTGTTTAGTTGTTGTAGGGCAGAGGTAGCAAAATCTTGTTTTATTTGAATGCGGTGTTGGGTTAATTGCTCCAGTTGCTCTACTTCGGCAAATAGCTTTTCTACGATGGAGACGATGGCTTTTTGTTCAGCAAGGGGAGGGAGAGGAATAAGTGTACTTGCAATTCTATGTAGTGCAAGTTTTGGTTGTGCCATCTGATTCACTTTTCCAACAAATTGTTTTTGGCACAATTCTGATTTAAGAGAATATTTCAGGTATATTTTATCAATATTAGTGAACATTAATTTTGCAGCATTTTCAGTTAGATTCATGTTATCTAGCTCTTCTGGAATTTCTCCAATATCACCAATAGTGCCTGCAATTGTTATATATAAATCATTTTTTGAAATCGTGTACGTTTTTATTATTTCAAATACTTCATTTGATATATATTTCAAATTGTCAAGATTTACTGTGCCATTTTTCATGTCAGTAACTCTAATATACACATGTTCTGTTGGTATATCTTGTAAAGTATGCCCCTTTGGAACCCTTTTCCCTCCTTTTATTGTCAGGAGGTCTCCAACTCTACACCATTCCCAACCTATTGGCAATTCATGAGGGATTTCTTCTTGAGTAATAGGAGGCAAAGGTTTTTCCTTTTTTATTTTTTTTTCTTTAATCAGCTGGTCCTTTTCGGCTTTTATTTTTTTGAGTAATACAGATGCCGCTTCCACTTCGACTCCGCTCAGTGTCCGCTCTTTTCGCCAGTTTTTTGTAAGCTTACCTTGAATGGCTAATTGCAATATCAAGCCTTTTAATTCTTTAGCGTTGACAGGGTGAAGGCTTAGTTCTTTAAAATGTTGTAATAGTTCCATTATAGTTGCCTTTTAAACCCCTCTGTCCTGTCGGACACCTCCCCTGCAAGCAAGGGAGAAAGCTTTGATTAAACATTTCACGAACTCGGATTCTTCTTTTCTCATAGTTTACTGCAGTGCTTCTTTTAAAACGTTTACAATTTCATCCTGTATGCTGCTTATTTTTTCTTCGGTGGCACGGTATTTTTTCAGTAATTCTTCGGGGCTGGCCAAATCATCGGCTTCCTGGTGCGGGTTTTTAATATCTAAATTAAAATTGCGCTTAATTATTTCATCTACTGGCACTTTCCAGGCATTCGGGCTTTCTTTTCGCTTCGTCCACCAGGCTTTTTCAAGGTCAAATTCTTTAATGTTTATGGGTTTGCCCTTATTGTAGCTTTTCACCCCTTCGGGGTACGGGTGCTCAAAATACCAGATTTCTTTGGTGGGTGTCCCTTTCTCAAAAAATAGCAAATTGGTTTTTATGCCTGTGTAAGGGTTAAAAACACCATTGGGCAAACGCACTATGGTATGCAGGTTGCATTTGGTCAGGAGTTCCTCTTTTAGGCGGGTTTTTACGCCTTCGCCAAACAAAGTACCATCTGGCAATACCACAGCAGCCCGTCCACCATCTTTCAGCAGTTTAATCATTAAGGCCAAAAACAATTCAGCCGTTTCCTTGGTGCGGAACTTTTGCGGAAAATTGGTTTCGGTACCGTCCTCTTCCACTCCTCCAAAAGGCGGATTAGTGACAATAATATCCACGCGGTCTTTGGCTCCCCAGTCTGCATAAGGTTTGCTCAATAAATTATCCCTTCGTACCACCGGAACATCAAAACCATGCAACATTAAATTGGTGGTACAAAGCAGGTGAGGCAATGGTTTTTTCTCTATCCCACGAATGGAGGATTGGAAAACATCCCTTTCTTCAGGTGTATTTACCTGTTTACGAATGTGATCGATGGAGCAGGTCAGGAATCCACCTGTTCCGCAAGCAGGGTCGAGTATGCTTTCGCCCAGTTGAGGGTTTATCATATCCACCATAAACTGCGTAACTGCCCTGGGTGTGTAATATTCGCCCGAAGAACCAGCACTTTGCAGTTCTTTTAAAATGGTTTCGTAAATATCGTTAAACAGGTGGCGGTCTTTGGTGTTGTTAAAGTCAATTTTATTTATCTGGTTAACCACCTGTCGGAACAAGGTTCCGTTTTTCATGTAATTGTAGGTGTCGTCAAACACCGAGCGGATAATTCGTGCCTGCGGGCTGGTGGTGATATCCAGCTCTTTTAAAGCAGGAAACAAATCGTTATTGATAAACAGCATTAGTTCATCACCGGTCATGCCTTCTTCATCCTTAGCCCAGTTTTGCCATTTCAGGTTATCGGGTATTGGGCTCTGGTAATTTTCGATGGTAATTTCCCACTCTTCTTCCTTATCGGCAAATATTTTCATAAACAGCATCCACACCATTTGCGAAATACGCTGTGCATCACCATCCACACCGGTATCCTTACGCATAATGTCGCGTATGCCTTTAATTGTTGTTGTTATGCTCATTAAGCTATGTTATAAATTTCGTTTTCTAATTCTTTAATGGCTTTTTCAAAGTCTTTTTTGTTTCCAAAAGCTTTCACCAGTTCAAGGGCTGAACCCATTTTGTTAAAGGGCTGAACATTAAGCACTGAGCCTGATTCGATGGACACAATGCCTTCCTGTTCGTATTTATCCAGCAGGTTGCTTATTACCTTTTGTGCCAGCTCGCTGTATTTGCCAAAGTAATTGCGCTTACGTACATTATTTGCCCTTTCTTTTCGGGTTAATGGCGGTTGATCATAAGCCACATGACACACCAGGTCGAAAGCATCCATGTCTTTGCCTACTTCTTCGCGCAGGGCTTCCAGTAAAATCCCATGCTCAGCCAATTCTTTTATCAGCTCATCCTTTTTATCCGACTGGTTCCACTTTCGAATAAAAGCGTCCAAAGATGCAAATTCCTTTTGAATATTCTTTTTGGTATAGTCTTTTAATGATTCGGTAATGAGTTTTCCATCTGTTCCGTAATACTGAATGCGTTCATTTGCAACGGATACGGGAATATCTTTTATGTAATATTTTTTTGGTTTTTCGTAATCTTCATCAATGTTAATATCAGGTGGATTTTCAGTACCTTCAATAAAATCAAAGTCGTTTTCATCAGTCAAACCCTCTTCAGTACTTTCTTCATCCAGAGGTACAACAGGCTCTTCAATTGTTGGTTCGTAAATTTGTACCGGATCACCATCAAAATCAGGATCGGCAAAAAGATTGGTTGCTTTTCTAAAATCCATAATGGTAAAATAAACCTTGCCCTCAGCTTCGCGTATTCGGGTACCTCGACCTATAATCTGCTTAAACTCTGTCATGGAACCAATATTTGCATCCAACACCACCAGCTTCACCATTTTGGTGTCAATTCCTGTGGTCAGCATTTTTGAAGTAGTAGCAATTACAGGAATACGCTCTTCAACATCGGTGAAATTATCGAGTTCACGTTTGCCGACTTCATCGTCACCGGTAATTTTTACCACGTAATTCGGATGTTTAACCACCATGTCGGCATTTTCATTGATTAAAGCCTGTCGCATGCGGTTGGCATGGTCAATATCAATGCAAAACACAATGGTTTTGGCAAAGCGATCAATGGCTTTCAGGTATTCGGTAATCTTTTGCGCCACAAGTTGAGTGCGTTCATCAATTACCAGTTTTCTGTCGTAATCTTTCAGATTGTAAATACGGTCTTCTACTTCGTGGCCATATTTATCTTTTAAACCTTTTGTGGGCCTCCAGCCCTCATCTACAGTAGTGGAGATGCGAATAACTTTGTAAGGAGCTAAAAAGCCATCTTCAATGCCTTGTTTTAAGGAATAAGTATAAACCGGATCGCCAAAATAAGCAATGTTAGATACATCTTTTGTCTCTTTTGGGGTAGCCGTCATACCAATTTGAGTAGCCGAAGTGAAATAATCCAGTATTTCGCGCCATGCTGAAGCTTCAGAGGCACTTCCACGGTGGCACTCGTCAATAATAATCAGGTCAAAAAAGTCTTGACTAAATTCTTTATAGGCATTTTTCCACTCTTCGTTGCCTGATAAGCCCTGATACAGAGCAAAGTATATCTGGTAGGATTTGTCAATTTTTCGGTGCCTAATAATGTGCATGATATCATTACCAAAAGGCGAAAAATCCCCGTTTTTGGTTTGTGTAAGCAAGGCGTTTCTATCGGCCAGGAAAAGGATGCGCTTTTTAACTCCTGCTTTCCACAAGCGCCAAATGATGTTAAAAGCAGTATAGGTTTTTCCTGTTCCGGTTGCCATCACTAATAAAATACGGTTTTGTCCTTTAGCAACAGCCTCAACTGTCAGGTTTACAGCATTTTGCTGATAGTATCGGGGACTCATTCCACTGTCATCCACAAAGTAGTCCTGTTCCACGATTTCTTTTGAATCTTCTGTTTCAATTCCATTGTATTTTAGGTGTTTCTTCCATAAATAGTCAGGAGAAGGAAAATCGTCAAGCGCAATTTCTGTCTCTATATTCCCTGAGGTCAGGGTTTTATCGTGAAACACAAAAGAATCGCCATTGGAAGTAAATACAAAAGGGATGTGCAAAATTTCGGAATATTCAAGGGCTTGCTGCATGCCATCACCCACTGCATGTTTATTATCCTTGGCCTCAATAATAGCAATGGGCATGTTTGGTTTGTAATACAGGATATAGTCAGCCCGCTTCTTTTTGCCCCTGGTATGTAGTTTGCCCTGTACAATGATTCGTCCATCGGTAAAAGTGTTGAAAGTAACTTCCTCACGAAAATGATAATTCTTTCTCCATCCAGCTTTTACAATAGCCGGGGTAATAAACTTGGTGCAGATATCGCGTTCGGATAAGTCTTTTTTTGAAATCATTTGGGCTAACCTTTATTGGCTAGCTAAGATAGAAAAGATTCGGGAATATCGGGAATCGGATATATGCAAATAAATACTAATGGGAAATATTAGGCTTCTTTGTATTCATCGGCTTTTTCCTGCTTATTATATAGCTGAACCGCAAATATAATAGCTATCCCAACTACTAAAATACGAATAGTCCTTCTTAACGCCTTATTTTCATCAAGCAAACTATTTTTTACGACATTTAAAGTCTTCACTTCAGGTAAGGGTTCATGCAATGGCAATGTTGTAAAATCTATCATTTTCTTACAATTTTAATCTGTTCATTAGTAAAAGGAATAATCAGGTACTGATAACAGGCACGGTAATTTTTGTCCTGATAGCTATCGTAATGCGTAAACACACCAAATGAAAAGCCTTTCCCCAACAAATATTGCTTGTGAAAAACAGCTTCATTTTTGTTTGAACATAGCTCATCCAGTATTGAAAGATTTTTCTGCAAGGGTTTGTTGATGTAGGCTATCTTTTGCCTTTGTTTTTTGGCTTTTTCGTTATAGTATTTTATTCGGTTTTGTGGATTGGCAAAATTCTGATTGGAGCGTCTTGGCTCAAAAAGCTCACCGGTTAACAAGTCCTTTTTCATCATTTGTTTTTGATATAAAGGTAGGTATCAACAAGGTAGAAAATACTGCTTTTTAGGAATAATCAACAAAACAGTGAATTAATACGAATAAAAATGAATTAATCGTAAATAGGAAATAAATGCAATATGCTTTAGATGCGTATTTATGTCTGTTAATTTGTATTGAAAACATATTTAATGCGAATTAAAGGTACATTATTATAAAAACTTTTTTAAATCCCGTTTCTTTAGGTAAAATATATCAAGCGCTTGATACTAATTCTGTTAAATTAAAGAGTAGAGAATCTAACTCCTTTAAATAATTTGAAAATGAAAGAAATAGTTGGCCAAACTACTTCCGTCTCCAGTCATCGCCGGTTAACTCAATAAAATTGCACATTTCGGATAGTCGTGAAATTGATCTTTGATCCAGATAACTCAAAAATTCATCAGGATATTTGTTTGAACTAAAATGGGTCTTTTTACCGTACTGAACAAAGGCATCATACCTTAAATCAATAAATTGGTCAGCAAGGTAAATTTTGTTCCCGAACCGGTTAATTTCAGATCCGGTAAAAAGAAAATCATCAATATAGGCTTCGATTGTTTCCTGTCTTTGAATACCTCCAAAGCTTGTTACTTTTGGCCCAAATAGGTCAAGAATCTCTGAACCCTTGCTTTCATAATCACGCATAATCTTCGCATATTTATGAATCTGGTAGCTATTCGTTTGGAATAAACCAGTAAAAATTTTCATAACCCTACCAAGTATTAAAGATTTACCTGAGCCTGTATCTCCTGCTAAATAAATAGCCTTATCCAATGAACCTTTTTCATTTGTACCGGGTAAAATTTCCTGTTCAAACTGCGGGTTTTTAGAAAAATATAACACGAGCTTCCTATAAGCTCCCTCATTGTTTGCATTTATTGCAAAGTTCGGTACTACTGCCATTGCAATTTTTTCGAACTCCTCAAATAGTTCATCGAAAGTTTTTTCTTCTTTTTCCATGTTTAACCTATTAATTATAAAAACAATATAAATGAGAGATATGTTATTTTATTCTCATCCGATTGGGGTTTTTCTGCATTTCAGCCATTTTTTCCTTCTCAACTCTGAAATCTGGCTTCTCTTTTTTCAACTTTTCAATAAAAACATCCACGTATCTAACTCCATCCTGGTTTCTCTTTATTAGTTTCGTTAGTGACATGAAATTTGAAGACCAGAAATTATCCTCCCTGAAATGCTTGACTATTCTTTTTATTTCTGATAACGAGTATCCCTCACTATGAAGCTTTTCAATGGTGTCCAGCCAACCTTTTTTTTGCGCAACTTTTTTTGGTCTTGTGTTTTCAGGGAAAAAAAGAATAATTTCATTATAAAAATTAAAAAGCTCAACAGAGTATTCTTTATCTTCTTCACCTTCTATTCGTTTTTCTACATTCTTGTTTGTGTCGTTTTGGTGTTGTCTGGATGTTGTTTTGTTGTTGTATTGTTGTACGTTTTTCAGTATTTGCTCTTTGGTTTCATCCTGGTAAAGGTCAAAATTACAGATAGTTATAAGTGTATATTTGTTGCTGGGTTGTTGTGCAATCTCACCTGACTCCTCCAACTTTTTTAACCTTTCATATATCATATTAGCACTTATACTTGTTTCTTCACTTAGCTTGTCCCTACTTGTTATTAGTTGTCCTCTTTTTATCAGTTTCCCCTGCCAACTTTTTCCTTTATGGTTGGCCCTAAGCAATAAATGAACAAATAAGTGCAACATATGTGGATATTGATACCATTCCCAGTCCATTAATTTCCTGTGTAATTTTATCCAGCCTTTCATTTATCCACCTTTTTAAATGCCATATATATTTCTTCCAACTTATAGTATACTGTTCTATCACCAAACTTGTATCTGGGAAATAATCTATTTTTTGAATGGTTATACAAAGTTTGCATGGTTGTACCCAGAATCTCCGCAGCCTTTTCGGCAGTTACATATTTAGGATATTTACTTTCATTATTATTATTTAACAGGAGGCTTTTAATCTCCCTCAATTCCTCTAAAACTTGTCCTAATTCTTCAAATTCAATTATCATAATATTCTATTTTTTGTTAATATCATTTGTAAGTTTAATGCTCTTGTAAACTTTTCTAATGAGTGAAGCAGATTTATACCTTGTATTTTTGAGATTGGGCATTATTTTATTATTGATGTCCTCCTGTGTAAGAAAATCCTTGTCTGTGTCAATAGTATTCCGGATAGCATCAACAATTAATTGATGTTTCAAACAGTATCTTTTATGCCTTTCGACTTCCTCTTTTTGAACTAGGTCTTCAGACAGTTTAGCACTCTCATTTATGTGTTTATGTCTACTATCTTTTTTTGTGCATGTATTTATGGGTGCATTTATATTTTTGTATCCATCTAATGCAAAACTTGTTTTGATTTTGCCCTGACTAAAAAAGTCATTAAACACCTCCTTAAATATCTGGGCAACAAGGATTCTTGCTTGATCGTATGTTTGACTGCGAAGTATTTCTTCCTCCTCTTTAATGATTTCATGTCTATTTTGCATGTAAACCAAATAAAACAAATAGCTCATAAATCCTGTTACCAATAACTGTATAAGCATGTTTGTAGCCATGTAAGTATAGTATTGCTCCTTTGTACTTTCCATCAGTTTCATGTTCTTATTCAATTTGTTCTGGTAATCAACTTTAAGCTGAGTTCTTTTGATTTCAAAAGTCTTTCTTAAGCCAGATTTCTGCTCAGCATATTCTTTGATGCTCCTTTGTTGTTCATTTGATAGGAGGTTTCGCTTCCCATTTGACCAGGCAATTGGATTGTTCTGAATACTAACAATGTAATTGTTAATTTCCTGCAATTGTCTTGCTTCTTGCAGGTTGAGTGCGTCGAGTTGTCGTTGCCATTTTGCACCGATAGTGTCAGATAAATTTATTTTAGCTGATTGTTGTTGTGCAAGGCCATTGGTTGAACTTATAAATGAAACAGAATAAAAGAAGCTGACAAACACTAATGATAGCAAAAACGATTTTATCTTTCTTCTGAACAGGTTTTTGAAAAAATCGCTAAGAGTATAAGCCGCTAAAGCTTCCAGTAAAACCAGTATAATTATTGTAACAATTCTTCTTAATTGATGATGGTCAAGCACTCTACTCACAATGTTGTTAAAAAAAGAATTGGCAGCATAAGCAGAGAATATCATTGTTATAAGCTTAACTATTGCTAATAAAACAATACCTGCTTCTTTCCTGCTATTTGCCGGATCCAAACTCATTTGCGCTTTTGCGCATTTATTGATTCCTTCTGAAATCCTAATCATTAGTTAACTTAGTTTCTGATTTTTGATATACTCTTGAAGTTCTTCTCGTGAAAATAATAGCTTTCGCTTGCCGCTTCGGTAATAGGGTAGATCTCCTTTCTCAACTTTCTTGTAAAGCGAGTTACGGCTGATTTTTAGATATTTAGCGCATTCTAAAGCTGAAAGAAAATCATCCTTTGGTACAGTTGGAATATCAATTTTTGGATTCAAATATTCCTGAAAAGCATCTTTCACTGCCTCTCGAACCATGATTTTTAATTGAATTAATAGCCTCGTTGGTATATTTTCCAATTTCATATTGAATTATTTTATAAGTGTCAGTGTTTTCAATGATGGGTGCAAAGTGTTTATCTAGTAGCACGTTATTGAAATTCATACATGACAATAGATTTTACTTGAAATTGTGATAGTTGTCTTCCAGGTGCTTCTTGATATCTGAAGCCCTGTAGTAGATTTTATTACCAAACTGGCTGTATGGGAGCACACCATTGTCACGGTAGCTCTGGAGGGTTCTTTTACTTATTTTAAGAATTTGGCAGACATCCTGGTTGTCGAGCCACTCATTTTCAATGCTTTTCTCTTTTAATTGACCGAGGGTGTCCTTAATTTCTTTAATGTCCTTGATAATTCCGTTAATTTCTTCTTCTTTTCCAATAATTGCTTTCATTGCTACATTTTTTTGTTTAACGTTGAAGCAATAAAAGTAATGGCAAAACAGAAAAAAGGTTGTAAAGTTTCAGTCAACTTGACTGTAGTCTGAAATTCAACTTATAGATAATCAGTGCTTTCCAATGTGTTGTCCTCTGTTATTTTTTATATCCTGTTCAATTTCTTTCTCTAAAAGGCGATTAAAATCTCGATAAAGTACATCTAAATATGTTGTTTTTTCAGGGTCATCAAAACTTTCCTTCATCCTATTTCGCACAGTATTATTATTATTCAGAGCAAGGTTGAAAACTGATGAAAAGAACGGATATACTTCATTTATTTTATCTAAGTTCGTACCATCAACTTTCTTTATTTTATCTGTTAATATCAGTGCTTCAATTAATTCGATTAGATCTTTTGCATTACCAGTCCATTTATAAGGGCTTTGCACTTTATTATTAAAAATACTTTCAATGGTTTCATTGGGAGATGTGATTTTGAGACGGCTTTCCAGGTATTCTTTTATAAGGATCCTACATTCAAAATAAACAGTCGTGAAAAATTCAGGGATTTCCTTTTTCTTGTTAAAGTTGAATATAGATTTAATCTCATTTATGAATTTATTTTCGTATTCATCTAGTCTAATTAATATTTCTCTTATAAAGCTTATTTCACTAAATGGATCATTGTATTTTTCGCTGTATTTTTTCCTATGTGTTATCTCATTATTATAATAGCCAATAAAAATTTCTTTTAACAAGTCAGCACCTAAGTCATTCATAATTTCACTGTAAGTTTCAATGACCATCTCATCAGATATAGAATGTTTATCTTTTTCAAACAATTTCTGAATCGAAAAATCAGGACTAAGAATCATAGTTTTGTCATCTTTTGACAAGCTATCTAGCTTATGATCAATTGAATATAGAAGGTCTCGAAAGTTTTCTTCAAAAAATGATTCTGGAGAAATAAAGTCGGTTAAGTCAAAGAGTTCATTTTTATAGAGTTCATGAAAATCAATTAAAAAATTATTCCAAATAGAAGGAAGTTTCTTGATAATAATCTTTGCTTTGCTTTTAATATCTTCATTATTCAATTCATCCAAATCTTCGCTAAAAAGATTTGCATTATCTCTAATTAAATCATCTATTTTTCCTATTTCTGCATATAATAAGTTTAGGTATCTTGATTGTGAAAATTCAGAATCAAAAGAGATACTCCTTTTTCTAATATCGCGATAGAGCTTTGTTACTTTCTTTTTGTAAAACTTATCACAAAAAACTAAAAAATTAGAATCTGTCTTTTTTGCATTATATTTATCAATAACTTCCTTAATATGTTCTAACAAACTATGTTCTTCATCGGATACGATGTTTTCAAAATACTCGAGATCTTTTTCCATAAGTAATTATTTTAGATTTTTTTTCAATTTTACATTTTCTAGACCGTTATAGGAGAAGACGAATGACCAATAACAAACTTACATATATTTCATTTGTTTTCAGTAATTTTCACTACATTTGCACCAGAGCAAAAGAGTTCATTGAGAGGAAAAATACTGCAAATTTGCATGTGGGTTATTCGTGGGACTGGATAATAACCTGGCATGTAATGCGCTTAACTACAGACTTTAGAGGAAGATAGGTTCAGGAGCCTCTTTCTCCGCCAGGGAGGTTGAAGGATTGAAAGAAATTCTTCAACTTTTTTATTTTTAGGGGCTTACGTAATTATTACGTTTAAAATATAGAAAGTAATTTTCCATTTTTTCGGCAAAATGTTTCACATGTGTTTCACATGAAAAATGAACTTTTTGCTTATGAATTCAATTAAAATTTTCCTTAGAACAGACCGTAAAAATTTAGATGGTAAGCATACGGTTTGTGTGCGACTTATCAGCAACCGACGTAAAAAAGATGTTTCATTGCGGATTTATGTTAAATATCAGGATTGGAGTTTCCAGCGCTGTATAGTTAATAAATCAGATCCAATGAGTGAACGTAAAAATCGATTGATTACGAAGTTTAAAAACAAGGCTTTAAACATTGTTGATGATTATTTCTTTAATAATGAAACCCTGACTTTCGATGATTTCCAAAGAAAGCTTTTCAATAAAGAGTATGATGATACGTCATTTATTGAATTTGTAAAGGATGAGTTAGAAAAAAGAAAATACACAAAAGAAACTCATAAAACTTACATTACTCAAATAACGAAACTACAGCATTTCAAAAAGAATATCCATTTTTCAGAGATTAACAAGAATTTTATTAACAGATATATGGATTTCATGATTACGAAGCTAAAAAACGTTCCGAATACTGCCAATAAGAGTTTATCAATGCTAAAAACTTTCGTGAATTGGGGAATAGAGGAGAAACTGATTAAAGACAATCCATTTAACCAGGTTAAGATTACTAAAGGGAAAGGGAAACGTGAATATCTCAGTATTGACGAACTGGAAAAACTGGAAAAACTTTATCAAAAAGCTGACTTACATTATGGCCAGTTAAATGTACTCCGGTATTTTCTTTTTGCTTGCTACACAGGTTTGAGATATCAGGATGTTGTGAATTTAAAATTCAAACATATTAAAAAGAGGCATTTTGACAATCAGGAAATAAAGTTCATCGATTTGAAAATGCATAAGACCGGGCTAGATGTTTCTATCCCTGTTATTACCAAAGCTAATAATTTAATGCCTAAAAAATTTAATAGTAACCAGAATGTTTTTAAGGTGATTTCTAATCAAAAGACAAATGAGCACCTTAAGGAAATTATTAAAAAGGCAGGAATAGACAAGAATATTACTTTTCATAGCTCAAGACATACACTGGCAACTACAGGTTTGGATATGGGCATTCCAATTGAAGTAGTTTCAAAAATCCTTGGTCACACAAATATTAAGATGACAGAAATTTATGCCAAAGTAAATGATAGTTTGAAGTATCGGGAAATGCTAAAACTGGATAAAAAAAGTGATGAAAATGCAGCCTAGTTGTTACATTATTGATTTTTAGACAATTATAATTACAACTAAAAAATACCTGAAAAAAAGGCCAAAAAATGGTCTTTTTTTCTAAAAAATGCAGAGTTCTGGAAATATATTGTTTTTTGTTACATTGGTACATATAGGTTTAAGTGTTTTATAATGAGTAGTTTAAAACTGTAATTGATATGTACAGGCCTTTTGCAGATGTTACTTACCTGATTTACTGAATATTACTATTATTATATTTTATATATTATTAATAATTAATAAAGTAACAGTATGTAACAAAAAGAATTACCTGCATTGTCTTGAAAATCAATGTTTTTTAATTATTGTAACGATTGTAACGGATTTTATTGGTTTTGCTGAAAACTTAAAAAAGACCAAAAAAAAGCCCCTTTTTTAAAGGGACTTCTATCACTGAATATAAATAGGGGGCTAAATACCTTTTACAATTGTTTCAAAAGCCAGTTTTGATTTTCGAAATTCTGAAAAGTCGACATTAAATTCACAATCTGGAATTAAACCAGTATTCATTATCTGGATGATTTTGTTTTTCTGGGCTTCTGACTCTACTTTGTACCAGGTGTCAAATTTCATTTCTTTATCAATCCAATAGTATATTTCAATTAATTCATCCATAGGAAATTATTATTTAAATGGAAGGGTGTTTTCTTCTGTTGCTGATAGGCTTGCCTGGAATTCTTTGTAGTCTTTTTCTTTGAGTACATCATGTGCCAGAAAGACGTAGGGACGGCCTATGGCTGCTTTATATGCAATTTCCAGGGTCTCGTTTCCATCCCCGTCAAAAGTTTCCTTCCAATAAGGGATTTTATAGCGCTTTGTGACCGGGTTCCCTTGTTTGTTTTTGAACCGCTCAACTTTAGGGAAATGCTTTTCGATAGTACGGCTAATGTAGTCTTTATCTACCCTGTTTGACTTGCTGAAAAACAAATCCTTTATGTTTTGAGGGGTAAGCAGGATTTCTTTGGTATGAAACTGGATAAACATGTCTTTTAGGTCTTGTTCAATAGTCCTGACAACTCCAGATTTTGAAGCTTCAACAACCCTTTTAAAAGCTTCTGTTTTGATTAATTCAGGATCGAACCAGGCACGGCCAATGTTTTCTGTGTGCATTTTTCTTTTCTCCAGGAAATCTAAAAATGCCGGTATTTCATTGTGCATCTCCTCTAATAAATTATTAGCTTCTTTTTCAGGTTTTTTGATTTCGCGAACCCAGTAGCGGATATCATCTTCTGTGGCACTAATAAAATTATCTACATTGTTAGAAAGCAAAATGATTTTTCCGAAGAATTCTATTTCTACAATGTCTTTTCCTTTTCGGTTCATGGGCATGCTGTCTGCAGTGGCCAGGTTCTTTATTTTTTCTATGATGACCTTTTTTTCAATAAAGCTTTCATCAATTGCAATGACTAGCTTACTGGCCAGATGGGCGTTGAAGTCATTGGAAATTTCAGCGTTTCCAATAATGGTCACATTTTGGGAGAAAATACGCTGCAGCCATTTGGCGAAAGTACTTTTTCCAGTAGCATTTTCTTTTGAGACCAGGCAAAGAATGGGTAGTTTTTGGGTTGGTTGCTGATAAAGTAACTGGACGTAATCCAGGCCAAATTCAATTTGCTCTTCAAAGATATGGTTTAAAAACTGCAAGGTTTTATCGTATTTGCCAGGTTCCGGGGCATGGTTAAAAGGTGCATAGCTGTTATAGCAATTATGAATAACCCTTTGGTAGTTGGTGTGATCGGGAACGTTTACAAAATCTTTGTACTTAGCTGTATATTTTAAAAAACCTTTGCCGTAATCATCAGTTATGGTTGATTTTAAACGTGGGGCAATCACATCTTCCAGGTCATTTAATTTATTAGGCCGTTTGAACCTTTCGTAATAGTCATTACCAACCCTGAAGTAGTTTTGGGCATTGGAGGGCATCACTACCTCGATTTTATTATCGTATTCGTTGTACTTGTATTTGGTGCCCAGGTAAACAAATTCTTTACCACCAATTTTTGAAGAATGATAATCGTAAAAAGATTCAATGGTATTGATATGCAGGTACCTAAGTAATGACTTTTGTGAGTGTGAAATATTTATTTTGTGAAAGTAGGGACTGCTTTTGCTCAATGAAACTAAATCTTTAGTTATTGCTTTTTCATGTCCTGGAAAGGCAATAAGTAAGTCATCCAGCCCTTTTGGATGTTCTTTGAAATCTTTGCTTTTAATGTGTGAGAAGTAGAAACTGATGTCGTAATCTTTTAGTAAGTCATTAATGTTCCTGGCTGAGGCAAAAAAGCCAAAAGGCCGTTTGTATAAATCCTTTTCCTGTTCAATGGCTTTCTCTGAAACATCAAGGCAATCACCATCATAGAGCATAATGATATTTTGCACTTCACAGGTTTTGATAATTTCTAAAATATCAGTATGCAATTCTTTAGTTTTTTTATCCTTATAGTGTGTGATTGATGTCAGGCCAATGATATCCAGACCATGCATAGCTCCCTTGAAGGCCTTAAAAGCACCTTCGGTTAATACCAGTGTTTTGATTTTTGTTTTCTTTTCAAACTTGCTTAAAACTGGAGGTGGGATAAAAGGGTAAGTACCTGCACCTTTTGGAATAAGATACTTTGTATCTCCATTTACATTATCAGGATGTAAACGAGTGATAAAATAAGTTAGTGTCCGTTCGTTGTAAATAACAGGTTTTTCGGGATTTGCTTTGGGATGGTCGAATTCGATTATTTTTCGGTTTAGCTGATAAAGTAAAATCCGGATATTGCCTTTTTCATCTTCAGAGAAGATATCGTGTTTTAAACTTTGACCATTTTCATTGAATACTTCAATAGTGTTTTGTTTTTTGGTGATTCCGAGTTCCTGGAATATGCGTTTTTCGAAATAGGATTCTTTCATTTTTCCGCGAATTACACTAATTTTCACTAATTTATTTCACAGAGAGCCACTGAGATGCTTCGGCTTCGCTCAGCACAAGCACAGAGGTTCACAGAGTTTAAAAAAGAATTAAATACAGTTGGTGAATGAACACCAACTGTATAGATATAGCTCACCCAGTCAGGGAAATATTCCTGTTTGTTAAATCCGCCGTAAAAGGCTTTAGAAATTGAACTTTTAAGCTAACGCTTATTCGCTTAAGTAGCGGTTAAGTTCTTTTTCTGTGATTTTATTATCGGGTGTTGTTTTAAGTGTGTCGTTTGCCACCAGTTTTTTGACTGTGGCGTGTGAAACTCCCAGAATTTTAGCAGCTTTGTTTATGCTAAACAGCCTGGTTTCACTCTGAATTTCTCTTTGTTCCAAATCGTGCTTTTTCAATGCTCTTAGAATGATAGCTTCGATTGTTTTGGGGCTTACTACAATTAGCTCGTTATCCATTTTTTCGGCATTTTAAATTTTAGTTTTAATTAATTTGAATTTGATAAAATATTGAGGAACAAAGTAGGGTTAAGATAAGTCGTACCTTTTCAACTCTTTTTGTAGTGATTTGTTTTTCCTTTTGGCAATTTTTAGCTTTTTCTTCATTTTTCTGTTTTGCCGTTCCAAATCAGGTGAGTCATAGACCACAAATTTAATGCACTCGTTGATTGCTTTTGTGTTGGTACTTTGTTTAAATTTCCGTTTAATAAAATTTAGTTCGGAAGGTTTTAGCTCGTTTCTTCTATTTATTGTAAATGCCATAAATAAAAATTTAAATTATTAATTAAATGAATTCAAATATTGCATGCAATAACGTTATAACAAATAAAAGTGAAGTAAAGTTAATTTGCAAAAATGCCCTAGACAGAATGCTATCATTTTGGTTCAGAAACATGCCTTAAAATCGGATTTAGTATTTTTTAACATATGGCCAAAAGTCTGGAATAGTGTCATAAAGAAAAGTTTTCTTAACGAAAAATTGAGGATTTTATCGCTTTTTAATTTTTTTAGCCTGAAAATAATGAATTGTAACTACTCAGGTTCTGATTGAGCGATAAGTTTCAGTGCATTTAAAATATTTTGGTTATTCTTAATGCAAGTGTCAGTTATTGATCTGAGGATTGCAAAACAGTTGGCACCAAAAGGGGATTTAAATTGACCTGATATTTTTTGTTTGACTTTAAT